>CAYNVY010000305.1:0-4460 GCA_964400745.1 uncultured Enterobacteriaceae bacterium | reverse complement strand
TCCTGGCCGCCGGTCATGGCGGTGATGTGGTTGTCGAGCAGCAGCACCGTGATGTTCGCCTGGTTGTACACCGCGTTGATCAGCGAGGGGATGCCGGCGTGCAGAAAAGTCGAATCGCCTATGGTGGCCATCACCGGCTTGGGCTCGCCGGCCATGGCCATGCCGATGGCGTTGCCTATCGACGAGCCCATGGACACGGTGGTATCGAGGCCGCGCAGCGGATCAAGACACGCGAGCGTGTAGCAGCCGATGTCCCCGGCCACGCGCGCCCCCGAGGCGCGCACCGCCATGAAGCTCGACGTGTGCGGGCAGCCGGCGCACAGCACCGGCGGGCGCACCAGCGGCTCGATCGCCCAGCTGGCGCGCTGCGCGCGCGGCTCGATCACGCCGGCCTTCTCGAATCCGGCGCGCAGGACTTCGGGCGAGAACTCACCTTCGCGCGGAAAGAAGGCCTTACCTTCGACTTTGATACCCAGCGCGCGCAGTTCCTTCTCGATCAGCGGCTCCAGTTCCTCCACTACGAATACGCGTTCGACCGACTCGCAATAGCGCCGCAGCAGGCCCTCGGGCAGGGGCCAGGAGGCGCCCAGTTTCAGCACGCTCGCGTTCGGCAGCACTTCGCGCACGTAGGGATAGCAGGTCCCTGCCGTGATCACGCCGAAGCCGGCTTTGCCGCCGTCGTTCGTGCCTTTGTCGTTCGTTCCACTGTCGTTCGTTGCTACCTCCCAGCGGTTGATGCTCGAGGTTTCGAGGTAGGCTTTCAGCCTGGCCTCGCGCTCGAGCACGACGCCGTGGCGCCGCCGCGCGTGGGCGGGAATCATCACGTTCTTCGCCGGATTCTCGAGGAATCCGCGCGAGGGGCGCTCGGTGCGCGGGCCGATAGCGACCGGGCTGCGCGTGTGCGACAGGCGCGTGGTGCAGCGCACGATCACCATGGTATCGAACTGTTCGGACAGGTCGAAGGCAAGCTTGGTCAGGTCCAGCGCTTCCTGCGCGTCGCTCGGTTCGAGTATGGGAACCGTCGCGAACTGGCCGTAGATGCGCGTGTCCTGTTCGTTTTGCGAACTGTGTATGCCCGGATCGTCGCACACGGCGAGCACCAGCCCGCCGTTGGCGCCGATATAGGCCTGCGACATGAACGCGTCGGCGGCGACATTGAGCCCGACGTGCTTCATCGACGCGAGCGCGCGGCTGCCGGCGAAGGACGCGCCGATGGCGACGTCGAGCGCAACCTTTTCGTTGGTCGACCACTGCGCATGCAGGTCCGCGGCCGGGTAGGCGGCGAGGGATTCCATGATTTCCGTGCTGGGCGTGCCCGGATAGGCCGCGGCGACGCGCACCCCGGCTTCCCAGGCGCCGCGGGCGATGGCCTCGTTTCCGGACAAAGGACGGATGTCTCTTGCCTGTTTCTGCGATGCCTCGACTGTCTCCGGCGATACGCCCATACGCTGGCCCTCCCAGGCGGAAAAATGAATAATTATTCTGTTCGACCCAGGATCATCCTCAAACGCGCCAGCGTCTGTTTTGATCTAGATTAAACAATCGACGGGCCGCGCACGGCCGCCGTGCTCGGACGCTAGCGCTACTTGCCGGCCGATTTCGCGTCGCTGGCTGCGCGGCGCTGGCGTTCGATCAATTTCAGCATGGTATCCACGGTGATCGAACGGAACGTGGCCCTGGCGATTTCATCGACTTCCGCCATGATCGCGCCCAGTGCGCGGCCGACGTCGCTGGAGTCGTCGAATTCGTCGCTCTCGCCGGTACGGGTGCTGATGTCCTCGAACAGTTCGATCACGTCCATCAGCGTCAGGCGCTTGGCGTTGCCGCTGAAGCGGTAGCCGCCACCCACGCCGCGCGCGGATTCGACCAGCCCGGCGCGGCCCAGTTCGCGCAGGACCTTGGCCAGGTGGTGGGTGGAGGCGCCGTACTTTTCGGCGATTTCGGAGGCCGAGAGCTGGCGCCCGGGGTTGGCGGCGAATTCCAGCATGCTGTAAAGCGCCAGGCTGGTGCTTTTTTGCAGCCTCATGGATGCATCCTGAGCATCAGTCCAGGTCCTTTTCCAGCGGGATGAAGGGCGCGGCCATCATGCCCTGGCTGCGAAAAAAAGACAGGACCAGGCTGTTGTCGCGCGCGAGCAGCGTGCGCACCTTGTCCACCCCCGCGTGGCGAAAGCCGTCGCATATCGCCTCCAGCATGCGCGCGCCGACGCCGGCGAGGCGGGCGCCCGGGCGCACGCTGATGCCGAACACCCAGCCGCAGGGCGCGGAGCCGAACTCCCAATCGCGCACTTCGCCGATGATGAAGCCTTCGATGTCGGTGCCGGACTCGGCCACCAGAAACAGTTTCTGCCGGTTGCGCCCGGCGCCGTAGCGGTGAAACAACTCGTACCAATAGTCCGTCTTTTCGATTCCCGTCACCTGGGCATCGATGGCGATGATCTGCCCCAGATCGGCCGCATCCGCCGATCGCACGCTGAGTTCGGCGAGGTCCGGGTTTGTGCTGTCGTCATCGCTGACGTTATCGCTGACGTTATCGCGGATCGTCATTGTGGGCTGCCGCCGAAGTTGCAGTCTGTGCCGGTCTGATCCATGGTGATTTCCGAGGCTTTGAAACTGTTTTTCCGCCGGAAATGCTGATCTGGATCAAAAATCGCATTGAAGTACGAGAATACCATATAATCATCTTTCAGGGCAGGCAAAGGCCGGCGCCAGAGGCTGGCGGCACAGGCCAGGCAGGGCCGGCGCCTTCCCGGTTTGACACCGACGCAGCAGCGGCAGGAATTCCAATAAAGCCGGGCGCGCCGCGTTTGTTTCCGCAAACACTTGGAGGAGGCACAATGAAATCCACTCAAGCTAAGATCAGCATCAAGCGCAGCCTGGCTGCGTTGGCCGCGGGTTGCACCCTGTTTTCCGGGCAGGCGCTGGCGCAGGAGCCGATCAAGATCGGTTCCTTCCTGTCGATCACCGGCGGCGCGGCCTTCCTCGGCGATCCGGAAAACAAGACGCTGGAACTCTACGTCGAGAAGCTCAACGCGGCCGGCGGCGTCCTGGGGCGCAAGCTGCAGCTGATTTCCTACGATTCGGCGGGTGACGCGGAAAAAGCGCGCACCTTCGCCAAGCGGCTGATCGAGCAGGACAAGGTCGATGTCATCGTCGGCGGCTCGACCACCGGCGAGACCATGGCCGTGGTGCCGCTGGTGGAGGCGGCGCAGATTCCGTTCATTTCGCTCGCGGGCGCGGTGGTCATCATCGAACCGGCGAAGAAATGGGTGTTCAAGACTCCGCACACCGATCGCATGGCCTGCGAAAAAGTGTTCGTCGACATGCAGTCGCGCAAGCTGTCGAAGATCGCGCTCATTTCCGGCGCGGGCGGATTCGACAAGTCGATGCGCGCCGAGTGCCTGAAGGTGGCGGCCAAGCACAAGATCGAAGTGATCGCCGATGAAACCTACGGCGCGGGCGACACCGACATGACGGCGCAGCTCACCAAGATCAAGAACACCGCCGGCGTGCAGGCCGTGCTCAACCCCGGATTCGGCCAGGGGCCGGCGATCGTCACCAAGAACTACCGCCAGATCGGGATCAGCTATCCGCTGTACCAGTCGCACGGCGTTGCCTCCAAGGAATTCATCAAGCTCGCCGGGGCGGCGGCCGAGGGCGTGCGCCTGCCCGCCGCGGCCTTGCTGATCGCCGACGCGCTGCCGGCGAGCGATCCGCAGCGCGCGGTCGTGGTGAACTACAAGAACGAGTACGAGGCGCGCTTCAAGTCGGATGTGTCGACCTTCGGCGGCCACGCCTACGACGGACTGATGCTCGCGGTCGAAGCCATGAAGAAGGCCGGCGGCACCGACAAGGCCAAGGTGCGCGACGCGCTGGACAACATCCGCGGCTACATGGGGACGGCGGGCATGGTGAACATGTCGGCGAGCGACCACATGGGCCTGGACCTGAGCGCGTTCCGCATGCTGGAGGTCAAAGGCGGCAACTGGACCGAAGTCAAGTAAGCTGCTCGTGGCGATGACGCGGGAGAGGTCTGCGACATGAGCGCGCAGTTCATGCAGTATTTGCTCACCGGCCTGACGGTCGGCGCGATCTACGCGCTGCTGGCGCTGGGCTTCTCCATCATTTTCAATGCCAGCCACGTCATCAATTTCGCCCAGGGCGAATTCGTGATGATAGGCGGCATGGCGACGGTGTCCCTCAGCGCGAGCGGGCTGCCCTATCTGCTGGCCATACCGCTGGCGATCGCAGCCGCGGCGCTGGCCGGCCTGCTGCTGGAAAAGTTCGCGGTCGAACCGGCGCGCGACGCGTCGGTGGTGACCCTGATCATCATCACCATAGGCGCGTCGATTTTCCTGCGCGGGCTGACGATGCTGGTGTGGGACAAGAATCTGCACGCGCTCAAACCCTTCACCGGCGACACGCCGATCGCGATCGCCGGCGCCACCATCCTGCCGCAAA
>CAYNVY010000304.1:0-4520 GCA_964400745.1 uncultured Enterobacteriaceae bacterium | reverse complement strand
CGCACTGATGCTGTTCTATGCTGCGCTCGCATCGATCGCCATCCTGCTCGAGCAGACCTACTGGATACTGAGTCTGGATCACAGCACCGCCAATTACGTGCAACCGGGACTGCTCTCCATCGGTTATTTCGCCACGGCGCTGATCACCAACCAGCTGGCGCAGCGGGTGATTCGCCAGGAACGGGTAATGCGCCAGCGTTCGGTCGATCTGAGCAATCAGCTGCGCATCAACCAGCTGGTGATCAAGGACATGCAGGACGCGGTGCTGGTCGTGGACGGCAACGGGCTGGTGCGTCAGCACAATCCGCAGGTGTCCGCGCTGCTCGGATGGCAGGCGCCGGAGCTCGATCAGCTGGAAAAATACTCGCCCGAGATCGCCGTGCTGCTGGAGCGCTGGCGCGGCCAGCGCGATACTGCGACGCATACGCTGCTCATGCCCGGCAGCGGCAAGCAGGTGCGCGCGCGCTTTGTCGAAGCGGGCACCGAGGGCGGCCGCATTTCCCTGGTGTTTCTGGAGGATCTGTCGCGCCTGCAGGAGCAGGCGCAGCAGCTCAAGCTGGCGGCGCTGGGCCGGCTCACGGCCAATATCGCGCACGAGATCCGCAATCCGCTGTCGGCGATCAGCCACGCGAGCGAACTGTTGCTGGAGGATTCCGCCGGTTCGCCGCATGAGCGATTGCTGCATATCATCCAGGACAACGCGAAGCGCCTCGATCGCATGGTGCGCGACGTGCTCGAGCTTTCGCGGCGCGACCGCGTGCGCCCCGAGACCATACGCCTGGCGGATTTTCTGCCCGCGTTCATCGACGAGTTCGGGCAAAACGAGAAAATTCCGCCGGCAAGCTTCGCGCTGGAAATGCATGCGGCGAGCGAAATCGCGTTTGACCGGGTGCACCTGCAACAGGTGCTGTGGAACCTGTTGCGCAATTCCTGGCGCCATTCGCGCCAGGGCGAAGGCAGCGTGCGCGTCGAGGTGAGGCGGCAGGCGAATCGGGTAGAATTGCACGTGATTGACGACGGCGAGGGGGTGCCGAGGCACCTGCGGCAGCAATTGTTCGAACCCTTCTTCACGACCTATAGCGGCGGTATCGGCCTCGGTCTGTATATCGCGCGCGAGATGTGCGCCGCCAACGGCGCCCTGCTGGAATACGTCGACCTGGCGGATGACGTGCGCGGGGCGGACTTTCGCATGCTGTGCGGCGGCAGGCCCGCATGAAGCGGGCCGAGCGCCAGGGCGATCGCGCGACCACGGTGCTGGTGGTCGACGACGAGGCCGATATCCGCGAGCTGCTGGAGCTGACCCTGATGCGCATGGGGCTGGCGGTGGAGTCCGCGGCCAGCGTGGCCGGCGCGCACGCCTTGTTGCGGGAAAAGCAGTTTGACCTCTGCCTGACCGACATGCGCCTTCCCGACGGCGAAGGGCTGGAACTGGTGCGCTACATCGGCGAGCATTGCCGCGATCTTCCGGTGGCGGTGATCACCGCCTACGGCAGCGCGGAAAACGCGGTGGCGGCGCTCAAGGCCGGCGCATTCGACTATCTGTCCAAGCCGGTCTCGCTGCAGGACCTGCGCACCCTGGTGAAGTCCGCGCTCAGTCTGCCGCAGTCCGTCTCCGCGGCGAAGCCCGTGCGCTTCCAGCTGCTGGGCGAATCGGCTGCGATGCAGCAGGCGCGCGAGATGATTCTCAAGCTCGCCCGCAGCCAGGCGCCGGTTTATATCAGTGGCGAATCCGGCAGCGGCAAGGAGCTGGCGGCGCGCCTGATTCACGAACAGGGCGCGCGCCACGAGCAACCGTTTGTTCCGGTGAATTGCGGAGCGATTCCGGAGAACCTGATGGAGAGCGAATTCTTCGGCTACAAGAAAGGCGCCTTCACCGGCGCCGAGGCCGATCGCGACGGTTTCTTTCAGGTGGCGCAGGGCGGCACCCTGTTTCTGGACGAAGTGGCCGACCTGCCGCTTTCGATGCAGGTGAAGCTGCTGCGCGCGATCCAGGAGAAGCGGGTGCGCAAAGTCGGCGCAACCGGCGAGGACCCGGTTGACGTGCGCATGATCTGCGCCACGCACCAGAATCTCACCGCGCTGGTGGAGGCAGGAAAATTCCGCCAGGATCTGTATTTCCGCCTCAACGTGATCGAATTGAAAATGCCCTCGCTGAAGGAGTGTCGCGAAGATATTCCGGCGCTGGCCGACTCCATGCTCGCGCGCATGGACGGGGCGCAAGGGCTCGCGCCGCGGTTGTCGGCGGCGGCGCGCGCCGAGCTTGCGGCTTACGACTTTCCGGGAAACGTGCGCGAACTGGAAAACATTCTGGAGCGCGCCGTGGCGCTCTGCGGCGGCGAGGAAATCCAGCCCGGCGACCTGCGGCTGACGCCGGCGCGCCAGGCGGACGAGGCCGCGTCCGGAGGCAAGTCGCCGCTGCCGGATTATCTGGACCGGATCGAACGCGAGGCCATACTCGAGGCGCTGGACAAGACGCGGTTCAACCGAACGGCCGCGGCCCGGCTGCTCGGCGTCACGTTTCGCGCGTTGCGCTATCGCATGGAGCGCCTGGGAATCAACGAACCGCGCTTATGATGATCGATGCCGCCGGGCGCGTGGACAGCGCGCGCCATGTCGCCTCGCCCAACTGGGATGAGCGTCCGGGCGGCGAGGCGATTACGCTGCTCGTGATCCACAATATCAGCCTCCCGCCGGGAGAGTTCGGAGGCGACGGCATCGAGCGCCTGTTCGCCAACACGCTCGACGCGCAGGCGCATCCCTACTACCGGACTCTGACCGGCCTGCGCGTGTCGGCGCATTTCCTGATTCGTCGCGGCGGCGAACTGCTGCAGTTCGTGCCGTGCTCGAAACGCGCCTGGCACGCGGGGGTTTCGCAATGGCGCGGACGCAGCCGCTGCAATGACTTTTCCATCGGCATCGAGCTCGAGGGGGCCGACGACGTTCCCTATGCGCAAGCGCAGTACCGGGTGCTCGCCGAGCTCGCGCGCGCCCTGCGTTCGATCTATCCGATCGCGGACGTCGCGGGACATTGCGACATCGCGCCCGGACGCAAGACCGATCCCGGCCCGAGTTTCGACTGGCTTCGCTTTCGCAATTCGATCGGCGCAGAAATTTAGCGGCGCGGCGAATTGGTCTTTCCACCTCAGCCGCAGCCGCCGCAAAACAAGCTTTACGATTTTCTTCATAGACGCGATCGCGTCTGTGGCGCACGGCGCGCGCTCGGGGTTCTTGTGTTGCGCCGACGCCGGACCACAAGATTTCAAGAAACATCTTGCAAAATCAAAAGCGCATCACTAAAATTAGTTGCGAAGTGATCAGCAGATACTATATATTGTGGTCGCGGTCCGAGCGCAAGTTGCGCGGCCGGTGAGAATCAAGAAACGAATCAGCCGCGATTTGCGCAGTCGAACAAAAGGGGAAACGTCAATGCAGCTTGTCACCGATACACAAAAGTCGCCCTCCGCGGCCGGTGCCAATGTTGCCGAAGTTTCCGCAGTCAGCCAGCCGGCGTATCCGGAATACCGCATCATCCGGCGCAACGGCGCCGTGGTGGGTTTCGATCCGGGCAAGATTTCGGTTGCGATGACCAAGGCGTTTCTTGCGATAGAGGGCGGCCAGGGCGCCGCCTCTGCGCGCATCCGCGAACTGGTTGCAGGACTGACCGAAGGCGTGGTCGCCGCGTTGGCGCGGCGCCAGCCGGGTGGCGGCACCTTCCATATCGAGGACATTCAGGACCAGGTCGAACTGGCGCTGATGCGCTCGGGCGCGCACGAAGTGGCGCGCGCCTACGTTTTGTACCGCGAGCAGCGCGCCAAGGCGCGCACCCAGGAACTGGCGAAGCTCAAAGACAAGGTCGCGGCGCCCGAGTTGCACGTGGTCGAGAACGGCGTGAGGCGTCCGATCGATCTGGCCGCACTGAAGAGCCTGCTCAAGGCGTGCTGCGCCGGCCTGGGCGACGCGGTGGACCCAGCGCTCATATTCAACGAGACCCTGAAGAATCTGTACGACGGCGTGCCGATCGAGGAAATCCGCAAGTCCGCGATCCTGTCTGCGCGCGCCTTGATCGAAAAGGATCCGGCCTACGGCTTTGTCACGGCGCGGCTGCTCTTGAACACCATACGCATCGAAGTCCTGGGCGAAGAGGTGACGCAGGCGCAGATGGGCAAGCGCTACGCCGAGTACTTTCCCGAATTCATCAAGCGCGGCATCGCAGCCGAGTTGCTGGACGAGCGGCTGGCCAAGTTCGACCTCTCGCGCCTGGGCCAGTCGCTGGACGCCGCGCGCGATCTGAAATTCGGCTATCTCGGCCTGCAGACGCTGTATGACCGCTATTTTCTGCATGACCGCGGGCAGCGCCTGGAGTTGCCGCAGGCGTTTTTCATGCGCGTTGCCATGGGTCTGGCGCTGAACGAGATAGACCGCGAGGCGCGCGCGATAGAGTTCTACCAGGTGTTGTCGTCCTTCGATTTCATGAGCTCGACGCCTACCCTGTTCAACTCGGGCACGCTGCGCCCGCAGCC
>CAYNVY010000303.1:0-4525 GCA_964400745.1 uncultured Enterobacteriaceae bacterium | reverse complement strand
CCGATCTCGGTCAAGGAAGTCGCCAACATCATGCACCAGATGCAGGAAGGCGTGGAGAAACCCAAGCCGAAGGTGCTGTTCGAAGTCGGCGAAGGCGTGCGCGTCAAGGAAGGTCCGTTCGCCGATTTTCACGGCATGGTGGAAGACGTCAACTACGACAAGTCGAAGCTGCGCGTGTCGGTGACGATTTTCGGCCGTGCGACGCCGGTCGAATTGGAGTTCGGGCAGGTGGAAAAGGCGTAGTTTCGCCGCGGAAATTTCGAAGGTGCGGTGTTGTTTTGCCCAAGCGGCTTTGGGACAGTGCGTAGCAGTGCAGTTTCGATCGACAACCGGGGAGGGCCTCAAGCCCGCTTGTACCCACGAGGAGTGACATATGGCAAAGAAGATAATCGGCTTCATCAAGCTGCAGGTTCCTGCAGGCAAAGCCAATCCCAGCCCGCCGATCGGGCCGGCGCTGGGCCAGCGCGGCCTCAACATCATGGAGTTCTGCAAGGCGTTCAACGCCCAGACGCAAAAAGTGGAGCCGGGCTTGATGCTGCCCGTGGTGATCACCGCGTTTGCGGACAAGAGCTTCACCTTTATCATCAAGACGCCGCCCGCCACGGTGCTGATCAAGCGGGCGGTCGGCATCGAGAAGGGCAGCAAGGTGCCCCATACCGACAAGGTAGGCAAGCTGACGCGCGCCCAGGCCGAGGAAATAGCCAAGACAAAAATGCCGGACCTGACGGCGTCCGACCTGGATGCGGCAGTGCGCACAATCGCGGGTAGCGCGCGCTCCATGGGCATCATCGTGGAGGGCGTGAAATGAACCAGCCAGTCGTTAAACTTACCAAGCGCCAGAAGACTTACGTCAATCTGGTCGAGCGCAACAAGCCGTATCCCGCGATTGACGCGATGAAATTGATGAAGCAGGCGGCTACCGCCAAGTTCGACGAGTCGGTCGATGTCGCCGTTAACCTCGGCATCGACGCCAAGAAGTCCGACCAGACTGTGCGCGGCTCGGTCGTGCTGCCCGCGGGCACCGGCAAGAAAGTGCGCGTGGCGGTGTTCGCCCAGGGCGACAAAGCGGCAGCGGCCAAATCCGCCGGCGCCGATATCGTCGGCATGGAAGACCTGGCCGAGCAGATCAAAGCCGGCAAGATCGAATTCGACATACTGATCGCCAGCCCCGATACCATGCGCATCGTCGGCCAATTGGGCCAGATCCTGGGGCCGCGCGGTTTGATGCCGAACCCGAAAGTGGGCACGGTGACGCCGGACGTCGCCACCGCGGTGAAAAACGCCAAAGCCGGCCAGGTGCAGTACCGCGCCGACAAGGCCGGCATCGTGCAGTGCACGATCGGTCTCGCGTCTTTCGCGCCCGAGGCATTGTGCGAAAACCTGAAAGCGCTGCTGGAAGCGTTGAGCCGGGCCAAGCCTGCCACGAGCAAAGGCATCTACCTGCAGAAACTGTCGGTGTCCAGCACCATGGGACCCGGAATCCGCGTGGATATCGCGAGCGTCAACACCTGAAAGGGCTGTTTCAGAGTTTCCGAAACAGCCTCTGAAATGGGGGAGTCCGAGGGAATGTTTCCCCTCAACTCATGCAGGGGTAGTGAATGATCGGGTTGCGCATGGGCGCAACCGTAATGGACTTTGGGCCGTTGCAGCAGTCTAGCGCTGCGGCGGGTTATCAAAGACCGTTGGGGTTCGAAGGCGATCGATGGCGGGAGGCGGGAGACCGAATTCCGGCATTGTGAATCACCCGAAAACTTAATTGGTCGCAGGTGCGGGAAGAATGTGCGGCGGGTTCATGCCCGCCATGCGTCGACCGGCACCGGCAATGCCCAACGCAGATGGCGCGCCCCAATCCAGGAAGTTTCCTGAATAAAAGGTCGCCGTAACCGTAACGCAGAGGAATGAGCGCAGGGCGTAGAACAGGTTTGATCCGCGCCCGGTGGTTTGAACTTTGCATTTGATTGGAGGTAGACCTTGGGTCTCAATCTTGAGCAGAAAAAGGCGGTAGTCGCCGAAGTATCCGCGCAGGTGGCAACGGCGCAGGCGATCATCGTCGCTGAGTACCGCGGTCTGGAAGTGGGTGTCATGACTGATCTGCGCGCCAAGGCGCGCAAGTCCGGCGTGTACCTGCGCGTGCTGAAAAACACCCTGGTGCGCCGTGCCGTGAAGGACACGCCGTTCGAGAAGCTGGCCGATAAGATGGTGGGCCCGCTTGTCTACGGCATTTCGTCCGACCCGGTCGCGACCGCCAAGGTGCTGAACGATTTTGCCAAAGCAAACGAGCGTTTCGTGATCAAGGCAGGCGGTATGCCGAATGCTGTGATTTCCGCCAAGGAAGTCACCGCGCTCGCCAACATGCCCAGCCGCGAACAATTGCTCGCCATGCTGCTGGGTACCATGCAGGCCCCGGTGGTCAAATTCGTGCAGACGCTGAACGAGGTGCCCGGAAGGTTCGTGCGCACGCTCGCGGCGGTTCGCGATCAGAAAGAGAAAGCGGCCGCATAGCTACTCTTCCCAAGCTTCCGCACCAACTTTTAACGACTTAAACGACTAAACATTCAGGAGTCAACAATGGCAATCGCAAAAGCAGAAATTCTCGAAGCAATCTCGAACATGACCGTGCTGGAACTTTCCACCCTGATCAAGGAAATGGAAGAGAAATTCGGCGTATCAGCAGCAGCCTCCGTCGCCGTTGCAGCCCCGGCAGCCGCCGGCGCCGCCGCCCCGGCCGCGGAAGAGCAGACCGAGTTCACCGTCATGCTCAATGCATGCGGCGAGAGCAAGGTCAACGTCATCAAGGTGGTCCGCGCGATCACCGGCCTGGGTCTGAAAGAAGCCAAAGACCTGGTAGACGGCGCTCCCAAGGCGGTGAAGGAAGCCATTTCCAAGAAAGATGCGGAAGACATCGTCAAGCAACTGACGGAAGCCGGCGCAAAAGCCGAGATGAAGTAAGCGTTGCGGCAACCGGGCTGGCAGCGCCGCATTCGGGCTGCCGGCCTTTTGCCATTTTGAGAACTAGCGATCGATAGCGCAGAGGCTTGAAGAAAGCGATCAGACCGATGGGTTTTTCCATCGCCGATTTCTGTCTTGTGACCCCTGACTTCCGAATTCTGTCTCCTGCATTCTGAACTGGAGCTGTTATGACCGCCGCCGCCATCACCTACACCTCGACCGAGAAAAAGCGTATCCGCAAGAGCTTCGCCAAACGCGCAGCCGTGCTGAACGTGCCGTTCCTGCTGGCTACGCAGCTCGATTCCTTCACCGCGTTCCTGCAGGCGGCGGTTCCGCCGGAAAAGCGCAAGAACGAGGGGCTGCAGGCAGCTTTCACCTCCATTTTCCCGATCGAAAGCCACTCGAAGAACGCGCGCCTGGATTTCGTCAGCTTCGCGCTGGGCGAGCCGCCGTTCGACGTCAAGGAATGCCAGCAGCGCGGCCTGACCTTCGCCAGCCCGCTGCGGGCCAAGGTGCGCCTCACCATCATGGACAAGGAGGCGAGCAAGCCCACTATAAAGGAGGTGAAGGAACAGGAAGTGTACATGGGCGAGATTCCGCTCATGACCACCACCGGCTCGTTCGTGATCAACGGCACCGAGCGCGTGATCGTCAGTCAGTTGCACCGCTCGCCGGGCGTGTTTTTCGAGCACGACCGCGGCAAGACACACAGTTCGGGCAAGCTGCTGTTCTCGGCGCGCATCATCCCCTACCGCGGTTCCTGGCTCGATTTCGAGTTCGATCCCAAGGATTACCTCTATTTCCGCGTCGACCGCCGGCGCAAGATGCCGGTCACCATTCTGCTCAAAGCGATCGGATTGACGCCGGAGCAGGTGCTGAAGGAGTTCTTCGCCTTCGATACCTTCCACTTCAGCAAGAAGGGCATCCAGTTCGAACTGGTTCCGGAACGCCTGCGCGGCGAGACCACCAAGTTCGACATTCTGGACAAGCACGACAAGGTCATCGTGCCCAAGGACAAGCGCATCACCGTCAAGTACATCCGCGACATGGAAGCGGCCGGGATCAAGAAGATCGCCGTCCCGGACGAATTCCTGCTCGGCCGCGTGCTGGCGCACAACGTGATCGACACTGAGACCGGCGAAGTTCTGGCGAACGCCAACGAAGAGATCGCTGAAACCATGCTGGCCAGGCTGAAGGAAGCAGAAGCCTCCAGCATCCACACCATTTACACCAACGATCTGGATCAGGGCCCGTACATTTCGCAGACCCTGCGCATCGACGAAACGATGGACCAGTTCGCAGCGCGCGTCGCGATTTATCGCATGATGCGTCCCGGCGAGCCGCCCACTGAAGAGGCGGTGGAGTCCCTGTTCAATGGCCTGTTCTACTCGGAAGAGCGCTACGACCTGTCGGCCGTGGGGCGCATGAAATTCAACCGCCGCGTCGGCCGCAGCGAGCTGACCGGGGCGGTGACGCTGTCGAACGAGGACATCCTCGCCGTCATCCGCATCCTGGTCGAGTTGCGCAACGGCCGCGGCGAAATCGACGACATCGACCACCTCGGCAACCGGCGCGT
>CAYNVY010000302.1:0-4617 GCA_964400745.1 uncultured Enterobacteriaceae bacterium | reverse complement strand
TAGAGTTCGACTACTGCTGCGTGCATGCGGCGCTGGCGATGCGCGAGGACGGCTACGAGACCATCATGGTCAACTGCAATCCGGAAACCGTGTCCACCGACTACGACACCTCCGACCGCCTGTACTTCGAGCCGCTGACGCTGGAGGACGTGCTCGAGATCGTGGACAAGGAGCAGCCCTACGGCGTGGTGGTGCAGTACGGCGGGCAGACGCCGCTGAAACTCGCGCGCGCGCTCGAAGCCAACGGCGTGCCTATCGTCGGCACCAGCCCGGACATGATAGACGTGGCGGAGGATCGCGAGCGCTTTCAGAAGCTGCTGCACGATCTGGGGCTGAAACAGCCGCCCAACCGGACCGCGCGCAACGAGGCGGACGCCTTGCGCCTTGCAGCTGAGATCGGCTATCCGCTGGTGGTGCGCCCGAGTTACGTGCTCGGCGGCCGCGCCATGGAAATCGTGCACGAACAGCGCGACCTCGAGCGCTACATGCGCGAGGCGGTCAAGGTTTCCAACGACTCGCCGGTTCTGCTCGACCGCTTTCTCAACGATGCGATCGAAGTGGACGTGGACGCGATCTGCGACGGCGAGCGGGTGATGCTGGGCGGCATCATGGAACACATCGAGCAGGCAGGGGTGCATTCGGGCGATTCGGCCTGCTCGCTGCCGCCGTTTTCGCTTTCGGCCGAAATGCAGCAGGAACTGCGCGAGCAGACGGTGCGCATGGCGCTGGCGCTGAACGTGGTCGGGCTGATGAACGTGCAGTTCGCGATCCAGAACGGCACGGTGTACGTGCTCGAAGTCAATCCGCGCGCCTCGCGCACCGTGCCCTTCGTCTCCAAGGCCACGGGCCTGCCGCTGGCCAAGATCGCGGCGCGTTGCATGGTCGGCATGTCGCTGGAGGCGCAGGGCCTGGTGGGAAACGGCGGCGTGAAGGAAGTGGTCCCGCCGTATTACTCGGTGAAGGAGGCGGTGTTTCCCTTCATCAAATTTCCCGGCGTCGACACCATACTCGGGCCGGAGATGAAATCCACCGGCGAAGTCATGGGGGTGGGGATGACCTTCGGCGAGGCCTTCGTCAAGTCGCAGCTTGCAGCCGGCGTCAAGATGCCGAAGGCGGGCACGGTCTTCATGAGTGTCAGGAACAGCGACAAGCAAGCCTCGGTGCAGATCGGGCGCGATTTGCTCGAGCTCGGCTTTAGCCTGGTCGCCACGCGCGGTACCGCCAAGGTTCTCGCCGAGAACGGCATCAAGGTGAGGCCGGTCAACAAGGTGGGAGAAGGCCGGCCGCACATCCTCGACATGATCAAGAACGGCGAAATCGGCCTGATCGTGAACACCGTGGACGAAAAGCGCAGCGCGATTCAGGATTCATGGTCCATACGCAATGGCGCGCTGCAAGGCCGCATTACGTATTACACTACCATCGCAGGGGCCCGCGCCGCCTGCGCCGGCATGCGTCACATTCAGGGCCTGGTGCCCTACGCTTTGCAGACGCTGCATCAGAAGCTAAATTAGCAAATTGAGGAAGCTTTGGCCGGGTCCGCGCGACCCAGTCAAGGCTTTCCCCGACTTGGGGGAATGACAAGGCGGCTCTGCCGCCTTGTTCGACCCCTTTTACGAGGATTGCACGAACATGAGCAAGACCCCCCTGACGGTCAAGGGTGCCGAGTCATTGCGCGCCGAATTGCAGCGCTTGAAGACCGTGGACCGGCACAGCGTGATCGCCGCGATCGCCGAGGCGCGCTCGCACGGCGATCTGTCCGAGAACGCCGAATACGACGCGGCCAAGGAGCGGCAGAGTTTCATCGAAGGGCGCATTGCCGAGGTCGAAGGCAAGCTGTCCAATGCGCAGGTGATCGATCCCAAGCTGCTCGATGCGGAGGGCCGCTGCGTGTTCGGCTGCACGGTCGACCTGGAGGAACAGCAAAACGGCGACAAAGTGACCTACCAGATCGTCGGCGACGACGAGGCCGACATCAAGCACGGCAAGATTTCCATCGGCTCCCCCATCGCCCGCGCGCTGATCGGCAAGTACGCCGGCGACATGGTCGAGGTACAGGCACCCGGGGGCGTGCGCGAATTCGAGATAATTGACGTGCGCTACGAGTAGAGGCGCGCCTGGAGTCTGCGCGGTTTGCTCAAGTATTCTGGAAACTGCGTTTGGGCCGGTGCGGCAGCTTGCGCGCGGCGCGCTTTTTTGCGGGTTTTGCGGGTTCTTCCTGGCTTTCGCGATATATCACCAGTATCTTGCCGATGTGTTGTACCGCAGCGGCTCCGCTGCGGCTGCAGATCTCGCCCAGCAGGGTCTCGCGCGCTTCGCGGTCGTCGCCGGAGACGCGGATTTTGATCAAGTCGTGGGCCTTGAGGCTGGTTTCTATTTCCTTGAGCACGGACGCCGACAGACCTTCATTGCCGATCGAGACCACGGGTTTGAGCGCATGCGCGCGCGCCTTGAGCAGTTTGCGTTCGGCCGGGGAGAGAGGATTCATGATGAGTGCTGTAGTAAAACTCGATTGTAACAGTCTGAAACGGAAATGAGCCGCAGCAAGACCAGCCGGGCGTGGATGCGCGAGCACATCAACGATCCCTACGTGCAGAAGGCGAAGGCAGAGGGCTATCGTTCGCGCGCGGCCTACAAGCTGATGGAAATGGACAAGAAAGACCGGCTGCTCGCGCCCGGGCAGCTGCTGGTCGATCTGGGCGCGGCGCCCGGGAGTTGGTCCCAGGTGGCGGTGGCCAAACTCGGGACGCAGGGCAGGGTGGTCGCGGTCGACCTGCTGCCCATGGCGCCGATGCCGGGTGTGCATTTTATCCAGGGCGACTTTCGCGAGCAGGAAGTGCTGGATGCGCTGAACCTGGCGCTGGGCGGGCGCAAGGCGGACCTTGTAATCTCCGATCTCGCCCCCAATATCTCAGGTATCGCGGTGAGCGATCAGGCGCGTTCGATGCACCTGTGCGAACTGGCGCTGGAGTTTTCGCGGCACTGCCTGAAACCCGGCGGCTCATTGCTGGTCAAAGTGTTCCAGGGGGCGGGGTTCGTTGAGTTCCTGACCGATATGCGCAAGGCCTTTGTCAAAGTGGGTTCGCGCAAGCCCGAGGCGTCGCGTGGCCGTTCAAGTGAGATGTATTTGCTGGGCAAAGGGTACAAAGCGGGGTGAAAAGCGGGTATCGAAGCGGGAGCTGCGGCCGAGGGCTAGAATGCGAATCCCGAGCCTGCCGGTTGTTGCCGGCCGCCGGCCCCTGTAACATGCGGAAATAGCTATTCAATTTGGCGGTACCGAAGGAGCAATTTTGAACAATTTGTTTAAGAATCTCGTGATCTGGCTGGTGATCGGCCTGGTCCTCATGACCGTATTCAATCAGTTCAACACGCGCCAGACCGTCCAGGCGCCGATGGACTATTCACAATTCTACGAAGAGGTCAAAGCCGGGCGCATCGCCGAGGTGGTGATCGAGGGCCGCAACCTCAGAGCCAAGACCACCGAGGGCAAGACCGTCACCAGCTACTCGCCCGGCGACATCTGGCTGATCTCGGATCTGCTCAAGTACGGGGTCAAGATCAAGGCCAAGCCGGAGGAAGAGCCGTCCCTGCTGATGAACATCTTCGTCTCCTGGTTCCCGATGCTGCTTTTAATCGGCGTGTGGGTGTTCTTCATGCGCCAGATGCAGGGCGGCGGCCGCGGCGGCGCCTTCTCGTTCGGCAAGTCGCGCGCGCGCATGATGGACGAGGCGAGCAATACCGTCACCTTTGCCGACGTCGCCGGCTGCGAGGAGGCCAAAGAGGAAGTGTCGGAGCTGGTCGATTTCCTGCGCGATCCGTCGAAGTTCCAGAAGCTGGGCGGACGCATTCCCAAGGGCGTGCTGATGGTCGGCAATCCGGGCACGGGCAAGACCCTGCTGGCGCGCGCCATCGCCGGCGAAGCCAAGGTCCCGTTCTTTTCGATCTCCGGTTCCGACTTCGTCGAAATGTTCGTCGGCGTGGGCGCGGCGCGGGTGCGCGACATGTTCGAGCAGGCGAAAAAGCATGCGCCTTGCATCGTCTTCATCGATGAGATTGACGCCGTCGGCCGTCAGCGCGGCGCGGGTCTGGGCGGGGGCAACGACGAGCGCGAGCAGACGCTGAACCAGTTGCTGGTGGAGATGGACGGTTTTGAAGCCACCGCCGGCGTGATCGTGATCGCCGCCACCAACCGTCCGGACGTGCTCGATCCGGCGCTGATGCGCCCCGGGCGTTTCGATCGCCAGGTGGTGGTGCCGCTGCCCGATATCCGCGGCCGCGAGCAGATTCTGCTGGTGCATATGCGCAAGGTGCCGATGGCGCCAGACGTCAAGGCCGACATCATCGCGCGCGGCACACCCGGCATGTCCGGCGCCGATCTGGCCAACCTGGTCAACGAAGCGGCGCTGTTCGCCGCACGCCAGAGCAAGCGCCTGGTCGACATGGAAGACTTCGAGCGCGCCAAGGACAAGATCATCATGGGCGCGGAACGGCGCTCGCTGGTGATGCCGGAGGAAGAGCGGCGCAATACCGCCTATCACGAGTCCGGCCACGCGGTGGTGGCGAAGCTGCTGCCCAAGACCGACCCGGTGCACAAGGTCACCATCATTCCGCGCGGGC
>CAYNVY010000301.1:0-4617 GCA_964400745.1 uncultured Enterobacteriaceae bacterium | reverse complement strand
GAGCGCCAGCTGGCACAATGATGCCGTTCAAAAGCGGGGGGAGTCCATCCCATCATTGGTGCGGACGGGCCAGAAGCGGCGTACCATTTTCAACCATCGAGCGGGCCCGCCGCACAACACGACGTTCGGTGCCACATTGGAAACGCCATCAGTTTTGACGTCGTGAACGCGCATGATTCTGGTAACTCACCGGGGATCAATGCCGATGACTGCTTCCAGTGACCCGCAGGCGACATTCGGGCGAAATCAGGCGCGGACGCGAGCGGGATTTGAATCCTCCAACGCCCGTAAAAAGTGTCGGCAAATTTTACAGTTGTACCTCCTGCAGCGATCCATGTGACACACGGCTAACACTATATGTTTGAAATGCAAATAGAACTATGTTTTGGCAGGATTTATGCTTCCCTAGTTGCGTGAGCGCCATAGAAGTTGCTCGACGGTGTGCTTTACACTCAACGCAACGCGAACGATTCAGGGCGTGGTGTATCGAGTTCGATAATCTAGGAGGAAGTCATGTCATCTAGTCGAATGATGTCTTTGTTTCGCCTTTGCATAGTTCTTGCGGCACTGACATACGGTGTGACGGCGACGGCGGTGCCAATTCAATGGACCGTGGGTAATGGAGGTAACGGGCATTACTATGAAGCCGTCGACTTAGCACCAGATACGTTCTCTTGGAATGTGGCCAATGCTGATGCGAATTCACGCACATTCGCGAGCCTCCAAGGCCACTTGGCAACATTAACTTCTGCGGCTGAAACAGCATTTATCGTCAGCACTTTTCCGCAGGCGGCAGTTGGATTGGGATATTTGATTGGCGGTATTCAAGCACCTGGAAGTTCAGAGCCAGCCGGGGGCTGGGGTTGGGTCACGGGGGAGGCTTTCATCTATACCAATTGGGCGTCGGGAGAACCGAATAATTCTGGTGGGACTGAAAATGTAATCCATCTTCGTAATAGTAGTGGCCAGTGGAATGACCTCACTGGAGGCAATTCTATTTTCGGTAGTTCGTCTGGCTATTTGATCGAATATTCATTTCCTGTTGCGCAAACCCCGGAACCCGCATCTCTCGCTCTTCTTGGCCTTGGCCTAGCCGGACTTGGATTCAGCAGGCGCAAAAAGGCCTAACTTCAGCATCGCTCACACAGCCCCGATTCGGCAGGGTTCTCGTTTTGTGAGACCTCGCCAGTGACTGCATTCGACCGTTTGCATCTACTCCATACATTGCGGTTTTATCGCGCGTGTCACCGAACAACGGCTTGCACGACGACGCGCCGCAAGCGGCGCGCGCGTGAAGCCGAGCGTTAAGGTGCAGGCATGAATCGCGCGGATTTCTCAAACCTCGAGCGAATTGAATCACCTCGCGATCGAGTGAGGTGGCGGTTTGAGGCGGCGATTGTGCTGCTCGGACTGGTCTCCGTGGGCTGGTTCATTGGTGACTCCTTGCGTGTGCTTTTTTCCGTAGGCGGGTGGGTGGCAGCGGCGACCATTTTCGGCGCAGTGCTCGTCGTTGCTCTCTGGTTTTGGTGGTCTGCTTGGTCTCGACGCGCAAAGCTCTTCGGCGTCGTGCTTCTCGTGCTGGCTATTTGTGCGCCGCTGGCCGTGCACTATGCGCGAGTGTCTGCACCTTAACCGCCCGGCCAACTCGGACGCGCGCGCCAGCAGCGTTCCTTGCATAGGTCTGCGGGCGCGCGCCGGTTGCCGGGAACGTTAGCCCTGTTAGCCCTCACAATCGGAATCCCTCGCCATGAATAAGTTGGTTTTGTTTCTCGCCTTGTCTCTGCCTTTGATCGCACAGAGCGCTTGGATTGATTCAAGCGGTAAGCCAATTCCCGATACGGAAAGCATGCGTAGTGCTGGAAATTTTGGCGTGCAGGTAGTGCTTACGCCAGACGATAAACAATTTCGGCAAACCTGGAACTCAACCAAGGGTACGCCGAAGCTCAGTTCCACTAACGCGGTGCGCCTTGGCTCGTCGGTAGCGGCGGTTCTCATTTTCCACGGCTGCTCGCCTAACGCTGCGGGCGTCTGCGATGTTGTCACAGAGTTCGTTCTTGAAAGTCCTGACGGAGCGAAAACCCCCGCAGGCGGTGGCCCTGTCTGGAACGTCGCGCCATTGCAGGGCGGCCTGTTGCAACTTGGCCAAGCCAGCATGACCGTAGGCTTTGACAAAACCGATCCGGTGGGCGACTACAAGGTTATCGCAAACGTCAAAGACAAAGTCTCTGGGCGCACGCTGACCGTCATTGGCAGATTGAAAGTAACAAAGTGAACTCTGTCGCAGTGCGGGCTAACCCCTTGTTGCTGCGGACGGGCCACCAGCACCGCGCCAATGCAAACATCATCGCGGCCCGCCGCAGAACAACACGTTGGGCAGACGAGGACATGGGTTGAGGATGCGGGGATACTATTCAGAGAAATTGTCAGGCGTTCGCCTACAGGCGTGCTATGAGCTAGCCTCGGCCCGCGTGAAACAGTATCTGGAGGCGGAGATCAAATTCGTCCTGGACCGGATACGGCCGTCCGATCTCGTGCTGGAACTCGGCTGTGGGTACGGACGCGTAGTTATTCGCCTCGCCGAGGTTGCGGCGCGCGTCGTCGGGATTGACATTTCTTCTGACAACCTCATTCTGGCCCGTCACCTTGCCTGTCCAGAATCCCGATGCCAGTTTCTGCAAATGGACGCGTTGACACTCGCTTTTCCGGATGGCGCGTTTGACATGGTCATTTGCGTGCAGAACGGCATCTGTGCGTTTGCGGTTGATCCGGAGCAGCTGATGCGCGAGGCGCTACGGGTCATTCGGCCTGGTGGAAGGGCTGTGTTCTCGACGTATTCCGCAGCGTTCTGGCCGGAACGGCTGGGGTGGTTTGAGTCCCAAGCTGAGGCCGGATTGATTGGCGCCATCGACTATGATCAAACCAAGAATGGGACGGTAGTATGCAAGGACGGGTTCCGCGCCGGCATGTTCGGCGCTGAGGCGTTCTGTGAGCTTTGTCAGAGGCTCGGCGTGGAACCCGTAATCACAACTGTCGACGAATCGAGTGTGCTTTGTGAAATCGTATTGCCGGGCGTTGCCCAACAACGGCATGCAGCGGACGGCGCTCCGCGCCGCCGCTAATGCCAAACGTTATGCTCCCCGGAGGATAGAGCAGCGCACCTCGGTCGAGAAAGAGTAAACTACCCTGGAAGGAGATAGCCATGGACACTTCTCTCGTCAGCCGAAACCCCGAAATCATGAGTGGGGCGCTTTGTTTCACGGGGACTCGCGTGCCCGTTAAGAATCTCTTTGACTACCTTGAAGGGACGTCCTCTCTGGAGGACTTCCTCGAAGACTTCCCCTCCGTGGCCCGCGACAAGGCCGTAGCCGTACTTGAAGCCGCAAGAGAGCGCCTGACTGCCGATGCGCCTGCTGCTTGACGAATCGGTGCCGAGTAGGTTTCGGCGTTCGTTGCCAAACCACGCAGTTCGCACTGTAGTCGAGATGGGCTGGTCCGGGGTAAAGAACGGCAAGCTCCTTGCGCTCGCGGCGAAGGAATTTGACGCATTTATCACGGTGGACAAAAGCCTTCCGTATCAGCAGAACCTGTCTACGCTTCCGATAGCCGTAGTCGTCTTGGATACAGTGTCGAACGAGTTACCTGCGCTACTTCCTTTGGTGTCAGCCCTTGAGCAGGCGCTTTCATCCCTGAAGCCTCGAACGTACACACGTGTCGAAGGCGGAGCATAACAAGTCATTGGTGCGGACGCCTGTCGGCGCCGCACAATTCGGACGTTCGGCAACAGAAAAGGGCGTCTGCCTCGTGAGGCAAACGCCCTCGGTGCTAGAAACTTGATGAGGCGGTTATTTCAATGCCTCGATGCCAGCGCCAAAGTTGATATGGAACGCTGCTCCATCCATGACGAGGGCAGGCACGGACTTGACACCGGCGGATTCTGCGTCTTTGAGACGCGATTTATCCTTGCCGAGATGGACGACCTCAACATCGTATTTCGCTGGGTCAAGCGCATTGGCTACGTTCTGCTCAGCGGCAACGCAAACAGGACATCCTGCGTGGTAGAAAATGGCTTTGGTCTTCATGCTGTTCTCCTTGGTTGGTTGCGATCTGTGCCACATGATCATGGTAAGAACAACTTCAGCCCTTGCCTAGGAGGCACTTCCCAGTGCCCCGGTAACCTTTTGGTGTAACTTGTGGAAAAGGAAGGAAATAAATAATGTCACCATCGGCAAAGTCTGCCTATGCGCAACTTGAAGACGTGGTTGGTTGCAAGTGGTCTGTATCGGTTCTGCAAGCCGTCGCGGTCGGCGTTTTGCGTCCCGGGGCCTTGGAACGTCACGTACATGGTATTTCGACCAAAGTTCTGTCCGAGCGGCTACGCAAACTGACTGCCTATGGTTTGCTAGCCAAGCATGTTTATGCAGAAGTGCCGCCGAGGACTGAATATTCACTGACCCAGAATGGCCAGAAGCTGCTCAGTATTATTGGCCAGATAAAGTTATTGGATGACGAAATCAGTAGTGCCGAACAAGGCGCTCCAGCGGACGCGCAAAAAGCCGCGCGCCGCTGAGCTCAAACTATAAGGACTTCCCCGGAACTGCAAGGTCGATTTTAAAAGGC
>CAYNVY010000300.1:0-4629 GCA_964400745.1 uncultured Enterobacteriaceae bacterium | reverse complement strand
TGGTGGCCAAGGGCGGAATTGAACCACCGACACACGGATTTTCAGTCCGCTGCTCTACCAACTGAGCTACTTGGCCATTTTGAAGCGCCGATCGCCGATGCCTGAACTGGACAGCGACGATCGCAGGGAGGGCGAATTATAAGGGGAAATGAGGCATTAGCCAAGAAACACCGGCGGAAATGCCGAAGCGCATCGAAAGGGGATCGCAAAAGCCGTAGGCAAAAAAAGTCCCGCCGAAGCGGGACTTTTCCAGACTGCATGAACTCCCCGCTCGCGCGGGGCGTGCAAAGCGCTTGCGCGCTTCTTACATGTCCATGCCGCCCATGCCGCCCATGCCACCCATGCCACCCATGCCGCCGCCGCCCATGCCGCCACCGCCGGCCGGCTTGTCTTCGACCAGCTCGGCCACCATGCAATCGGTGGTCAGCATCAGGCCAGCCACCGAAGCGGCGTTCTGCAGCGCGGTGCGCGTGACCTTGGTCGGGTCCAGCACGCCCATCGCCACCATGTCGCCGTACTCGCCGGTGGAGGCGTTGTAGCCGTAGTTGCCCTTGCCTTCCATCACCTTGTTGACCACCACGGAGGGCTCGTCGCCGGCGTTGGCGACGATCTCGCGCATCGGCTGTTCGAGGGCGCGCAGCACGATCTTGATGCCGGCTTCCTGTTCGTGGTTGTCGCCCTTGACCTTGACGGTCTGGCGGGCACGCAGCAGCGCGACGCCGCCGCCGGGGACAATGCCTTCTTCAACGGCGGCACGCGTGGCGTGCAGCGCGTCTTCGACGCGGGCCTTCTTTTCCTTCATTTCCATTTCGGTCGCGGCGCCGACCTTGATCAGCGCAACACCGCCGGCCAGCTTGGCCACGCGCTCTTGCAGCTTCTCTTTGTCGTAGTCGCTGGTCGCCTCTTCGATCTGGGTGCGGATGTTCTTGACCCGCGCTTCGATCGCCTTGGTGTCGCCGGCGCCGTCGATGATGATGGTGTTTTCTTTGGCGATTTCGATGCGCTTCGCCTGGCCCAGGTCCTTCAGCGTGGTCTTTTCCAGCGTCAGGCCCAGTTCCTCGGCGATCACGGTGGCGCCGGTCAGGATGGCGATGTCTTCCAGCATGGCTTTGCGGCGGTCGCCGAAGCCCGGCGCTTTGACGGCGCAGGTCTTGAGGATGCCGCGCAGGTTGTTCACCACCAGGGTGGCGAGCGCTTCGCCGTCGACGTCTTCAGCGATGATCAGCAGCGGACGGCCGGCCTTGGCCACGCCTTCCAGTACCGGCAGCAGGTCGCGGATGTTGGAAATCTTCTTGTCGTGCAGCAGCACGTAGGGATTTTCCAGCAGCGTGATTTGCTTGTCCGGGTTGTTGATGAAATAGGGCGAGAGGTAGCCGCGGTCGAACTGCATGCCTTCGACGACTTCGAGCTCGTCGGCGAGGCTCTTGCCGTCTTCGACGGTGATCACGCCTTCCTTGCCGACCTTGTCCATGGCTTCAGCGATGCGATCGCCGATGGACGAGTCCGCGTTGGCGGAAATGGCGCCGACCTGGGCGATTTCCTTGCTCGTGGTGCAGGGCTTGGAAATCTTTTTCAGTTCGTCGGTGATGGCGATCACGGCTTTGTCGATGCCGCGCTTCAGGTCCATCGGGTTCATCCCGGCGGCCACGTATTTCATGCCTTCCTTGACGATCGACTGGGCCAGCACGGTGGCCGTCGTCGTGCCGTCGCCGGCCACGTCGGACGTCTTCGAGGCGACTTCTTTCACCATCTGCGCGCCCATGTTCTCGAACTTGTCCTTGAGTTCGATTTCTTTCGCCACGGACACACCGTCCTTGGTCACGGTGGGGGAGCCGAAGGAGCGCTCCAGCACTACGTTGCGGCCTTTCGGGCCCAGGGTTACTTTGACCGCGTCGGCGAGGATGTTGACACCGACGACCATTCTGGCGCGAGCCGAATCATGAAAGCGTACGTCTTTTGCAGCCATATCGAAATTCTCCTAATAATTGATGGTGAACTTGGGGCAGGAAGAAGGTCTGTCCTCTTCGTTTGCAGCCCCAATCAATGCTTGTTTGCGGCCGGGAATTACTTGGTAACCACACCCATGATGTCTTCCTCGCGCATGACGAGCAGCTCGTCGCCGTCCATCTTGACGCTGGAGCCGGAATACTTGCCGAACAGCACGCGGTCGCCGACTTTGACGGCCAGCGGGCGAACTTTGCCGTCGTCCATCACCTTGCCGGTGCCGATTGCCAGGACTTCGCCCTGATCCGGCTTCTCTGCGGCGTTGTCGGGAATGACGATCCCGCCGGCAGTCTTGCGTTCTTCTTCAATGCGTTTGACGATGACACGGTCGTGTAAGGGACGGATTTTCATGGGTAATGCCTCCGAACAGATGGTTAGTTAGCAGCCACCAACATGATGCTGGTGGCCAAAATTGGACGATGGTTGTTAGCACTCCATACCAACGAGTGCTAATTATGAGGCCAAGTACCGGCAAATTCAAGAGGGAGCAGCCGTTTTGTCCAAACTAACGCCCGAAACTTCGCCTCGAAGCCGGTTCAAGTATGATGGCGGCGAACACGCCAAGCTCAAGCCATGCCCCCGACATTATTCGCATTGCGCACCCTGCTGGTCTTCGCCCTGGCGACCGCGCTCGCCCATGCCCAGTCCCTGCCCGCCACGGTCGAACAGGCGCTGAAGCGGGCGCAGATCCCGCTGACGGCCGTCGCCGCCTACGTGCAGGACATAGACGGCGGCCGGCCGCTGGTCGCGCACCACGCCGGGAAGTCGATGAACCCGGCCTCGACGATGAAGCTCCTCACCACCTATGCCGGGTTGGAGCTGCTGGGCCCGGCTTACACCTGGAAAACGGAGGCCTACGCCGGCGGAAAGCTGGAAGACGGCGTGCTCCAGGGGGACTTGATCCTCAAAGGCTACGGCGACCCCAAGCTCACGCTGGAGCGGTTCTGGCTGCTGCTGCGGCGCCTGCGCGCGCTGGGCCTGCGCGAAATCCGCGGCAATCTGCTGCTCGACCGCAGCTATTTCGAAGCCGCCGAATACGATCCGGCGAAATTCGACGCCGAGCCGCTGCGCGCCTACAACGTGGGGCCGGATGCCCTGCTGCTCAACTTCAAGGCGGTGCGCTTCCAATTCGTGCCGGACGCGGAGCGCAGGACCGTCACGGTCATTCCAGAACCCAAACCCGCCGGTCTCGAATTCTCCGCCGGCGTGCGCGCCACCGAGGGCGCCTGCGGCGACTGGCGCGCCGGCATCAAGGCCGATTTCCAGTCGAACGGCGGCTCGGCCAGAGCATTCTTTACCGGCAGCATGCCGGCCGCCTGCGGCGAGCGCTATTGGAACGCGGGCCTGCTCGCGCAGCCGAATTACGTCTACGGCGTGTTCCGGCAGTTGTGGGAGGAACTCGGCGGCACGCTGGCCGGAAGTTGGAAGGACGGCGCGCTGCCGGCCGACGCGAAACTGCTCGCGACCAGCGAATCGGCGAGCAACGCCGAACTCGCGCGCGACATCAACAAATACAGCAATAACGTCATGGCGCGCCAGCTGTTTCTCACGCTCAGCGCCGAAGTGCTCAAACAGCCCGGGCGCAGCGACCGCTCGGCGCAGGTGGTGCAGTCCTGGCTGGCGGAGAAGAAGCTTGATTTCCCCGAACTGGTGCTGGAAAACGGCTCCGGCCTGTCGCGCCAGGAGCGCATCAGCGCAGAGCACATGGGGCTGCTGCTGCTCCATGCCTGGCGCAGCGCCGTGATGCCGGAACTGATGTCATCGCTGCCGCTGGTCGCCTACGACGGCACCATGCGCCGCCGGCTGCGCTTCGAATCCATCGCCGGGCAGGCGCATATCAAGACCGGCTCGCTCAACGACGCGCGCACCCTGGCCGGATACGTACTGGATCAGCGCGGAGGCCGCCGCGTGGTCGTCATGTTCATCAACCACGCCAACGCCGCCGCCGGTCAGCCGGCGCAGGACGCGCTGCTGCAATGGGCGTACGAGCGCGGCGAACGGCGCGGCAACTAAGCGCAGGCTTGACCAATATCAACGCGCCGGCGGCGCCAGCGGCTAGCATGGAAGCGTTCCCAACACCATTTTCCGGAGTCATCGTGGACACTGAACTTCAAATCGTCACGCGCGAAAAACTGGTCGCCGACCTGCGCATCGTCCTGGCGGATACCGAACAACTGCTCAAGGCCGCGGCCGAGCAATCGGGCGAAAAGCTCGCCGCGCTCAAACCGCGCATCGAGGAAAACCTGCGCAATGCCAGGCTGCGGCTGGCCGAATTCGAGCAGCTCGCCGCCGATCGCGCGCGCGCCGCGGCCGAAGCCACCGACGCCTACGCGCATGAACACCCGTGGAAAGTCGCGGGCTTCACCGCGCTGCTCGGCATCGCCGTCGGATTGCTGATCGGCAGGCGCTGAACGGTCGGTGCGTCGCCGCGCAGGCTGCGCCGCCATTGCCAACTTTTTCCGAAGAGCTTGCGCGGCCGGCGACCCGGCCACGCGGATCGGCGATTGCGCACGGGCGAAAAAGCCGCCCGTACGCAATCGCCGATCTCTGATCACCCCCCTGCGCTATTTTGGTTTTATTCATAACCGTGTTTTCCCGATACGGATACGCTTTTCGTCCGTATCG
>CAYNVY010000299.1:0-4658 GCA_964400745.1 uncultured Enterobacteriaceae bacterium | reverse complement strand
AAGTGCTGGAGAAATGCGTCGAAGTCGGCGGCACCATCACCGGCGAGCACGGCGTAGGCATAGAGAAGATCAACCAGATGTGCGCGCAGTTTTCGCCTGCCGAGCTCGCGCTGTTCCGCGCGGTGAAGCACGCCTTCGACCCGCAGGACCTGCTCAATCCGGAAAAGAACATTCCGTCGCTGCGCCGCTGCGCCGAGTTCGGCCGCATGCACGTCAGGGGCGGGCAGCTGCCGCACCCGGAACTGCCGCGCTTCTGAGATGCAGACAATCATCGATCAATTCGCCGATCGCATCCGCTGCGCCGCCGCAGAAGGAAAAGCGCTGCGCCTGCGCGGCGGCGGCACCAAGGATTTCTACGGCCAGTCGATCGAGGGCGAGGTGCTGGACACGCGCGCATACAGCGGCATCATCGCCTACGAGCCGAGCGAACTGGTGGTCACCGTGCGCTGCGGCACGCCGCTGGCGGAGCTCGAGGCCGCGCTGCGCGCGCAGGGGCAGCAACTCGCGTTCGAGCCGCCGCACTTCGGTCCGGCGGCGACGGTGGGCGGCATGGTCGCCGCAGGGCTGTCCGGCCCGCGGCGCCAGGCGGCGGGCGCGGTGCGCGATTTCGTGCTCGGCGTGCGCATGCTCGACGGGCGCGGCGACGATCTCAGTTTCGGCGGCCAGGTCATGAAAAACGTCGCCGGCTACGACGTGTCGCGGCCGATGGCCGGATCGCTGGGCACGCTGGGCCTGATCCTCGAGGTCTCGCTCAAGGTGCCGCCGCTGCCCTTCGCCGAAGCGACCCTGAAACTGGAGCTGCCCGAAGACAAGGCGATAGCGCTGTTGAATCACTGGGGCGGCAAGCCTCTGCCGCTCAGCGCCAGCGCCTGGACCGCGGGCGAACTGTGCCTGCGGCTGTCGGGCGCGGCGAGCGCGGTCAGGGCGGCGTCGGAATCGATCGGCGGCGAACGCATGGCCGAGCTTGAAGCCAGTCAGTTCTGGCTCGCCATGCGCGAGCAGACGCATGCTTTTTTCAGCGACGAGAAGCCGCTGTGGCGACTGTCGGTGCCCTCGGTCGCAGCCCCACTGGCCTTGCCGGGCGAGCAGTTGATCGAGTGGGGTGGCGCTCTCAGGTGGTTCGCGAGCAATGCCGGTGCGCGCACCGTGCGCGACGCGGCAGTGCAGGCGGGCGGGCACGCGACGCTGTTTCGCGCGGCCGACAAGAGCGCGGGCGTGTTCACGCCCTTGCCGGCGCCGCTGCTGAATATTCACCGCCGCCTGAAGCAGTCTTTCGATCCCGCGGGCATTTTCAACCGCGGCCGGATGTATCAGGATCTATGAGCGGCTTTTTGCCGCAGGCCGTCGTCGCCCCATGCAAACCCAATTAGCCGATTTCATCAAAGGCACGCCAGATGGCAAGGAGGCCGACGCCATCCTGCGCAAGTGCGTGCACTGCGGCTTTTGCACCGCGACCTGTCCCACCTATCAGTTGCTGGGCGACGAACTCGACGGTCCGCGCGGGCGCATCTACCTGATCAAGGGCATGCTGGAAGGCGCCGCGGTCACGGCGAAGACGCAATCGCACCTGGATCGCTGCCTCACCTGCCGCTCCTGCGAAACCACCTGCCCCTCAGGCGTGCAATACGGCCGCCTGGTCGACATCGGGCGCAAGCTCGCGGAGGGGCGCGTGCCCCGGCCCTGGGCGCAGCGCCTGCTGCGGCAGGCTCTGAGCGTGGTGTTGCCGCGCAGTTGGTTGTTCGGCACTCTGCTCAAGCTGGGGCGCTGGATGCGACCGGTGTTGCCCTATGCACTGCAGGCTAAAGTTCCAGCCGCCGTCCCCGCGGCCGGCGAATGGCCGGCGACCAGGCACCCGCGCAAGATGCTGGTGCTCGCCGGCTGCGTGCAGCCGGCACTGGGGCCGGACATCAATGCGGCCTGCGCTCGCGTTCTCGACAAACTGGGGATTTCGCTGATCGAGGCGCCCGGCGCGGGCTGCTGCGGCGCGGTGCGCTTTCACCTGAATGCGCAGGAAGACGGCCTGGACGACATGCGCGCGCTGATCGACGCCTGGTGGCCTTATGTCGAGGCGGCGGATGCGGGCGGCGCCGGTGGCGTGGAGGCCGTCGTCATGAGCGCCAGCGGCTGCGGCACGACGGTGAAGGAGTACGGCCATCTGCTCGCGCACGACCCGGCGTACGCGGCCAAGGCAGGGCGCATCAGCGCGCTGACCAAGGACATCAGCGAAGTGATCGCCGCCGAAGCGGCGCGGCTGCAGGCCCTGCTTGCCGCCGGGAAACCGGTTGCGACCAAACTCGCGCTGCAGCTGCCCTGTTCGCTGCAGCACGGACAGCAGGTCAAGGGCGTGATCGAGCGCATCCTGCTCTGCGCCGGGTTCGAGCTGACCCCGGTGGCGGACAGCCATCTGTGCTGCGGTTCGGCCGGCACCTACTCGATCCTGCAGCCCGAATTGGCGGGCAAGCTGAAAGCAAACAAGCTCGCGGCCCTGCACGCGGGCTCGCCGCAGGCCATCGTCAGCGCCAACCTCGGCTGCATGAGCCATTTGCAAAGCGGCACCGCGCTGCCGCTGGAACACTGGATCGTGGCGCTGGAGCGGCGTTTGGTCGGCAGCTGACGTGGCGCGGGCGAGGGACAGTATCCCCGACCGGCCGGCGAACAAGGACATCCGCCAGCTCGCGCGCATCCTCGGCTTTGTCGCGCCGTATCGGCGCCAGGTCGCGATCGCGCTGGTCGCGCTGGTGGTCGCCGCCGCCTGCGTGCTGGTGCTGGGGCAGGGCCTGCGCGGGGTGATCGACCGCGGTTTTTCCAGCGGCGAGGCGGCGTCGCTGGACGCCGCGCTGATCGCCTTGCTCGCGGTCATCGTGGTGATGGCGCTCGCCACCTATACCCGCTTTTACTTCGTCTCCTGGATCGGCGAGCGGGTCTCGGCCGACATCCGTCGCGCCGTATTCAGCCATCTGCTCGATCTGCCGCCCGGATTCTTCGAAGTCACGCGCACGGGCGAGGTGATCTCGCGCCTGACCAACGACACTTCGCTGCTCGAGGTGGTGATCGGCTCGAGCGCTTCGTTTGCGCTGCGCAACACGCTCATCATGGCGGGCAGCCTGGTCATGCTGTTCGTCACCAGCCCCAAGCTCGCGGCGCTGGTGCTGCTGGGTGTGCCGCTGGTGATCGCGCCCATCCTGCTCTACGGCCGGCGCGTGCGCAAACTGTCGCGGGCGAGCCAGGACCGGGTGGCCGAGGTCAGCGCCTACATCGACGAGACCCTGCACGAGATCCGCACGGTGCAGTCCTACGGCCACGAAGCCGAGGACCGCGCACGCTTCGGCGAGCGCGTGGAGCAGGCGTTCGCGACCGCGACCGCGCGCATAAGCCAGCGTGCGCTCTTGATCGCGCTGGTGATGCTGCTCGCTTTCGGCGCGGTGGGCGTGATCCTCTGGGTGGGCGGGCACGACGTGCTCGCCGGGCGCATCAGCGCGGGCGAGCTGTCGGCCTTCGTCTTTTATGCCGTGCTGGTCGCGGGCGCGTTCGGCGCGGTATCGGAAGTGATCGGCGACCTGCAGCGCGCCGCAGGCGCGACCGAACGCCTGATGGAATTGCTCGCCACGGAATCCACCATACGCTCACCGGCGAATCCGCAAGCCCTGCCGCAGCCGGATGCCGGGCGAAAGACCGGCGAAGTGCGCTTCGACAAGGTCGGTTTTCACTACCCCTCGCGACCCGACGCGCCGGCGCTGGCCGAATTTTCGCTGGAAGTGAAACCGGGGGAGACGGTGGCTCTCGTAGGACCTTCGGGCGCGGGCAAGTCCACGGTGCTGCAGCTGCTGTTGCGCTATTACGATGTCGGTGCAGGCAGCATCAGCCTGGACGGGGTCGAGCTGCGGCAGGCTGATCCGCGCGAGGTCCGCGCGCGCATCGCGCTGGTGCCGCAGGACCCGGTGATCTTCGCCGCCTCGGTGCGGGAGAATGTGCGTTACGGCCGGCCTGGCGCGAGCGACGCCGAAGTCATGGCGGCCTGTTCCGACGCTTACGCCGCCGAATTCATAGCGCGCCTGCCCGAAGGCATGGACACTTTCATGGGCGAGCGCGGCGTGCGGCTCTCCGGCGGCCAGAGGCAGCGCCTGTCGATCGCGCGCGCCCTGCTCGCGGATCGCGCGGTGCTGCTGCTCGACGAAGCGACGAGTTCGCTCGACGCGGCGAGCGAGCAGTATGTGCAGCTCGCGCTGGCGCGCCTGATGCAGAACCGTACCACGCTCATCGTCGCGCACCGCCTGGCGACGGTGCAGAACGCCGACCGCATCGTGGTCATGGACGAGGGCCGCATCATCGCGACCGGCACGCATGACGAACTGGTGCGCGAAAAGGGGCTGTATGCGCGGCTTGCGGCCTTACAGTTTCTCGGACGGGCGGAAGCGGTGTAATCCGGCCATTTTCCGGCTTGTACCGAACCCCGCAAACGGGGTGCGCGGCCTGCCCTGTGTTTGATGTACATCAATGCCCGTTTGTCTGGTGTAAGTACAGTACGCAAGTCTTGATTTTCGTCAGCTTGCGCCTGCTTTTGCGCGCTTCCTCAGCCAACGACGATCAACATCCCGTAATAATACAAAGGGGAACTCATGCCTCAGGTCATAGGCGTACCAAAAGAGACGGCAGCCGGC
>CAYNVY010000298.1:429-4689 GCA_964400745.1 uncultured Enterobacteriaceae bacterium | reverse complement strand
AGGTGGTGGACATCTGGGGCCGCGCCGGCGACCAAGTGGCCAAGGCCATGATGGAGCAGCTTTCGCACCAGGAAGTCACCGACCGCAAGGGCAAGCGCGTGCGGCAGGAATCGTTCAATTCGATCTACATGATGGCCGATTCGGGCGCGCGCGGTTCCGCGGCTCAGATCCGGCAGCTGGCCGGCATGCGCGGCCTGATGGCCAAGCCCGACGGCTCCATCATCGAGACGCCGATCACGGCGAACTTCCGCGAAGGCCTGAACGTGCTGCAGTACTTCATTTCTACGCACGGCGCGCGCAAAGGCCTGGCGGACACGGCGTTGAAGACCGCGAATTCGGGCTACCTGACCCGCCGCCTGGTCGACGTGACCCAGGATCTGGTGGTGCGCGAGGACGATTGCGGCACTGAGAATGGCGTCGTGGTGAAGGCGCTGGTCGAAGGCGGGGAAGTGGTCGAAGCCCTGCGCGAGCGCATTCTGGGCCGCGTCTGCGCGGCTGAAGTCATTCATCCGGAGACGCAGGATCAGCTGTATGACGCCGGGACGCTGCTGAACGAAGAAGAAGTGGACATGATCGAGTCGCTGGGCATCGACGAAGTCAAGGTGCGCACGCCGCTCACCTGCGACACGCGTCACGGCCTGTGCGCCAAGTGCTACGGCCGCGATCTTGGCCGCGGGCCGATCGTGAACATCGGCGAGGCGGTGGGCGTGATTGCCGCGCAGTCGATCGGCGAACCGGGCACGCAGCTCACCATGCGTACCTTCCACATCGGCGGCGCGGCATCGCGTACCGCGGTGGCGAGCCAGGTGGATGCCAAATCAAACGGCACGGTGCGATTTACCGCGCAGATGCGCTATGTCAGCAACGCCAAGGGCGAGAAGATCGCGATTTCCCGCTCGGGCGAGATCATGATCACCGACGACAACGGCCGCGAACGCGAGCGCCACAAGGTGCCCTACGGCGCGACACTCATCGCGACCGACGGCAAGCCGGTCAAGGCCGGCTTCGTGCTCGCCACCTGGGACCCGCATACCCGTCCCATCATCACCGAATACGCCGGCACGGTGAAGTTCGAAAACGTCGAAGAAGGCACGACGGTGGCCAAGCAGATCGACGAGATCACCGGCCTGTCCACCCTGGTCGTTATCGATCCCAAGCGCCGCGGCAGCGCCAGCAAGGGGCTGCGCCCGCAGGTCAAGCTCATCAACGAGGCCGGCGAGGAGGTCAAGATCGCCGGCACCGATCACTCGGTCAATATCACCTTCCAGGTCGGCTCCATCATTACCGTTAGGAACGGCCTGCAGGTGCAGGTGGGCGAGGTGCTGGCGCGCATTCCGCAGGAAACTTCGAAAACGCGCGACATCACCGGCGGTCTGCCGCGCGTGGCCGAGCTGTTCGAGGCGCGTTCGCCCAAGGATGCCGGCATGCTGGCGGAGGTCACCGGTACGGTCTCGTTCGGCAAGGACACCAAGGGCAAGCAGCGCCTGGTCATCACCGACCCGGACGGCGTGGCGCACGAGTTCCTCATCACCAAGGACAAGCACGTGATGGTGCACGACGGCCAGGTGGTGAACAAGGGCGAGTTCATCGTCGACGGCCCGGCCGATCCGCACGACATCCTGCGCCTGCAGGGCGTCGAGGCGCTGGCGCGCTACATCACCGACGAAGTGCAGGACGTGTACCGCCTGCAGGGCGTGAAGATCAACGACAAGCACATCGAGGTGATCGTGCGGCAAATGCTGCGCCGGGTGCAGGTGGAGGACGCGGGCGACACCCGCTTCATCCAGGGCGAGCAGGTGGAGCGCGCCGATCTGCTGAAGGAGAACGAAATCGTCGAAGCAGACGGCAAGAAGCCGGGCACGTTCAGCTACATGCTGCTCGGCATCACCAAGGCATCGCTGTCTACGGACTCCTTCATCTCGGCGGCATCGTTCCAGGAAACCACCCGCGTTCTGACCGAAGCCGCGATCATGGGCAAGAAGGACGATTTGCGCGGGCTGAAGGAGAACGTCATCGTCGGCCGGCTGATCCCGGCGGGAACGGGCATGGCCTACCACAAGGTGCGCAAGACGCCGCCGCCTCCGATGGAGTTGCTGACGGCCGAGGGCGAGGCCGGTGCGGAAACGCAGGCGGCGGAAGAAAGCGTCTAGGCTTTCCTTCGACCGCACCGACAAAAAGGCCGGCAAATGCCGGCCTTTTTGTTGCCGCTCGCTTCAGCAGTTAGCTCTTTCCGCCCTGCGGGCCCGGGTAACCGCCGCGTAATTGCTTGCGTTCCGCACGGTGCTTTTCCATGGCCACCTGGATTTCTTCACGGGTGACTTTGCCGTCGCGGTTGCCGTCGATCGCGTCAAAATGCCTTGCGATCCGGGGCATCGCCTTTTCCGCCTCTGGCCTGGACAGCGAGCCGTCGCCGTCGACATCCGCCTGCTTGAAGCGGGCTGCCAGGCGCGCCTTTGCCGCTTCCGGATCGCGCTGCCCGGCCCTGTTGCCGTGCGCGCGCAGTTCGTCCCGGGTGATCTTGCCGTCCTTATTGGCGTCGACGGCATCGAAACGCTTCGCCAGGCGCGGTGCGCCTGCTTCCGCCTCCGCCCTGGACAGAGCGCCGTCGCCGTCCTTGTCGGTCTTGCTGAAACGTTCCTGTGCGCGCTCGCGAAACTGTGCGCGCGTTTGCTCGGCGCGCTGCGGGTCGGGCCTGCCGCCGGTTTCAACGGGTTGCTCGGCCCAGGCCGAAGCGGTCAGCGAAAATACCGCGGCTGCGGTTGCCAGAAATTTGTTCATTGCTTGCTCCGGGGTTGGTTGGACACGCGCCGATTCTAGGCGCGGCGCGCGCTCTCCGGGGGCAATGCAATCAACACTTACGCTTGTTACAGTCTTGTAACAAACCGCCGCGCGGGCGCGGTTGCAGGTGCCGCGGCGTGCGGGTCAGCGCTGGCCGACTTTGGCGCCGCGGAAGGTGGCCTCGGCACCGCGCGGCGGCGCGCGCCAGTACTGCTTGGGCGCATCCACCTCGGCGCCGAGTTCGGCGGCTGCACGCCAGGCCCAATGCGGCTCATAGAGCATGCCGCGGGCAAGGGCGACCATGTCCGCGCGGCCGCTGGCGACGATGTCCTCCGCCTGACGCGGGTCGGTGATCAGCCCCACCGCCATGGTCGGGACACCGCACTGTTTGCGTATCGCCTCGGCGAACGGCACCTGATAGCCCGGGCCCAGGGTGATCTTTTGGTCTGGCGCGAGGCCACCGCTGGAGGCGTCTATCCAGTCGCAGCCCAGCGCCTTCAGCTGCAGCGAAAACTCGATCGATTGCGCCAGATCCCACCCGCCGTCGATCCAGTCGCTGGCCGATATGCGCACCCCCAGCGGCTTCGCCTCGGGCCAGGCTTTGCGCACCGCCGAGAACACCTCCAGCGGAAACCGCATGCGGTTCGCGAGCGACCCGCCGTAGCTGTCGCCGCGCCGGTTGGACAGGGGCGAGAGGAACTGATGCAGCAGGTAGCCGTGAGCGGCATGCAACTCGATCGCGTCGATGCCGAGCGCCGCAGCGCGCTGCGCCGAGCGGACAAATGCCTCGCGCACGCGCGCCAGATCCGCTGCGTTCATTTCACGCGGCGGCGGTTCGGAGGGGGAGAACGGAACCGCCGAAGGGGCGATCGTTTCCCAGCCGCCGGCCTGCGGTTCGATCAGCTTGCCGCCGTCCCAGGGCGTGTGGCTCGAGGCCTTGCGTCCGGCATGCGCAAGCTGGATCGCGAGCGGCATGTCCGAATACCGCCTCAAAGCGGCGATCAGCCGGCGAAAAGCCGCCTCGTTGTCGTCCGAGTACAGGCCGAGGCAGTAGGGGGTGATGCGGCCGATGGCCTCGACCCCGCTGGCCTCTATGCACAGCAGTCCGGCGCCGCCCAGGGCGAGCTGACCGAGATGGATCAGATGCCAGTCGCTGGCATTGCCGTCCGTCGCCGAGTACTGGCACATGGGCGAGATCACGATGCGATTGGGAAGCCGAAGTTCACGCAGTTTGATGGGTTGAAACAGGGCGCTGGTCACGGGAAATCCTTTTGTTGATCAGAATCAAATGGGCGGCGGCATGCGCGGCGCAGTATGCATGAACAGCGCGTGACGCCTGCGCCGGACATTCGCACAAGCGCGGCGCCAGAGTCAAGTGCAATGCCTCTCAAGCGGAGAATCATGACAGATGCCATTTTGGTATTGAACGCGGGATCATCGAGCCTCAAGTTCTCGGTGTTTTTCGAACACGCGCGCGGCACG
>CAYNVY010000298.1:0-419 GCA_964400745.1 uncultured Enterobacteriaceae bacterium | reverse complement strand
GATCGAAGCCATCCTTACCCGGCCGCATTTCATGGCGAAGGATGCGGGCGGCGCCTTGCTCGCGGAGTGCGTTCTGAGCGAGTCGACGCAGCTCGGCCACCACGGGGCGGCGCACCACCTGCTCGAATGGCTGCGCGACCGGCTGGGCGGGCATCGCCTGGCGGCTGCCGGCCACCGGGTGGTCCATGGCGGGCTCGAGTTTTCGGCGCCTGTACGGGTGAATGCGGCCGTTCTCGAAGCGCTAGAGCGGTTGGTGCCCCTCGCGCCGCTGCACCAGCCGCACAACCTTGACGCCATCCGGGCGGTCGCCGAGCGCGCGCCGGAGCTGCCCCAGGTGGCCTGCTTCGATACCGCCTTCCATACGACCCAGCCGGCGCTGGCGCAGGCGTTTGCGCTACCCAGGCGCCTCACCGAAGCCG
>CAYNVY010000297.1:0-4691 GCA_964400745.1 uncultured Enterobacteriaceae bacterium | reverse complement strand
GGGGGCCCCGCTTCCCTGCTCAGGTTCCATCCCTTTCGCGGTAATTGGTCGCGACCCATTTCTGGTATTCGCCGGAAGTCACCGACGCGGTCCACTCTTGATTGGCCAGATACCAGGCGACGGTCTTGCCCATGCCGCTCGCGAAGCTTTCCGTCGGTTGCCAGCCGAGTTCGCGCCGGATTTTGCCCGCGTCGATGGCGTAGCGCCGGTCATGGCCCGGACGGTCTTTGACATAGGTAATCAGCGACGCGTAAGGATTCGCCGCCGGACGCAACGCGTCCAGCGCGGCGCAAATCGTGCGCACCACGTCGAGATTGTTCTTCTCGCTGTTGCCGCCGATGTTGTAGACCTCCCCCGGCTGCCCGCTTTCCAGAACCGCGCGTATGCCGCTGCAATGATCATCGACGTACAGCCAGTCGCGCACGTTCATGCCGTCGCCGTAGATCGGGATCGGCTTGCCCGCCAGCGCGTTAAGGATCACCAGCGGAATGAGCTTTTCCGGAAACTGGAACGGGCCGTAATTGTTGGAGCAGTTCGTCGTCAGCGTCGGCAGGCCGTAGGTGTGGTGATAGGCCCGCACCATGTGGTCGGCGGAAGCCTTGGACGCCGCGTAGGGGCTGTTCGGCGCATAGGCGGTGGTTTCGCTAAACGGCGCGTCCTCCTTGCCGAGCGAGCCGTACACCTCGTCGGTGGAGACCTGCAGGAAGCGAAAGCGCTGCTTCGCCTCGGGCGCCAGGGTGCCCCAGTAGGCGCGCGCCGCTTCGAGCATGCTGAACGTGCCGTGAATATTGGTGCGCACGAATTCCGCCGGCCCGAGTATCGAACGATCCACGTGGCTTTCCGCGGCGAAATTGACGACCGCGCGCGGCTGATGTGTCCGCAGCAGCTGCGCCACCAGTTCAGGGTCGTCGATGTCGCCTCGAACGAAACGATGCCGCGCGTCGCCGCGCCGACTGTCCAGATTGCGCAGATTGCCGGCGTAGGTGAGTTTGTCGAGGTTGACCACCGGCTCGTCCTGCGCCGCCAGCCACTGCAATACGAAGTTGGAGCCGATGAAGCCCGCTCCCCCGGTGATGAGAATCAAGTCATGCTCCGCGCAGGTGAATAGCTCACATTATAACCGGCGTGCAGGGGCGGGCCTGCCTCAGCGCCGCGCGATCTCAATGCCGCGTGATATAGCCGACTAACCAGATCGACGCCACGCCGAGCGCGATCAATACCGACTGCGACAGCGTGGCCTTGAGTTCGCGCCGCTTGTGCAGGCCGGGGATCAGATCTGCGACCGCCACGTAGATCATGCTCGCGGCGGCGAGCGCGATGATGGTCTGCACCCATTCCTGCAGGGTCTGCAGCGCGAAGTAGGCGATCAGCCCGCCGGCGAACATGGCGAGGCTGGACAGGAGGTTGAGCATGAAGGCCCGCGCGCGGCTGTAGCCGGAGTGCAGCAGGATCAGGAAATCGCCGACCTCCTGCGGGATTTCGTGCGCGATCACCGCGAGCGCGGTGACGATGCCGAGCTGGGTGTTTTCCATGAAGGCCGCGGCGATCAGGATGCCGTCGACGAAATTGTGGAAGCTGTCGCCCACCAGGATGAGCATGCCGCTGCGCCCGTGGTCGTGCGCGTCGGCGTGATGGTCGTGGACCTCGCAGTCTTCGACATGGCAGTGCCGCCACAGCACCAGCTTTTCGAGGATGAAAAAGATGAAAATGCCGGCGAGCACCGTGGCGGCCACCGTGCGCACGCTGTTGCCGCCCTCGAAGGCATGCGGCAGCATTTCGAGAAAGGCTGCGCCGAGCAGCGCGCCGATGGCGTAGCTGACCAGCATGGGCACCCAGGCCGCACGCGCGGTCAATGCGAACAAGCCCGCGCAGGCGACCGACAAGACCCCGCCCAACAGGCTCGCCGCGGCGATCCAAGCCAAGGTACTCATATTCAGGTTTCCATCCAGATGAGGCTCGCCATGCGACCGGTGACACCGTCGCGGCGATACGAATAGAAGCGCTCGGCCTCGGTATAGGTGCAATAACCGCCGCCGTAGACCCTTTGTTCGCGCACGCCGCTGCGCGCCAGGCGCTGGCGCGCCAGCGCATACAGGTCGGCGTAGAACTTGCCCGGCTTGCCCGCTACGAATGCGGCCGCGGATTGCGGGTCCTCGGCGGTGAAAGCGTCGCGCACCTCGGCGCCGACTTCGTAGGCCGAGGGGCCGATCGCGGGGCCTAAATATGCCAGCAGCGCCGCCGCCGGCCTATCCATGGCCTTGAGCGTCTGTTCGATCACACCGGCGCAAAGCCCGCGCCAGCCTGCGTGAGCGGCGGCAACGACCGTTCCCTGCTCGTCGCACAGGAGTACGGGCAGGCAATCCGCGGTCAGGACCGCGCACACGGCGCCCGGCCGGAATGCAAATGCCGCATCGGCCTCGGGGCTCTCGTCCGTAGCCACCGCCTCGACCACCGTGGTTCCATGCACCTGCCGCAGCCATATCGGTTCCGCCGGCAAGCTTTGTCTCAGACGGGCTCGATTGCGCATCACATCCTCGATCGCGTCGCCCGAGCGCAGGCCCAGATTGAGCCCGGCAAACGCACCGCCGCTCACCCCGCCCGCACGCGTGGTGATGAGCGCGCGCACGCGAGGCGGTGCCGGCCAGTCCGGCACGATCCACTCATGCGCGTTCATACCGACACCGCTGACAATAACGCCTTCATATCCTCAGGCACCGGCGCTTCCCACTGCATGGACTCTCCGCTGACCGGATGCACCAGGCCCAGACGATAAGCGTGCAGCGCCTGCCGTTTGAAATCCGCCAGCGGTCCCGGAGGCGCGCCGCGCCCGGCGCGATAGACCGGATCGCCCACCAGGGGATGGCCGATGGACTGCATGTGCACGCGGATCTGGTGCGTGCGACCGGTATCCAGTTTGCACTCGAGCAGAGTCGCGCGCGCGTAGCGCTCGAGCACGTGGTAATGCGTGCGCGCCGCCCGGCCATGCTCGCTTACGGCCATGCGCGTGCGCTGCGTCGTGTGCCGGCCTATGGGCGCGTCCACCGTGCCGTCACGCGCCACCACGCCGTGCACCAGGGCCAGGTAGTGACGCGCCACGGTGCGCGCCTGCAGTTGGCGCACCAGATCGGTCTGCGCCTCCAGCGTCTTGGCCACGACCAGAAGGCCGCTGGTGTCCTTGTCCAGGCGGTGCACGATACCGGCGCGCGGGATGCCCGCCAGCGGCGGATGGTGGTGCAAGAGGCCGTTCAGCATCGTGCCCTGCCAGTTGCCGCTGCCCGGATGCACCACCAGCCCGGCGGGCTTGTCGAGCACCAGCAGGGCGGCGTCCTCGTGCACGATATCGAGGTCTATCGCTTCGGCCGCCGCAGCGCTGTCCTGCGCCCCGGCCTGCAGCGCCAGCGACACGCGCTCCCCGCCCCAGACCTTGTGTTTCGCCTCGACCTGCGTCTGGTCCAGCGTCACCGACCCGTCCTTGACCCAGGCGGCGAGACGGCTGCGCGAATGCTCGGGGAACATCTGTGCCAAAGCCTGGTCGAAGCGCATTCCTGCACAATCGGCCGGAACATGGCGCTCGCTCGGCCCGACTGCGTTATAATTTTCCGTTGCTTCGATAGTTGCACCTGACATCATGAAACGTAGTTTAGCGGTAATCCTCGCCCTGCTGTTGTGCGCCTGCGGCCTGCTCCCCGAAGTAAAGGACGAAACTGCGGGCTGGTCGGCCGACAAACTCTACAGCGAAGCCAAGGACGAGATCTCCAAGGGCGGCTATACCAACGCGATCAAGTACCTTGAAAAACTCGAGGCACGCTACCCCTACGGCCGCTACGCGCAGCAGGCGCAGATCGAACTCGCCTACGTCTATTTCAAGGACAACGACAGCGCCTCCGCCATTGCCGCCTGCGACCGGTTCATCAAGCTGCATCCGAACCATCCCAACGTCGACTACATCTACTACCTCAAGGGCCTGGTCAATTTCAACGAGGATCTGGGCCTGCTCGGCAAACTCAGCAACCAGGACCTGACCGAACGCGACCCCAAGGCCGCGCGCGACTCGTTCGAAGCGTTCAAGGAACTGGTGACGCGCTATCCGGAGAGCAAGTACGCCCCGGACGGGGTCGCGCGCATGAAGTACCTGGTGAACGCGCTCGCCTCCTACGAAGTCCACGTGGCGCGCTATTACATGAAGCGCGGCGCTTACGTCGCAGCCGCGAACCGGGCACAGTTCGCGCTCCTGAATTACAGCCAGGCGCCGGCGGTCGAGGAAGCCCTGTTCGTCATGGTCAAGGCCTACGACGCCCTCGGCATGGCCGACTTGCGCGACGACGCCGACCGCGTGATGCACAAGAACTTCCCCGACAGCGCCTATTTCAAGGGCACTGCGGGAAAGAAAGACCCGTGGTGGATGCTGTGGGGGAACGCCTGGTAGGGCAGCGTTTGTCGCGAGTTCGGGGTCAACAACAACACCTTGCGTTTTGCGGCGTCTTGAAATCGGACGAATGCCAAGAGCAAGCATTGCGCGCTCTGCGCGCCAACCCTGTTTTCTGCACGGATAAAAACGCATCCGCGCAGAAAACACGGTTATTGATAAAGACCAGGATGCGCAGGTTTTTTTCCAAGATCGCCGATTGCATGCGGATGCGCTTTTCATCCGCGTGCAATCGGCGATCCGCGCGGACGGGACGCCGGCCGCG
>CAYNVY010000296.1:0-4841 GCA_964400745.1 uncultured Enterobacteriaceae bacterium | reverse complement strand
ACAGCGTGCGCGAATACAGGCACGGCGTGTCGGCCAACTGGTCCGCGAGCACGGCGGCCGCGGCGCGTATGGATTGTTCGGTCACGGACATGGTGTGCATGCGGCGCGCCCGGTCAGTGCCGCCAAGAGCCTTTGATGATGCGCTTGAGGATCTGCAGCCGGCGGTGAAAGAAATGATCCGCGCCGGGCACGACCACGATAGGCAGATCCTGCGGCCGCGCCCAGGCGAGCACGTTCGCAAGCGGCACGGTGTCGTCCAGTTCGCCGTGGATGACGATGCTGTCGGCGGGCACCGGCTCCGCCGTGTAGCTGCGCCCGCCGCTGACGAAGCCCGCCGCCACGCCCACCAGAACCATGCGCTCGGGGGCCGCGCTGCGCGCCACCAGGGTCTGCACGTACGCGCCGAAAGAAAAGCCCGCCAGCACCGGCGCCCCGGCGTGAAACCGCATGCGCGCGTAATCCAGAATCGCCAGCAGGTCGTCGGCCTCGCCCCGCCCTTCGTCGTGTTCGCCCGCGCTCGCCCCCACGCCGCGAAAATTGGGCCGCAGCGCGACGTAACCGAGTTCGACGAAGGTCTTCGCCAGCGTCTGCGCCACCTTGTTGTCCAGGCTGCCGCCGAACAGCGGGTGCGGGTGCGCGATCAGGGCCACGCCGCAAGCGGCGTCGTACACTTTGTCGCGAGCGGCGTCGTGGACCTTGTCGCGAGCGGCGTCGTAAGCTTTGTCGCGAGCGACGTCGTGCAGCGCAGCGCGCCGTTCATCTCCCGCGGGCCGGTCGATCACGCATTCGATCTTGCCCGCCGCACCGTCGAGCAGCACGCGCTCGCTGGGCGCCCGGGTCATAACTTCAGGCGCTCGACCACGCGCCCGTGCTGCAGGTGCTCCGCGATGATCTCGTCGATGTCTTGCTCGTCGACATAGGTGTACCAGACCGCCTCCGGATACACGACGAGGCAGGGCCCCTCGCCGCACCGGTCGAGACAGCCCGCCTGGTTGATGCGTGTCTTGCCTTTGCCCGAAAGCTCCAACTCTTTCACGCGCTGTTTGGCGTAATCGCGCAGCGTGCTGGCGCCCTTGTCGTTGCAGCAGGCGCGGCCGCCGTCGCGCTGGTTGCAGCAGAAAAAAACGTGGCGGGTGTAGTAGCTCATGCGGGGCTCGATCGAAAAAGAACGCGGTTGAACCGGCATGCAGCGCGCATGCGCCGGTGACGCGGAATTATAGCTTGGCACTGCCCTCGGCAGAGGTCGCGGCCAGCCGGGGCGCGAGCAGCATCAGATAGAACAGCGCGGCGAACGGCCAGACGAGCGATACCAGCCGCGTCACCCCGTTGAAGTTGAGGAAGTAGCCGTGCGGCCATTGTGCAAGCGCGTTGGCCAGGTATGGATTCTCCGGCGCCATGTTGACCAGCACCGTCGCCGCCATCAGCAGCAGCCCCGCCAGGGCGAGGCGCGCCGCGCGCGGCAGCGCCACGGCCAGCATCAGCACCAGGGTGCCGCCCGCCAGGCCCAGGAGCGCGCCGGGCGTGAGCCAGGCGAATACGTTCTGCGCCTTCAGCAGCACGCCCACCGCGATCGTCTTCAATCCCAGCGCGGCCGCGAGCGGCAGCAGCAGCAGGCGGCGCAGCGGCTGATCGCTTTGCGCCAGGCTGGATGCGAACAGGCCGACCGCGACCATGTTGCAGGCGGCCACCGCCGCCTCGATCTGGATGAACACCTCGGCCGGATGCAGCGGCACCGGCGGGTGTTTCAGCAACTCGCGCAGATCGCCGTTGGCGAACAGCAGCGTCTCCGGATTGAGCTGCGTGAACAGCCACAGCGCGAGCAGCACCAGCCCGAGATCGTAGCGCGCACCCGACAGAAACAGACGATGACGCAGGGCGTGGATTCGGCTGCCGCGCAGCATGCCGACGCCGTAGCGCAGGGCCAGGCCGGCGCCGGCGAAGGCGCCGAGGCCGTTGGTCAGCAGGTCGAGGTTGGCCGGAATGCGGCTCGGCAGGTAAGTCTGCAAAGCCTCCAGCGTGAGGCTAAACAGGCAGCCGGCAAGGCCCGCCGCCGCGACCGCGGGCGCGCCGCGCAGCAAGGGGTAGAGCGCCAGCAGCGCGAAAAACCCCAGGGGCAGATAGGCCACGAAGTTGGTCACCAGATCGAACAGGGTGATATAGCGCGGCAGGGCGATGGTGATAAAGGCGAATGCGCCCGCGCCCTGGTCGCGCCAGCCCGAAAACGGGTGCAGGCTGGCGTAGACGATCAGCAGCACATAGGCGAACAGCAGGTAGCGCGCCAGCGGCGAGGGCCGACGCACGGACCGGGCCGAAGGTCGGGGACGCTCGTCGCTCATGCTGTCTGCCGTCCGAGTTCCGCGCGGTACAGGGCCAGCATCTGCGCGTCGAAACAGGCGAACACGATCTTTTCCATTCCCTGGCCGGCCGCTGCGCACTCGCGCACCGCGATCTGCGTCGCCTGCTCCGCCGGGTAGCCGTAGACGCCGCAGCTGATCGCGGGAAACGCAATGCTGCGCGCGCCTTGCGCGAGCGCCAGCGCCAGGCTCGCGCGATAACAGGACGCGAGCAGTTCCGGTTCGCCCGCGGTGCCGCCCTGCCACACCGGGCCGACGGTATGAATGACGAGCCGGGCCGGCAGTTTGTAACCGCGCGTGAATTTGGCACGGCCGGTTTCGCAGCCGCCCAGGGTGCGGCACTCGGCGAGCAGTTCGGGTTCGGCCGCGCGGTGGATCGCGCCGTCCACGCCGCCGCCGCCGAGCAGCGTATGGTTGGCGGCGTTGACGATGGCATCCACCGGCAGCGTGGTGATGTCGGCTTCGACCGCGATCAGCTCATGGTGCATGGCCGGATTCTACCGTGCCGGGGACGGGGAAGGCGCAAGCGGCAATGCCCCGCCAATGGCTAGCCAATGCCCCGGCTTGTCCGATGCCCGCTGCAGGCGCAGAATCGGAGCGGTCGAAGCCCATGCGAATCGCTCCCGCCGCAGAACGGGGCGGGTGCAATCGCGCAGCGGAAGGCACATGCACGAAGCGATCCTGAAATTTTGGTTCGAGGAAATCCAGCCCGCGCAATGGTGGGCGAAAGACGACGCGTTCGACCAGGCGGTGCGCGCGCGATTCGCCGGCGTGCACGCGCGGGCGGCGCGCTGCGAACTGTCCGGCTGGCGCACGCAGCCGCGAGGCAGGCTGGCGGAAATCATCGTGCTCGATCAGTTCTCGCGCAATATGTTCCGCGACTCGCCCCTGGCCTTCGCCTGCGACCCGCTGGCGCTGGCCCTGGCGCAGGAGGCCGTCACAGCCAAAGCAGAGGGCGAGTTGAGCCCGGTGGAGCGCAGTTTTCTCTATCTGCCGTTCATGCACAGCGAGTCCCTCGCCATCCACGAAGTCGCGCTGGAGCTGTACGGCAACAACGGCATCCCGGGCAACCTGGATTTCGAGATCAGGCACAAGAACATCATCGAGCGTTTCGGCCGCTATCCGCACCGCAACGCCATCCTGGGCCGGACATCGACCCCGGAGGAAATCGCGTTCCTGCGGCAGCCGGGGTCCGGCTTCTGATCCGCCCTGAAGCGCCGGTCAACAAGTCCCGTCAAGAGAGCCCGCTGCCCGGAGAACCGCGCCCTTCCTGGCCCTTGGGCAGATTCCCCCCCACGATTGCCCGCTCCTGGCCCAGCGCGTAGACTGATCGCGATTGCGAATTCGGCACACCAAAGCGGACGCGGCAACTTCGGCCGCCCCGGACCTTTCGGAGCTGCAGGTATGGACATGACGAATATCCCGTTCGCGACCACCGATTGGTCCAAAGTCGACCCGACCGAACACCCAGGCGAGCGCGGCCTTGCGCGCTGGCGCACTCGACAGTTCGGCGCGATCCGCGTACGCATGGTCGAGTACACGCCCGGCTATCTCGCCGACCACTGGTGCTCCAAGGGCCACATCCTGCTCTGCCTCGAAGGCGAGCTGCAGACCGAGCTCAAGGACGGGCGGAAGTTCGTGTTGAAGCCCGGCATGAGTTACCAGGTCTCCGACAACGCCGAAGCCCACCGCTCGTACACGGCGGCGGGAGCGAAACTGTTCGTGGTCGACTGAACGCCCGCCCCTGTTACCGGGCAGAGAGGAGCGTCATGTCCAGACTGCGCGTCCAAAGCTTCGCTATTTCCATCGACGGCTACGGCGCCGGGCCGAACCAGGATCTGCAGAATCCTCTCGGCGTCAGGGGTCCGGAATTGATGGAATGGTTCGTCCACACACGCCTGTTGCGGAAGATGCACGGCAACGACGGCGGCGAGAATTTGCTGCAAGGCATCGACCTGCATGCGCTAGGCTACGAATGCGCGCAGTCCGTCGCCGGGGAGCGCGCGACCCACGTCTTTTTGCGGAAACGCGGGTAATGTCTGCGCACGCCGCTGGCGCGATAGAATGATCGCTTAAAGGACATTTCCACATACTCCAAACCCGGATTCCCCGGCGCGGCGACGCTCGCAGCGCCCGCCGCAACCGCCACCATTGAGGAACACGTCATGATCGAAGACAAAATCGAAGTCAACATCGCAGGCGGGCTCGACATTCCGCTGCCGCCGATGGCCGGCGTGAGGCAGAAGTTCACCACCACCCGCCTCGACGACATCGACGCGGCCATCGCGCGCGAGTTCGAGCGGCCGGAGATACGCGCCAGCGTCAAGCGCGGCGCGCGCATCGCGGTCGGCTGCGGCAGCCGCGGCGTGGCCAACTATGCCTTGATCACGCGCGCCGTCATCCGCGAGATCAAGGCACTGGGCGGCGATCCGTTCGTGTTTCCCGCCATGGGCAGCCACGGCGCCGCCACCGCCGAAGGGCAGCGCG
>CAYNVY010000295.1:969-4860 GCA_964400745.1 uncultured Enterobacteriaceae bacterium | reverse complement strand
CAGGAGGGCTTCGTCCGCCACCAGCCGGCGCCCCCCCCGCGTCAGTCCGGCGATCTTCCGGTAGGCAAGCGTCGGTTTGAATATCTCGAGGAATTCCTCGGCAGTGGTCAGCTCGGTCGAAGCCGACACGACCGCCTGACCGCGGCGGGCGCTTCCGGCAAAGAACTCGGTGTCGACGCCGCCCATCCCGGCGCTGAGGATCATGCCGAATTCGCGCGTGTTGCGGATGCCGACCAGCAGTTCGCTGCCGGAACCCGGAGCGTCCGCTTCGATGAACTCCGTGAGCATCACCCCCGCGATGTCGCGATCCGACAGCTTCGCGAGCATGTTTTTGCAGGCGGCTCTGACCGCCATCGGCTGCTTGGGCACGACGGCGACCCCGCCTACGTCCGACTTGTGGGCAATGCTGCCGGAGACGATCTTCACCACCACTCGGCTTCCGGGAAAAGATGCCAGGTGCTCGTCCCCAGACTCGGCCCCGCTGGCGATCACCTCGTATCTTGGCGTCGAGGCGATGCCTGCCGCGGTGAGCAGCCGGTAGACTTCATGCTCGAACAGCGTGCTGCGGCCCTCGCTGTGCGCCGTCCGGAAGATATCCTTGATCGCTGCACCCATAGCATCGCTGTCAACGCGGCGCGTAGCAGTCATTCCGGGTTGCTGTATGTCGCTCATACTGGTTCCTCGTGTCGTGTTCATCGGTTCCGGTTCAATTCCCGGCTTGGCGCTGACGCAGGCTTTCAGCATAACTGCGCGCCTCACAGTAGCGCACCAGCGCCCGCGTGCCGCGCCCGCTGTTGCGGAACACGCACACGCCTTGATCCATCAGGCCCGCCGCCATCGCGTCATAGAGTTTGCCGCCATCGACTATGCCAATGACCGGCTTGTCATTGCGATCGACTATGGGCGGCATCAGACGCACCGTGCTCTTCGGGTCCTTGAGATCGTAACCCGGCCGAAGCCGACTTTCCTCCAGCGCCCGCACCGACGGTGCGGTCGGGTCCAGCCCGACCACGACCGCATCGATATTCGTGTCCTGCAGGAAGGCCTCGGTGATCTGCAGATGCGCTTCGTCGTCGGCGCCGGGATTGATGTCGATGGGATTGCGCACCTCCACCAGCGCGTCCAGCTTTTTCGCGACCAGAATTTCTTCGACGCGCTTCACCGTGGCCGCTTCCAGCTCGCCCATCTGCATGGCGAAAGTTTCCGATTCGATCGAGTCGGCCATGCCCACGGCTTCAAATCCCGCGCCGCTGATGCCGCCCAGACGCCGGCCGTGGATCTTCTTGCGATGCAGCGCGCCTGCGATGTAGAACAGGTCGTCGAAGCTGGTGAAGTCCTCCGCCACGATCGCGCCGGCCTGGCGCACGACAGATTCGAACAACGTCGGACCGCCGGCGATGGAAGCGGTATGGCCCATGACACCGGTCACCCCAGGCGCGGTCCTACCCGACTTGTACACCACCACCTGCTTGCCATTGATCACCGCCTTGCGCACGGCTTTGGCGAAATCCAGACCATCCAGGTCCTTGAAGCCCTCGACATAGATGCCTATAGTTTCGAGTTCCGGCCGTTCGGCAAAAAAGCTCAGCATGTCGCCGTGGGTCAGATCGGTTTGATTGCCCAGAGCCAGCATATAGCTGGGATCCAGCCACGGATTCTGGCTCAGGCGGGTGATCATGAATGCGCCGCTCTGGCTCAGCATGACTGAATTTCTTTGCGGTTTCTTCTGCGGCTTCGGCAGCCGCTCCAGGGGAATGAACCAGGAGTCGTAGGACCCCGGGTGAGAGACCACGCCGAGGCAATTGGCGCCGAGGAAGATCGGCCCTCCGCCTTTGCTGGCGTGGGCGGCGTTGATCCTTGCGCCGAGCGCGGCCGCCGGCTCCCTGCTCTTTTTCGTCTCGCCCAGACTGCCCGGAATCAGCATCACCGATTCCACCGAATCGGTCTCTATGATCTCATCGACGAGACCGTACACCGCGTCGGCGGCCACCGCGACGATCAGCAGATCGAGCTTTCCCGGCAGTGCGTTCAGGCTTTCCACGCACTTGACGCCATCGATCTCGGCCTCGCCGGGCCGAATGATGGTCATCTTCTCCTTGCCGTAGCCGCTGCCCATCAGGTTGCGCAGGATGATCCGGCCGAAATTCATGTTGGTCGCCGACACACCGATGATGCCGATCGACTGCGGATGGATGAGCTTGTCGATCTTGTGGATCGGGCGGGGGAGGCGCCGCGCCGCCGGCGCGCCGATTTCGCAGCGCGCAATCCGCACCACCAACTGCGCGCCGACTTGCACCGGGTTCAGCTCCAGCGCCTGCAGCGCGAAGCCGGCACCGGCACCTGCACCTGCAGGGTCCGCGCAAGCGCGCGCCAGTCCCAGCAGGCGTTCGAAACAGGTTTCCAGCTGCGCGTCCGGCAAACCCGATCCGTCGCGCCCGGCCACGCCCGCCAGCATCTGGTAGGCGAGCGTGCGCCTGAACAGGCGCAGGAAGTCCTTTGCGTCGGTGAGTTCGATCGCGGCATAGACCGAAGCGCGGTCCTTCCTGAAATTGGCTTCGTCCAGTCCCGCATCCAGGCCGCCCAAGCCGGCGCTGATGACCATGCCGAATTCGCGCGTGCGGTTCAGGCTGACGCGCAGTTCGACGCCGGAGGAGCTTCCCGCCTTCGGATCGGCCCTGTAGATGATGCCAAGAGCGGCAAACAGCGCCTCCAATTCCGCTTCGTTCAGCGCATTCCTTCCCGCTTCTGCGGCACGTCCGAGTATTGCGGCGACTTCCGAATTCTGCATCGTTCTTCCTCCCCTTGGCGCGGTTTCTTGGATGGCGGCGATACCCGATCTAGCGGGTACCCCGCACCGGCAGGTGCGGCAGGGCAAAGCCCTGATTGTAGGCGGCACGCGTGATCAAAACGAACTTGAACTGCCAGCCCGTCGCCAGTGCCGCCAAACCGGCCAGCGGCAGTGCGATGCGCGCGACATCGCTCAGGAGCAGGCCGAGCAGCAACAGCGCCAGCGGTGCGATGGTGCCGAACTGGATCAGCATCTTGCCGGAGCGGTCGAGCGCGGCCAGGGCCGGACGCGCCGCGATTTTCGCCACGCTGCCGCGGTAGGTCGACCAGGCGAGTCCGCGCGCGATCAGCGCCAGCGAAAAATACGCGATCACCCCCCTTGCCGGCGTATCGAACAACGCGGCCAGGGCGACGAACAGGCCCGCGCCCTCGGTCAGCGCGGTCATGAAATTGAGCCATGAGAGCGCCGGCACGCGCCACGCCGGTATGCCTTTGGCCGCCTGCAGCAGGCGCCCCTGACAGTAGGCGAAAATCAGCGCGGCGAGCGCCGCCCCCTGCGCAAGCTCGGCGTTTCCGAACCAAACCGCAGCGAGGCCGAGGACGAACACCGCGCCCGCGGCGAACGATTCGCGCGTCATCCACGAGGTGAACGGATTGAAGCCGACGTTCAGCGCACGCAGCGGCCGCCCGATCTCGAACCAGACCGAAACGAGGCCGGCGCCGATCAGCGCCATCCCGAGCAGCAGCTCGGCGCGCATCGCGTTGCCGCCCAAACCGGACAAGGCGACGATCACCAGCAAGCCCGCCCCCGCGCCGCCGAAAATGAAGTTGAAGGCCGCACGGAAATCCCAGTTCGTCTGATGCCAGGGTTTGGCTCCGAAGCTCGTGTTCATTTTCATTCTGCCGCCTCCTTAACCGGATTCGATGTTTCGCGACCGCGCTGTCGGCGTCCGGAGGCAATCGCGGCCGGTCGCATCCCCATTGCATGGGGCCCCTGCTTCCTGCTCATGCCTCCGCCTCCTTAGCAATAGTGAAAGTTTCGCATTCGTGCTGTCGGCGTCCGGAGGCAATCGCGGCCGGTCGCATCCCCATTGCATGGGGCCC
>CAYNVY010000295.1:0-869 GCA_964400745.1 uncultured Enterobacteriaceae bacterium | reverse complement strand
CTGCTTCCTGCTCATGCCTCCGCCTCCTTCTTGTCCCAGATGTAGAAGAACCCGGGTCCGGTGCCGAGTTCCTCGTGCATGCGGAAGGTCTGATTCTCCGCGAGCAGCTGCGAAATGTTGCTCTTCGGATCGTCCAGATCGCCGAAGCTCAGCGTCTGCGTGATGCAGGAATTGACGCAGGCCGGCGTGGCTTCGGGGTCGATGCCCGGCTTCAGTCCTTTGGCGAGGCCGGCGTCGATGCGGTCGACGCAGAAGGTGCACTTGGTCGCGACCCCCATGCGCTTGGGATCGAAACGCTGCTCCTCGTTGGCCATCGAATCGCCATAGGCGAAGCTCGCCTTATCGGTCTTGTAGCGCGCCTGATACGGGCAGGCGACGGCACAGTAGCTGCAGCCTATGCACAAGTCGTAATCGATGGTGACGATGCCGTCCGGCCGCTTCTTGGTCGCAGTGGACGGGCACACGTGCATGCACGGCGGTTCGTCGCAATGCATGCAGCCTACCGGCACGAAGGCGCGCTTCACCGCCGGATACTCGCCCACTTCCAGGTCGAGCACGCGCCGCCATTGCACCCCCGGCGGCGTGGCGTTGGCCTGCCGGCAGGAGGCGGTGCAGGTCTGGCAGCCGATGCAGCGGCGCAGGTCGGAAACCATGGCCCAGCGGGTCATTTTTCACCTCCCGTGCGCTTCAGGCTCACCCGCACCACGTCGGCCCCGGAGCCGGTGGCGTCGGTCAGCTCCATCGACATCGGCACCAGCGAATTCATGCTGGGCACGCCGAAATCCTTGGCATGCGGCGTGACCCAGTGGCCGAACTGGCCTATCAACAGCAAGGTGTCGGGGCGTATGCCCTGGCGCACCACGGCTCTG
>CAYNVY010000294.1:0-4955 GCA_964400745.1 uncultured Enterobacteriaceae bacterium | reverse complement strand
CAGCAGGTTGGCGATCATCACCACGTCGATCAGGCCGAGCACGCGCAGCATGATGTCGGCTTCGGAGATCGAGGTCGCCTTCTCCACCAGGTGCCAGAGCTCGATGGTGAAGTGGATCACGTAGACGCCCTGGGCCACGATCAGACCGAGATACAGGGGCAACTGCAGCCAGCGGCTGAAGAAAATCAGGTTGGGCAGTGGTTTAAGGGGCTTGGGTGCGTTTTGTTGCATGATCCTCACTCGAGGGTAGGCTGCGCCGGCCGGTCAAAGCGAGACCGGCATCGATCCGCCGCGCTTGCAATCGCCAATGCGGGAAGACAGATTCTTCAGACCTGATTTTAGCATTATTGGCTGGCGGAAAATTGGCGCGGAAACCGCAATAGCCCCCAAGCCTCAGACCAACCCGCCGGCGCGTAGCGCCTCGATTTCAGGCTCGCTGTAGCCCAGCCAGGCCAACACACTTCCGGTGTGCTCGCCCAGCGCCGGGATGGCGCTCATCGCCGGCTCGAAGCTGTCGTTGAGCGGGGGAGGGCGCAGCAGTGAGAGCGGCCCCGCGGGAGAGGCTACATCCGCCCAGCGTTCGCGCGCGCGCAACTGCGCATGCTCGCGCAGGCCGTGCACCGTGTTCACACTGGCGTTGGCGATGCTCGCCGCATCGAGCATGGCGATGACCTCGGCGGCGCTGAACTGGGCCAGTCGCGCCTGAACGATCGATCCGAGTGCCTGCCGGTTGCTGCTGCGTTCGGCGTTGGACGCGAAGCGCGCGTCCAGGGCGAGTTGCGGCTCGCCCAGCACCTTGTCGCAGAACAAGGCCCATTCGCGCTCGTTCTGAATCGCGATCATGACGGTCTTGCCGTCGCCGGACTGGAACGGCCCGTAGGGATAGATGGTCGCGTGCATGGCGCCGGTTCGCGGCGGCGGCGGCGCGCCGTCGAAGGCGTAATACAGCGGATAGCCCATCCATTCTGCCAGGCAGTCGAGCAGCGACACTTCGATGCTGCTGCCTTTTCCGGTGCGCGAGCGCAGCAGCAGCGCGTTGAGTATGCCGCTGTAGGCGTACATGCCGCCGGCGATGTCGGCGATGGAGATGCCCGATTTGGACATTTCGCCTTCGCTGCCGGTAATCGAGAGGAACCCGGCTTCGGCCTGGATCAGGAGGTCGTAGGCCTTCTTGTCGCGATAGGGCCCGCTCTCACCGTAGCCGGATACGTTGCAGACGATGGTGCGCGGGTTGACGCGGTGTATGGCTGCGGCGTCCAGTCCCAGGCGGGAGGCTGCGCCCGGCGCCAGGTTCTGCACGAACACGTCGGCGCGCTCGAGCAGGCGGTGCAGCACGGGCAGCGCCTGCTCGTGCTTGAGGTCCAGCGTGACGCTTTCCTTGCCCCTATTGGTCCAGACGAAGTGCGAAGCCAGCCCGCGCACGCGCTGGTCGTAGGCTCGCGCAAAGTCGCCGCTGCCCGGTCGCTCTATCTTGATCACGCGCGCGCCGTTGTCGGCCAGATGGCGGGTGGCGAGCGGCGCGGCGACTGCGTGCTCCAGGGCGACGACGACAATGCCGTCTAGGGGTCGGGTCATTTTGGTCTGGGAGAGGATGGGAAGCAGGGTGCGTCTGACTTTGTTGCACGCGCTAAAGCGCATTGCAAGTTACCATTTTTCCGGAAAGCGCGTCAACGCGAACGGCGCGAAATGCGACGGCACTGCCTTCTGCATTGCCGACCCCGCCCCCGCCCCCTCGATGTAAGCCACGCGCGACGCGTGGCGCCGGTACGCGGCAGTCACCGCCCGGGGCAGCGATGTCTTGCGCAGGATCGATAACGGCCGATTTGGCGCCAAATTCAGTGCCGATCTCCTGCGAAAGCGCGCGCAACCGCTCCGCGCGTTCTCCAATCCCCTTTTTTAGATGCCATGCAATGCGCTTCATTATTCCCCAATCGACCGATAGACCACCAGTGCCACGCCTATCGCGGCTAACGCCATCCCCGCTATCGCCATCGCGCTGAGCGTTTCTCCGAACATTGCGTATGCCGTCTCACGAACAGTCCGGGCATGGCCTTGAGCCATATCCGGGCGGCGCTCTTGTCAGCGGCCGGCATGGCGCGAGTGCAACCGGGAGAATGAACAGGAATGGGCAGCCATGAGCGCAATCAATCGCCGATTGCGGATATGCGATCCATCTGCTGCCGTTTCTTACTGGTCGATTTTCACGCCCGCTTCGCGTATCACCTTGCCCCAGACCGACATCTCGTTGGCGAGCAGCTTGCGTAGATCGTCCTGCCCGCCCGAGGCTGCTTCGGCGCCCAGTTCCGACATGCGCTCGAGCACTTCGGGCTGTTTCAGCACAGCCGAGATCTTCTCGGTCAACGCCCTGACCACCGGCTCCGGCGTTCCCGCTGGCGCGAACACGCCGAACCAGCCTATGGCCTGAAAGCCGGGAACGCCGGATTCGGCGATGGTCGGCAGGTCCGGCAGCAAGGGCGAGCGCTTGGGACTGGTGACGGCGATGCCGCGCAGCGCGCCGTTCTTTACGTGCTGCGTCATCACCGCCACATTGTCGATCGCCGCCTGCAGCCGGCCCGAGAGCAGATCGGGCATCAGCGCGCCGGTGCCCTTGTAGGCGATGTAGGTCAGATCCGTGCCGGTGGAGCGTTTGAACAGTTCCCAGGCGAGGTGCTGCGCCGTCCCGGGCGTCGACGCGGCGTAGTTCAGTTGGCCCGGGCGCGCCTTGGCCAGGCTGAGCAATTCCGCCACCGACTTCACCGGCAATGAGGGATGCACCACCATCACATAGGGCGTGGTGCCGATGAACGACACCGGTTCGAAATCCTTGACCGGATCGAATGGAACCTTGTTGTACAGGCCGGTGTAGGTGGCGTGGGTGCTGCTCGACATCAGGAGCGTATAGCCGTCAGGGGATGCCTTGGCCACCGCGTCGGCGCCTATCATGCCGCTGGCGCCGGGCCGGTTTTCCACCACCACCTGCTGGCCCAGGCGTTCGCTCAGTTTCGCCGCCACCAGCCGCCCGATCACGTCGGTGGTGCCGCCGGGCGGGAAACCCACGATCATGCGTATCGATTTTGCGGGATAACTCTGCGCCTGCGCCAGGGTGGCGAAGAACGCGAGGCCGATTGCGAGCGTACGACTCAGGCAGGCAGGACGCATGGTCTTTCCTCAAGGTGAAAGGCGGGGTTTTCGAACGCAGGCCGGATGTTGACACGGATGCCCCCGTGTTTCAACACGAAGCAGGTTGCGGGCGCCAGGTTGATGACAGCGCGTCGCAGGATCGCGAAGTCTTGCGCCGCGTTCTATACCCGTGCGCGGCACTCACCCAGTCACGGCCGGCGCCTGCCGTATCCGATGCAAAGATTCGACCTGCGTCACCCAGACGACGCCGTCGCCCGGCTGACCGGTGTGGCAAGCCTCGTGGATGATGACCAACAGCCGCGCCACCATCTCGTCCGGCGCCACGATCTCGATGCGCACCTTCTGCGAGTAGTCGGTCAACTCGCTTTTGACGCCCACCGGCATCGGCTTGTCCGGGTGATAGCCGGAGCCTTCCGCGCGCGACACGGTCATGCCCGGGAAATCCGGCAGCCTGCGGAAAGCCTCGCGCACCCGCGCCAGACGCGCGGGCTGGATCACCGCCTTGATCTCCTTCATGCTTCTATCCTTTTCTCTTCGAAGAAACGGTACAGCGTCGGTACCACCACCAGCGTCAGCAGCGTCGAAGTGATCAGCCCGCCGATCACCACGATGGCCAGCGGCCGCTGCACTTCCGATCCCGGGCCGGTGGCGAACAGGAACGGAATCAGGCCGAGCATCGCCACCGTCGCGGTCATCATCACCGGCCGGAAGCGCTGCGTCGCCCCCTCGACCACGGCCCGCGCGAGCTCCAGACCGTCGTCGCGCAGCTTGCGGATATAGGTGACCAGCACCACGCCGTTGAGCACCGCCATGCCCCACAGCGCGATGAATCCCACCGAGGCGGGGACCGACAGGTATTCGCCGGTCACGGCCAGACCGATCACGCCGCCGATCGACGCGAACGGTAGCACGGTGATGATCAGCGTCGCCAGGCGCAGCGAATTGAACAGCAGGAACAGCAGGAAGAAGATCGCGGCCACCGTCACCGGCACGATCACCATCAGATGGCCCAGCGCGCGCTCCATGTTCTGAAACTGCCCGCCCCAAACGAGGTAGTAGCCCTCGGGCAGTTTCACCTCGGCGCCGATGCGCTGCTGCAGTTCGGAGACGAAGCCGCCCAGATCGCGATTCTCGACGTTGATCCCGACCACGATGCGCCGCTTCGCGGTCTCGCGGCTCACCTGCGCCGGGCCTTCGCTTACCTCGATCTTCGCCAGGCTGTCGAGGTGCACCTGCGCACCCGAGGGCGAGGTGAGGGTGATGGCGCGGATTTCGTCCACCGAATCGCGCAGCCGCTCCGGCAGGCGCACCACCGCCTGGAAGCGCCGCTCACCCTCGTAGATCTCGGTCGCGACCTTGCCGCCTATCGCCATCTCGATCACGTCCTGCACATCCGACACGTTCAAGCCCTGGCGCGCGATGGCCTGCCGGTCGATGACGATATTGAGGTATTGCTGGCCGCCGACGCGTTCGACGCGCATGTCGCGCATGCCGCGCACTCCGCGCGCGATGCGCGCGATGTCCTCGGCCGCGGCCTTAAGCGCGTCCAGGTCGTCGCCGAACACTTTCACCGCGACGTCGGAGCGCACGCCGCTGACCATTTCGTCTACCCGGTCGGAGATCGGCTGCGCCATCACCAGCTGTACTCCAGGAAGCGTCTTCAGCTTCTCCACGATCGCCGCGGCGATGTCGTCCTGGGTCCAGCCGCGTGGCCATTCGTCGCGCGGCTTGAGCGAAACGATGGGGTCGGCCTCGTTCGGGCCGGCCGGGTCGGCGGGCGACTCGCCGCGGCCGAGGCGCGATACCGCCATTTT
>CAYNVY010000293.1:0-4973 GCA_964400745.1 uncultured Enterobacteriaceae bacterium | reverse complement strand
AGCGACAAGTGCTACGAAAACCAGGAGTGGTCGCGCGGTTACCGCGAGACCGACCGCCTCGGCGGGCATGATCCATACAGTGCCTCCAAAGCCGCGGCAGAACTCGTCGCCGCCAGCTACCGCAGCGCCTTTTTCCACGCGCCGGATGCGCCGCTTCTGGCCACAGCGCGTGCCGGCAACGTGATCGGCGGGGGCGATTGGGCCGAAGACCGCTTGATCCCGGACCTGGTCCGGGCGATCGCGGCGAAGGCCAAACTCGAAATCCGTTCGCCACTGGCCACGCGCCCGTGGCAGCACGTGCTCGAATCGCTAAGCGGTTATCTGCTGCTGGGGCAAAAGCTGTTGGGAGGACAACGTGAATTCGCCGAAGGCTGGAATTTTGGCCCGGGGCCGGACGCGAACTGTACGGTTGCCGATGTGCTTACACGGCTTGGCACGCACTGGCCCGAACTCGCCTGGCAAACAACTAGTGCAGCGCAACCCCACGAAGCCAACCTGCTCTACCTGGACAGCGCCAAAGCACGTGAGCAGCTCGGATGGACGCCGGTGTGGACGCTCGAAGATGCGCTCACCGCCACCGCGGAGTGGTATCGCGCCTACCTTGCCGACGGCAAAGTCGAGAGCCGGGCGCAGCTCGCAGACTTCATCGCCAAGGCGCGCACGAACGGATTGGAGTGGGCTGCGCCGTAGCGACGATGACGGCTTCGGGGGGCGATCACCCCCCTCACCCCGACCCTCTCCGCCTCGCGCCAGAGGCGCTCGGATTCGGCAGGCACAGGCCCGTACGCAGGTACGGTCCTGTGCCCAGCCGCATTCCCCCGTTCCCGAGACGAGGGGGAACACCACAACAGCATCGGGCGGGGGCGAGGGAGAAGACCATGTCCTCGGCGAACGGGGGCGAGGGAGAAGACCGCGTCCTCGCCGAACGGGGGCGAAGGAAGATACACCCTCTATCTCGGTCGGGGCAAATGGAGAACGCCCCCTCTCCCGCTTGGGCGGGAGAGGGTTGGGGTGAGGGTGGGCTGCAACGCTGTAAGGCAATGCGTTGTGGGTGCGAGCTTGTGCCCCGGAGGAAATCCCTTTTGGGGGACTCGCGATTGCGTTAAGAGCGCATATAATTCGCATCGGAGGTGCCTGATGAAACGGGATGCGATTTGCTCGATGAACGGTGTGACGTATTGTGGAAAATTCAATAGGCAGAAGACGAAGAGTTTGATATGAGACCATCAGAAGCACTGCAGCGGCACAAGGAAAGTATTCGTCGCCTCGTCGAAGCCAATGGCGCGAGAAATCCACGGGTGTTCGGCTCGACTTCGCGTGGCGAAGATACCGGTGAACGTGATCTTGACCTTTTGGTCGATCCAATTGAGGGAAAAACTACACTGACCAGTCTGGTGCGAATCAAAAGAGAAATTGAGGCGCTAACTGGGGTTCCTACTGATGTGCTTACTCCTATGGCCTTGCATGAGCGCTTTCGTGACATTGCTCTTGCGGAAGCGGTTCCAGTATGAGAAGCAAGGCCGGTCGAGTTCCAGATAGACTGTCAGACATTCAGCAAGCCATCTGCAACGTCAAAAACGATATTGGAGCACTGACGAAGGAACAATTCTTGGCAGACGGCAAGACGCAACGAGCAGTTATCGAAAGCATTATTGTGATGGGGGAAGCGGCTAACAATGTCATGCGCTTAGCCCCAGAACTGAATTTGCGCTCTCCTGAGCTGTGGCAACATCTGAAAGACGTGTGTGACATGAGAAACTTGGTAACACACAGTTACAGCCTGGCCATGAAACCCGTCGCATCGTCGACGCTCTGGGCGAACTGCTGACCCAAGCCTGGGGTTAGTTTTCCATTTGCGCCAGGCGGCGTCCTGGATGTACAATCCACCTTCACTTTTTGAACAGCCCCGATCTGGGCAAAATCTGGCATGCCGGTGCTGACCGATCTCCAACGCCTTGAAATCCTTAAACTGCTGCAGGCTAAGCCGCAGATGAGCCAGCGCGACCTGGCGCAAGCCATGGGCGTGAGCCTGGGCAAGGCCAACTATTGCCTCAACGCGCTGATGGACAAGGGCCTGGTCAAGTTGCAGAACTTCCGCAACAACCCGGACAAACGCCAATACGCCTACCTGCTCACCCCGGCGGGCATAGAAGAAAGAACCCGCATCACCCTGGCCTTTCTCCGGCGCAAAGTCGTCGAATACGAAGCACTGGAGCGCGAGATCGAGCAACTGCGCGGCGATCTGAACACCGGCCGGCTTCCGCCTGAATCCGCGACCGAAGCCCAGGCGGAATCCCGATGACGGACAATGCGCAGCATTTCAACGCAGAAAGCCAGGGTAAAGAACGCTGGTACGCCGTCTCCTGCAAGCCGCGGCAGGAACTGGTGGCGCAAGAAAACCTGCTGCGCCAAGGGTTCCACGTCTACCTGCCGCGCATCCGTATCCGCCAGCGCCGGCGCGGACAGTGGCTCGATGCGATCGAAGTGCTGTTTCCGCGCTACATCTTCATCCGCCTCGATCCGCTGCAGCGCAGCACGGCTCCGGTGCGCTCCACCCGTGGCGTGGTCGGCCTGGTGCGCTTTGGCGGGCAACCGGCCGTGGTGCCCGACGCCATAATGGAAGCGCTGAAGCAGCGCGAGGACTCAGTCTCAGGCATGCACGAAGACAAACGACCGCCGTTCAGCGTTGGCGAAGTGGTCAAGATTGTCGATGGCCCACTCTCCGGCATGGAAGGCGTGTTCACCCAGCAAGACGGCGAAAAGCGCGTGATTGTGCTGCTGGAACTGTTGGGCAAGGCGAACAAAGTAAGAGTGGATAGGGACTGGATCGCGAAAGCGGCATAACCCCCCCCCTTTCACCTTGCTTGATCCCCTCTCCAGCAGGGTGGGAGAGGGCAGTGGGAGCCCGCAGGGCGGGACCACCCGGAGAGGTGGGGTGAGGGTGGGCTAGTCGATCTACCTAAGTAGTTGTTACAGAAAACTTTATGCGAAACACGCCAGTGTCTTGCAGGGCGGTAGCGTGCCCAAACGGCCAAAATTCCCGACATCACTGCAAACGTTACACCCTTGCTTTACCTAGACGCACCATGCCAAAATCGCTATGATTCGACCGCCCTTCAGCCACCAATAAGTCTTTTCCTTTCAGACCACTTCCGGATAAATCCTGCATGTTCCTGCGTTCGCGCACTGTACTATTTTCACTGATTCTAGGCCTGCTCTCGCTCGTCGCCCAAGCGCAGACCGCAGGCCAGGACACGTTCCGCTCCGGTGCCGCCGCGCCGGCTGGCGCGCTGACCGCGCCCACCATCGGCAACACAGCGGGTAGGCGCACCGACCCGCGCACCGACCCGCGCACCGACCCGCGCACCGACCCGCGCACCGGGCTGCCCTACCAACAGGAGTTCCAGCCCCCGCCGGAGCGCATCGAATTCCAGGATTTCATCGCCAACTCCACCGGGCGCGATCTGCCGATCTTCGGAGCCGAACTGTTCAAGAACGTTCCCTCCACCTTTGCGCCAGTGGACAACATTCCCGTCACCGCCGACTACACCATCGGCCCAGGCGACGAAATCATGATCCGCGCCTGGGGTCAGCTTGATATCGACTATGCCGCGGTTGTCGACCGCACTGGCGCGATCAACATCCCCAAAGTCGGCACCATCAATGTCGCAGGGATCAAGTATCAAGATCTACAGGCGCATCTCAAGGCCGCCATCGGTCGCGTGTTCCGCAACTTCGAGCTGACCGTCAGCCTCGGCCAGTTGCGCGCGATTCAGGTGTTTGTCGTTGGTCAGGCGCGTCGCCCCGGCTCCTACACCGTCAGTTCCATGAGCACGCTGGTCAACGCCGTGTTTGCCGCAGGCGGCCCCTCGGCCAAAGGCTCGATGCGCGGCATCCAGTTGAAGCGCGGCAATAAGGTGGTGACGGAACTCGACCTTTACGATCTCCTGATCAGCGGCGACAAATCAAAAGATGCGCCACTGTTGCCGGGCGATGTGATCCACGTACCGCCTGTTGGCGCTCTGGTGGCGATATCTGGTAGCGTCAACGTGGCAGCGATCTTCGAACTCAAGAAAGACGCCGCGTTGGGCGATCTGATTGCCTGGGCCGGCGGCCTCGCGAGCACGGCATCGGGTCAGAAGGCCACGCTAGAGCGCATCGACGAGCGCAAAACGCGCAAGGTGGACGAATTCAATCTCGATGTAGTAGGCACGCAGGTGAAATTGCGCGACGGCGACCTGGTGACCATCTACGCTATCGCACCGCGAATCGACAACGCCGTCAGCCTGCGCGGCAACGTGGCACAGCCCGCGCGCTTCCCCTGGCGAGCGGGGATGCGCGTGAAGGATCTCATCCCCCGGGTGGAGAATCTGATTTCGCGCCACTACTGGCTGCGCAAGAACCAGACGGTGGGCCTGGATAGCGCGGTCGCTGATGTGCTGAAGCGCAACCGGGCGGTAGGCGTCGATATTCCAATCGGCGGGTTGCTGAAGAAGAGTCAGCACGACGACACCAATAAGACGGTGGCCGAATCTATGCAACAAACGCAGCTCGAAGCCGATATGGCGACTGCGAACGCCGATGCACTGAAGAAAGTAACGGTGTCCAAAGGGCTTGGCATCGGACAGGGTACGCAGTCGGGGGTACTGGAAAATAAGCCCGGAGCCAAACTCGCCGACGAGATAAGACGTAATCTAGACGAGATCAATTGGAACTACGCAGTTATCGAGCGCATGAATCCCAGAGACCTCAGTACGACTCTTGTGCCGTTCAATCTGGGCAAAGCAATCTTGGAAGATGACGCGGCGCACAACATCTTGCTGCAACCGGGTGATGTCGTGACGATATTCTCGATCGACGATATTCAGGCGCCCATCGCCAAACAAACCAAGTACGTGCGCTTGGAAGGCGAGTTCGTCAATTCGGGCATCTATCGCGTCGAGCCTGGCGAAACTTTGCGGCAACTGGTCGCG
>CAYNVY010000292.1:0-5017 GCA_964400745.1 uncultured Enterobacteriaceae bacterium | reverse complement strand
CGCCCCGGAGTGGACTTGGCCGACCGTCCAGTCGGTGTAATGCGACAGCGCGTTGACGGTCTTGATCGACATCATCGGCCCTTCGAAGGTCGACATGCCGTAGAAGGACAAGGAAACGACCAGGAATTTGAGGATGGGATCCTGCCGCAGCTTGTGCCACGCACCCGACAGGGTCATCATGCCGTTGATCATGCCGCCCCAGGACGGTGCCAGCAGAATGAGCGAGAACACCATGCCCAGCGACTGCGCCCAGTCGGGCAACGCGGTGTAATGCAGATGGTGCGGGCCGGCCCACATATAAGTGAAAATCAGCGCCCAGAAATGCACCACCGACAGGCGGTAGGAATAGATCGGACGGCCGGCCTGCTTGGGAATGAAGTAGTACATCATTCCGAGAAAGCCGGCGGTGAGGAAGAATCCCACCGCGTTGTGCCCGTACCACCACTGAATCATGGCATCCTGCACCCCCGCATAGACCGAGTAGGACTTCCAAAAACTCACCGGCACGGCCGCACTGTTGACCAGATGCAGCACCGCCACCGTGATGATGAACGCACCGAAAAACCAGTTGGCGACATAGATATGCGGCGTCTTGCGTTTGGCGATGGTGCCGAAAAACACGACGGCGTAGGAGACCCAGACCAGGGTGATGAGGATGTCGATCGGCCACTCGAGTTCGGCGTATTCCTTGCCCGAAGTGATGCCCAGGGGCAGCGTCACCGCCGCCAGGACGATGATCAGTTGCCAGCCCCAGAAGGTGAAGGCGGCGAGGCCACCGGCGAACAGCCGCGTGTGACAAGTGCGCTGCACCACGTAATAAGAGGTGGCGAACAGCGAACAGCCGCCGAACGCGAAAATCACCGCATTGGTGTGCAGCGGTCGCAGGCGCCCGTAGCTCAGCCACGGAATATCGAAATTCAGTTCCGGCCAGGCCAGTTGCGCGGCGATGATCACCCCGACCAGCATCCCGACGATGCCCCACACCACCGTCATGATGGCGAACTGCCTGACCACGCTGTAGTTGTACGTATTCGTGTTATCCATGCGCATCTCGCTCCGTTCATTCAATTGTTATCCCTGCGGCACGCCCTTTTACCTCTCTAAAATCTTATCTGTATAGTTGTCTGCGCCTTTGACGTGGATCAAATGCCACCGGCGCTGCGGCGGCTTTTCTTGACCCGCGGCCTCACCGAAATTCATTGGAATTCAAAATATTGGCGTATCCATTCAGGACGGCCGGTGGATTCCATTCATACCATGCTCCACTGCCCCCGCTTCTGCGTCACTTTGCCCTCCCCCTGCAGCTTGATCAGATGCGCGAGCAAAGACCGGCTCGCCACAGGGTAGAGGCGCGCTTGCACATCGTCGTACACCACCGGCAGCAAGGCCTCGATCGCGGCGCTGCCGGCGGCGCGCACGGCGTTCAACACCTTGTTCTCGCGCCCGAGCCGGTGAATCAGCAGGCGTTCCAGAGCTTCCTGGGTCTTGTCCATGAGAAAGCCGTGCCCCGGCGCGAACCACTCGATATCTTCCCCCTGCAACTGGCGCAATGAGTCGAGATATACCGCCATGTCGCCATCGGGTGGATTGATCACCACGGTAGAGCCCTGCATGACGTGGTCGCCGGTGAACAACAATTTCTCCTCTTCCAGCAAGTAGCAGAGCTGGTTCGAGGCGTGACCCGGCGCGTGGATCACGCGCAGCGCGCAACCGGCGAGTTCGAGCCGCTCGCCGTGCACAAGCACCCGGTCGGGGCAAAAACTCTGATCCTGGCTCTCGAACGGCGGCGGCGGCATGCCCATGAGTTCGGCCCCGGTGCGCGCCTTGAGCAGCGCCGCCGCGGGCGAATGGTCCTTGTGCGTGTGGGTAACGAGAATCCAGCGCACGCGCCCAGCGGTCGCCTCGAGTATCGCCTCCACGTGCTCGACTATCGCAGGCCCGGGATCGATCACGGCGAAGTCCCCGCCGGCGCCCAGCAGATAGGTATTCGTTCCGGGACCGGTCATGAAGCCCGGGTTGGGCGCGGTAATGCGCCGCACCTTGGGCGACAGCCGAACGATGCTGCCGGGAACGATTTCACAGGCCGCAGCGCCGCTCCCCGCCGGATCGAGCCGGCCCACCTCGGCGTAAGCGTAGTCACCGGGAACCAGTAATTTCTTCCCCTCGCGGCTGCTCGCGGTGCGCGGCGCCATGACCGGCATCTTGCGCGGCGAGCGCGCAAACTCCATCAGCGCCGCTGCGGTGTCGAACCGGGCAATGCTCTCCAGAGTCTTGATCGTCGGAAACACCAGCTGCAATTCCCCGCGTCCATGGCGCGCCAGCGCTTCGGCCGGCTGGATCCATACGTGGTCCACCGTCTCGCTGTTGTCATGCGACGGCGTCTGCGCCGAGGGTGCCTCGGCGACGAAGAAACGCGTGTCGTAGCGCCGCGGCCGCCCCGGCTGCGTGATCCAGTGACTGTAATAGGCCATGCGTCCCGCGGCCAGGCGCAGCTCGTGTTCGCGACACAGTTCTGCCAGCGTCGCGCGTCCGGCGCGCACCGACTCGCGCCATTGCGCAAAAACCTGCGCGCGCCCGGCTTCGTTCAAGTCGGCATAGTCGCCGCTGGCGTCGTGCGCAAGCAGCAGGCCCGCTTCTTCGAAACATTCGCGCAAGGCCGCGGTCCAGTAGGCCAGCCCGCCCTGCTCTACTCCGAGCAAGCGGCTCGCCTCGAAGTCATCCAGCCCCTCGCAGTGGGCGGCGAGATCGGCCGCTGCATCGCTGAGATCCACCCCGCCGCCGGGAAACACATGGGCGCCGCCCATGAATGCCGCCGATTGCGTGCGCCGGATCATGAGAACTTCGATTCCCGCGCCGGCGTCGCGCACCAGGATCAGGGTTGCCGCAGGACGCGGTACCAGGGCCTGGGTCATGCTGCGGCCCGCCGCAGCGGTGCGTCAACCCCGCACCTGTAGCAGCAACAACAACTGAAACGCGCAGATGGCGCCGAGGCTAGGCATCTGACGCACTTTGTCCTTAGGTATTTCTGCATGACCACCCCTCCCTTTGATTCACATAGACAGCAGAAAAAAATCCGGGATCGTCGCGCGATCCCGGTGCAAACGCACCAGGTTCAAGCCGATCGCGCCAGGCGAAAATCCCTGAGTTCCGGCACTCTCCAGAACGGCAGCACGCCGAGCAGCAAAGCGCAGACCGACATGACGAAACCGGGTCGATAGCTGCCGCTGAAGTCATGCATCAGACCCGCGAGCAGCGCGCCCGTACCGGCCCCTATCGCATTGCACGCGTACAGGATGCCGTAGATGCTGGCTGTATTGCTGCCCGGGAACAGCCGCGCGCTCATGGATGAAACAATGGGGCCGCGCGCGCCCTGGCATAGGCCGAACACGATCACATAGGCGACGAGAAGGCTATGTTGCGGAAACCAGGACATCAAAAGAAGTATAAGCACGCCGCAGATGCTGCCTGCAAAAGTGACGCTCACCGTGCGCCGCGGGCCGAATCGGTCGGCGATCGCCCCGGTACCGACGATGCCGAACACAGACAGCATCGCCGCGAATCCGAATGCGCTGGCGGCGGCCAGGGGCGGGAAACCGCGCTCTATGAAATAGACCACGGATTGCACGGTAATCGAAAACATGCCGATCGACGTCAGAGAAAAAACCCAGGCCAGACCCCAAAAACTGCGCGTTCTCAGTGCCGCGCCCACGGTCCAGTTCTCCTCGTCCCTGGCTCCGGGTGTGCGCACGCGGCGGTACTCGGGATGCCCCGCGACGTAGCTCTTCCACGGCAGCAGCAGCACGACGGGAACCAGGCAAAGCAGCGCCAGCCCCATGATGCGGTAGGAATCGCGCCATCCAAAGTGCTGCAGCAGATACTGCACCGTCGGCACGATCAGCAGCGCCCCCAGGCCCATGCCGGCGAACGCGACCGAAATCGCGGTCCCGAGGCGCTCGCGGAACCAGCGCGCAATCAGGCTGGAGGAGGGCACCATGCCCAGGGCCGACACCGCAATTCCGGTAAGCACGCCCACCGCGGCGTAGAACTGCCACAGATCCTGCACCTGCGATGCCAGCAGATAAGCAGCCGCCAGCGCCGCCATGCCGCAGCCGTACACCGCCCTGGGCCCAAGACGATCGAACAAGAGGCCGATGAGCGGCGCGGTCAGCCCATTCACCAGCAGGTACAGGGAATACACGCTGGTCATCTTCGAACGGCTCCAGCCCAGATCCTGCTCCAGCGGCAGCAGGAACACGACGTAGCTGTCCGCCGTGCCGCGGCCGATCAGATTCAGCGCGAGGCAGATACCCAGCACGGTGAGCGCGGTGCGGGTATGCGGCGATTGCAGCGTCGCCTTCAAAATGGCGCCCTGCCCCAGCCGTCCATCACCCCCGAGCGCATCAATACGACTTCGGCAGACCGAGAACCTTCTCGGCGATGAAGCACAGTATCAACTGCGGACTGATGGGCGCGATGCGACCGACCAGGCTCTCGCGCAGATAGCGCTCGACGTGGTATTCCTTGGCGTAACCGAAGCCGCCGTGGGTCATCAAGGCCTGCTGGCAGGTCTTGAAGCAGGCTTCGCCGGCAAGGTACTTGGCGGCGTTTGCCTCGGCGCCGCAAGCGAGGCCCTGGTCGTACAGCGCAGCCGCCTTGAACACCATGAGGTTGGCGGCTTCCAGTTCCATCCAGCATTCGGCCAAGGGGTGCTGTATCCCCTGGTTCTGTCCGATGGGCCGGTCGAACACGACGCGCTCTTTGGCGTATTGCGCTGCGCGGGCAAGCGCGGCGCGCCCCAGGCCGACGGATTCCGCGGCGATCAGGATGCGCTCGGGATTCATGCCGTGCAGGATGTATTCGAACCCTCTGCCCTCTTCGCCCAGACGATCTTCCACCGGCACCGGCAGGCCGTCGATGAACACCTGGTTGGAATCGACCGCCGCGCGGCCCATCTTGTCGATCTCGTGCACCTGCACGTAACGCCGGTCGAGGTCGGTGTAGAACAGCGACAGCCCCT
>CAYNVY010000291.1:0-5027 GCA_964400745.1 uncultured Enterobacteriaceae bacterium | reverse complement strand
CGATTTCATTGACGCGGTCGCCTAGGGCGCCGGTCATGGAGTGCCACCACTGGATTTCGGTGGCGGCCTGGGCGCTGCCCGCGCCGAACGCGCAGGCTGCAGCGACTGCGAGACATAGTTTCTTGAACTTCATGCGGAACTCCTTTTGAGGTAGCAGGGAAACCTGCAGTATTACGGCCTGTTGTTGTATTCATATTACAGCAAACCCGCTACGGACACGGGGTCACCACACTTGCCGGTTTTGTCAATTTCGCATGGGCATTCGCCACCTGCGTGCAAGGTTGCAAGGCGATGCTAGCATCGGGCCGATTGCCGACTTTGCGTTTTGTCATGATATTTGTTCGATGCGCCACGCAGCGCTGCGCCCAAAGGGGGGCGCGTCAGCTCAGCGCTATTTCTCCAGCAAGCTGCGCAACATCCACGCCGTTTTCCCGCACACCTCGGCCGCCGGGTCAGCAAGTCCGCAGTCGGCTGGTCCTTGGCTTTCCAAAGCGGCGGGAACGGTCCGAGCGCGCTGCGTTTCAATCAAATGAGAATCATTCGCATTATGACGGAAATTCGATTACAATGGCCGCACCGGCAATCGTCTAACAGGAGCAAACGTATGAAAGCCCTTCGACCAGTCCTGCTGCTCGCCCTCGTCTTGGGTTCAGGCAGCGGATTCGCCCAGGAAAAAGTCCTGAACCTCTATTCCGCCCGGCACTACCAGACGGACGAGTCGCTCTACGCCGATTTCACCAAACAGACCGGCATCAAGATCAACCGCATAGAGGGCAAGGAAGACGAACTGCTGGAACGCATCAAGAACGAGGGCGCCAACAGCCCGGCCGACGTCTTTCTCACCGTCGACGCCGCCCGCCTGGCCCAGGCCGACGCGCTCGGCCTGTTCGCGCCGGTGAAATCCAGACTGCTGCAAGCGCGCATTCCGGACCATCTGCGCGCGCCGGACTGGTTTGCTTTCTCCACTCGCGCCCGCGTCATCATCTACAACAAGGCCGGTGTCAGCCCCGCCGAGGTGCAGAATTACGAGGACCTCGCCCAGCCCAGACTGAAAGGCAAGGTTTGCGTGCGCGCCGGTTCCCATCCCTACAATCTGTCGCTGGGCTCCGCCTTGATCCATCATCTGGGCGAGCAGAAGACCGAGGACTGGGCCAGAGGCCTGGTCGCCAACTTCGCGCGCGCGCCGAAGGGGGGCGACACCGACCAGATCAAAGCCGTCGCGGCGGGCGAATGCGGCGTCGCAATTTCCAACACCTATTACATCGTGCGCCTGATGCGCTCCGCCAAGGCCGAGGACAGGAAAGTGATGGACAGCATCGGCGTCGTCTGGCCGAACCAGAAGAGTTTCGGCACCCACATCAATGTCTCGGGCGGTGGCATGCTGAAGACGGCGCCGCACCCGGCTGCAGCGGTGACGTTCCTCGAATACCTTGCGAGCGACCAGGCGCAGGCCTATTTCGCCAGCGGCAACAACGAATGGCCGGTGGTGAAGAGCGCTGTTGTGAACAACGCCGAACTCGATTCGCTGGGCAAGTTCAAGGCCGACAGCCTGAATGTGGGTACCTTGGCCAGGAACACGGCGCTGGCGCAGAAGATTTTCGATCGTGCCGGCTGGCGCTAGTATCTGCCTGCGGTCGCAGAGGGATCCCTGAGCCGATAGAAGCGAGGACTCGCGCAGCCGGCGCCGATTGCATTGGATACGGACGGGGCAATAGCCATCGATGTCACTTCTGCGCGCGCGCGATGCCGAGCGAGACTGCGATCACGGGCAGGATGCCGACAGCCACTATGGTCAGGGCCGCAGTCGAGGCTTCCGCCAGACGCTCGTCGGAGGCCAGGATGTAAGCCTGGGTCGCGAGCGTATCGAAGTTGAAAGGACGCATGACCAGCGTCGCCGGCAGTTCCTTCATCACGTCCACGAACACCAGCAAGCCCCCGGTCAGCAGGCTGCCGCGCAACAAGGGCAGGTGCACCCGGAGCAGGGTATCGGTCTGTCCCAGGCCGAGGGAGCGCGCGGCGTCGTCCATGCTGGGCGTGATCTTGGCCAGACCGGTCTCCACGGTCTGCAGGGCCACGGCGAGAAAACGCGCCAGATAGGCATAGACCAGCGCCGCGATGCCGCCGGTCAACAGCAGCCCCGGGTTGGTTCCGAAGCTTTGCTCTATCGATGCGGCCAGCCAGTTGTCCAGGCGCGTGACGGGAATCAGCACGCCGACCGCGATGACGGAACCGGGAACGGCGTAGCCCAGTGCGACCACGCGAGTCATGAGTTGCGCCCAACGCCGGCGGCTGCTGCGCACGGCGTAGGCCAGCAGCAGCGCCAACCCCACCGCCAGCAGCGAGGTCGAGGCGGCCAGAGTAAAGCTGTTGCCGGCCAGTTGCACGAAGCGCGTGCCGAACTGCGCATCGCCTTCTGTCACTGCCATTTTCAGCAGCAGCGCTGCCGGAAGCAGGAAACCGATGGTGAGCGGTACGGTGCACGCGAGCACGGCTGCGACCGCCGAGGTTCCGGACAGTCTGCGGCCGGGATGCGGCCGGTTGCGTCCGGTGGTGTCGTGAAAGCGGGCGCGGCCGCGGCTGTAGCGTTCGACGAGCAGCACCAGCACCACGAAACCGAGCAGGGCCGCCGAGAGTTGCGCGGCGGCGATACGGTCGCCGAGGGAGAACCAGGCCCGGTAAATGCCGGTGGTAAAGGTATGCACCGCGAAGTAGGCCACCGTGCCGTAGTCGGCCAGCGTCTCCATCAGAGCCAGGGCCGTCCCCGCCGCCACTGCCGGCCGTGCCAGCGGCAGCGATATGCGAAAGAAACTCGCCAACGGCCCCAGGCCGAGCGAGCGGCCGACTTCCATCATGCCGCTCGCCCGCTCGAGAAAAGCGGTGCGTGCGAGCAAATAGACGTAGGGGTAGAGCACGAAAATGAACATGACGATGGCACCGCCCAGGGAGCGCACATCGGGAAACCAGTAATCGCCGCTGTGCCAGCCGAAGCGCTCACGCATCCAGGTCTGCAGCGGGCCGACGAACTGCAGCAGGTCGGTGTAGGTATAGGCCATGACATAGGCCGGCACGGCCAGCGGCAGGACCAGCGCCCACTGGAACAGGCGCCGGCCGGGAAAATCGTGCATGGTGACGAGCCACGCGGTGGAAACGCCGACGACGATCACCCCGCTGCCGACGCCCAGGCAAAGCCACAGAGTGTTCGCCACGTACTCCGGCAGCACGGTGGAAGCGAGATGCCGCCATGTTTCGCCGGTGCCGCCGGCGAAGATGTTGCTCCAGACGCTGAGGATGGGCGCCGCGGTCAGTGCGGCGACCACGAATGCAGCGATGACCAGCGTGTGCGGCCGGCGCATGCCGGAGTGTGCCGGTTGAATAGTAGCTGTCGTGGTTGCTGGCACGCTGAGCGATCGATAAGCTAAATGAGAATTATAATTGAGTTAAGCAGCGCGACCTAAACAGTGCGACCCTTGCAGTGCGACCCTTGCTTGCGCGGCTTCGGTTCAGAAACGAGGGTAGACAGGCGCTACGCACAGGAAACAATCGAAACGATGCCACTGCTCGAACTGAAAGATATTTCGCATACCTACGGTGCTCACAAGGTGGTGGATGCGCTTTCCTTCTCGCTCGAGCAGGGGGCCATCGGCTGTCTGCTCGGAGCGTCTGGCTGCGGCAAGACGACCGTGCTGCGGGCGATCGCCGGCTTCGAGTACGTCGGCAGCGGCGAAATCCATCTCAACGGCGCCATCGTGAGCACACCTGCGCTGCACCTGCCGCCCGAACAGCGCAGGATAGGCATGGTGTTTCAGGACTATGCCCTGTTTCCGCATTTGTCGGTGGCGGACAACATCGCTTTCGGCCTGCGCGGCATGAACGAGACGCAGCGTCGCGCGCGCGTAGTGGAATTGCTGGCAACCGTGGGTCTGAGCGATTCCGGGGCGAAATTTCCGCACGAACTCTCCGGTGGCCAGCAACAGCGCGTGGCGCTGGCCCGGGCACTGGCGCCAAAGCCGCATCTGCTGCTGCTCGACGAGCCGTTCTCCAACCTGGATGTGGATCTGCGCGAGCGGCTTTCGCTCGAGGTGCGCGACATCATCAAGCAGGCCGGGATCACCGCCATCCTCGTCACCCACGACCAGCACGAAGCTTTCGCCGTGGCCGACGAGATCGGCGTTATGCAGGGGGGGCGCATCCAGCAGTGGGACACGCCCTACAATCTTTACCATCGACCGGTCAATCGTTTCGTCGCGGATTTTGTCGGCCAGGGCGTATTCCTGCCGGGCAAAGTTATCAACTCGCGCCAAGTGCAGATCGAGCTTGGAACGCTGGAGGGCAACATTCCGACCGAATGTTTCCGCGGTTGCGATACCTGTGAGCGGGCTTGCCGCGTCTCCGTCCTCGTGCGGCCGGACGACATCGTGCACGACGACGCCAGCGCTACGCAGGCGGAGGTTGTCTCGAAGGCATTTCGCGGCGCCGAATTTCTCTACACGCTGCGCCTGACCAGCGGCATGCGCGTGCTGTCGCTGGTGCCCAGCCACCACAATCACGCCATAGGCGAAAGCATAGGCATCCGGCTCGACGTGGACCACGTCGTCGTGTTTCGCAACACCGGATTGGAAAGCGGTCCGGCGCAATGATCCGCTGATTCAGGCGCGGCAAGGCCATGCCAGCGACGACCTTCGATCTGCTGCGTCTGCTCTCGGATGCACGCTTCTCTGCGGTTGCCGGATTGGCGCGGGAACTCGGGGAATCGCCCGCTGCCGTCCGGCTGGCGCTGCGCGAACTGGAACACCTCGGGCTGAAACTGTTGCGCGTGCGCGGCCGCGGCTGCCGCCTGGCCGAGCCCTACGACTTTCTGGATGCAGCTGCGGTGTGCGCGCAGCTCGGCGAGCTTGCGCCGCGCCTGCGCCTGGTCCTGCTCGATTCCTGCGCTTCGACCAGCACGCTGTTGCTCGAAAGCGCCCGCGCCGGAGCGCCCGCGGGCAGGGTGATTGCCTGCGAACTGCAAAGCGCGGGCCGCGGCCGGC
>CAYNVY010000290.1:0-5049 GCA_964400745.1 uncultured Enterobacteriaceae bacterium | reverse complement strand
TTCTTGGCGACGCCGCCGGTGAAGGTGAATTCGTTGCGCACCCCGCCCGAGCGCGCGAGGATGGACATGGCGCGCAGGATGATTGCGCGGTGCAGGCCGAGCATGATGTCTTCGCGCTTCTCGCCCAGAGACAGGCGGTCGCGCAATTCGGCGCCGGCGAATACGGTGCAAGTCGAATTGATGCGCACGTTCTTGGTCGCTTTCATTGCCATCGGCCCGAGTTCGTGCAGGCCCATGTTCATCTCGTCGGCGATGTAGCCGAGGTAGCGCCCGCAGCCGGCGGCGCAGCGGTCATTCATCTGGAAGCTTTCGACGATACCGTGCGGGTCCACCTGGATCGCCTTGGTGTCCTGGCCGCCGATGTCGAGCACCGTGGCGGTACCCGGGTACATGACATGCGCGCCCAAGCCATGACACAGGATCTCCGAGCGAATGTGTTCCTTGGAAAAGGGCAGGCGCGCGCGGCCGTAGCCGGTGCCGATGACGTAGGTCTCTTCGAGCCCGGTATCGAGCACGCCCTGAATCGGCGCGCGTATGGCTGCGGCGCGGCCCGCGGTTTCGGGCATGCCCTTGAACATGCGTTCGAGCGCGCGCATCAGATTCGAGCCCATGGCGTCGGCGTAGACCCGATTCTCCACTTCGATGATGGAGCGGTCGAACACGTTCAGCACCATGTCGTAGCGTATGCCCATTTCCTTCGAGACGGTTTCGCCGATGGCAAGGTAGCGGCTGCCGGCGATGTCGCGGAAGAAGTCTGACTTGCGCTTCGCCCCCGGCGCGAACAGTTCGGGGGCCTCCAGTTGCAGGCGCTTGAACACCTCGGTCAATGCCTCGGCTACGGCGGCGGCGTGATCGCCGAAGCGCGTGCCTTCGGCGGCGCGGCGGCAGGTGGCCTCCAGGTCGGCAAGCTGTTCCAGGAACTGTTCCAGGCGGAAGTCCCGCTCCAGGTGGGCGAGGAAATCGTCCAGTGCCCCGTCGAGCGCGCCCGAGCCCGAGAGAGCGTTGCGGAACAGGTGAAAGCGCGTGTTGACCAGCGCCTCCTGTTTCGCGATCGCGGCGGCGGTGTCGTAGTTCGATCGCGAATTGGTGATGCCGCGTCCGAGAATGTTGCGGTTCTCGTCGATCACCACTGCTTTCGTGGTGGTCGAGCCCAGGTCGATGCCGATGAAGCAGCGCATAGTGATTTCCTTGAGTCGCCGGGACTAGTGCACCGCGCCGGCTGCGGTGCGCTTTTGCTTGATCATCTGAAAATAGCTCTCCAGCCGGTTCTTGATATTGGCCGGCGAGAAGTAGCGCGGATCCACCAGGTCGGACTCGATGAACGCCGCGGGCTTGCCGGTGCGCTTTTCCACTTCGCGCAGGATCAGCAGTTGACCGGCGGAGAAGCTGTTGCAGCTCTTGATCGAATTGATCAGCAGGCCGTCCGCCTGGTACTCATCGATGTACTTGCAGATCATGTCGATGCGCTGCGGCAGATTGAGGTTGGTATAGCAGCCGAGGCAGTATTCTGCCAGCGACTCGATCGGGTGGTCCGGGTCGTGACGGAAACCGAAGTCGTATACGCCGCCGACCTTGGCGTAGGTGGATGAGACCACCACGGCGCCTTCGTCGGAGAACATCTTCCAGAACTCGCGGAAGTGGGTCCAGTTGGGCGGGCCTTCGACCACCAGACGGTATTTTTCCTCGCCCATTTCGCCCTCGGGTGTGATCGGTCCCTTGCCTTCGCGCACGCGCTGCTCGATTTCCTGGCGCAGCACGCGGTAGTATTCCGTCGCCTCCTTGGTGCCGCGAAAGGCGGTGAATATCGGTCCGATGTAATACACCGCGCCGAAGTAGCCGTCGATGGGAGAGGGGCGTTTCTTCGCCGATTGCAAAACCGCGACCAGGTCCTGCTCGGCCTTGGCCGATTCCTTCATGTACTGGCGCAGGCGGTCGATGTCGAACTTGACCCCGGATACGCGCTCCAGCGACGGGATCACGTTCTCCTTGATCTGCTTGACCACGTAGTCGCGCATGTTCTGCGAGATCTTGCCGTCGCCCTGATAGGGCACATGCAGCATCGTGGTCTCGCAGTTGTACTTCTGCCGCACCAGTTCGAACCACTTCATGAAAGTGAAGCATCCGGTGTAGGAGAGCAGCAGCAGATCCGGCTTCGGCATGGGTTCGCCGGTCGGTCCGATCTCACCGCCCAGCATGGCGCCGAGGTCGGCCTTGACGTAGGTGCAGACGTCCTCCGAATGGCCGTCGCGCTCGGCGTCCATGATCATCTTGCCGGACTTCTTGCGCATGCCGTTTTGCAGCGCATTGGTTTCGGGCAGGCTGCGGGCGAAATCGAAGCACATCACCAGCTCGTTCAGATTGCCCGGGACGAAGGTGGCCGCGACCTTCTTGCCCCTGTCGTGCGCGGTGGCGATTTCGTGGTAATTGCGGTTGATCATTTCCTTCTGCAGCAGCATCGCGTCTTCTTTCTGCGCGGCCGGAACCGGTTTCTTCGAGCCTTGGGGGGGCGTCATCTGAATGGGTGTGGACATAGCAGGATTCCTCTACTGTGGTGCAACGAATAGATTCAACTTGCCGCCGCGCGTGACATGACGCATGCGCGCGGCCCCTGCCCGGCGGCTCACGCCGCGCTCCACAGCTTGATCGAATCGGCAAAGGTTCCGGCCTGCTCCCGTATGGGCGCCATCTGGCCGGTGTTCTCGGCGTACTTGAACGCCGTGTAGGGAATCTTGTGTTCGTTCAGCACCGCCTGCAGCATCGGCCGCTCGAGCAGCGCCGGATCGCAGAAGGAGGGCGCGGCGAACACGACGCCTTCGCCGGCATTGAGCTTGGTCGAGTCGAGCAGGTATTTGCCCTTGTCCTTCTTGAACTCGTCGTACTTGGAAGAGGTCTGCATCGAGCGGTGGAGGAAGGATTTCGACAGCTCGTCCAGCGGATTGCCGGTTTCGAGCACGTCATCGACCAGCATGCGCATCACCAGCATGAAGTCGTCGTCGACGATATAGCACCCGGCCATTTCGATCGACTTGATCAAGCCCAGCGGCGGCTGCTCGCAGAAGGCGCCGGTGAGCACGATGCGGGCGTTGTCGCGCATCGGCCGCTCGACGGCGTCGGTGGCGGCGATGTACTCGCGCACCAGTTTCGTGTGTTCTTCGACGGGGATCACCATGCCCGCGCGCAGCACCAGATATACTTCGGCGGTCGGCGCCTGCCAGGGTTTGGCCGCGCGGTATTTGTAGAGCGCCTGGATCGCGCGCCGGTTCTCGTTGTAGACCGCGATCGAGGCGCGCAACGCGTCGTCCGAAATCGGTTTGCCCGCGATTCTTCCGATGTCCTCGCGCAGCACCTGCATTTCGTGGATGTAGTATTCGCCGCCGACGCTGTCCTGGTAGTTCTGCGGCACGTCGAAGTATCTGACGTACTTGTCCTTGAACAGGATCTGCCACATTCCGGAAAGATTGCGGATCACGTCGCAGATCGAGGGGAACAGCATGCCGTCCAGGCAATTCAGGCGTCCGGTGAGTCCGAGTTCCAGCGTGGAGCGCGGGATGCGGCAGATGTAGCTCTGGTAGTAGGCGTCGCCCTGGATCACTTCGAGCTGATCGCCTCCGCCCATGATGCCGACCGGCAGCATGCCCGCGGCGTGAATGATCTCGCGCGGCACGTACACCGGCATGAATCCGATCGCCTTACGTCCGGGTACCGCGGCTTTCCACTCCTTCACGCAAGTGAAATGCATGTCTTCGAACAAAGTCTGGCAGCCCTCGACGATCTCCTGCACGCTTCGGCTCATCGGCACTCCCACTATTTGTGTTCCCATTTGGGCGGACGCTTGGCGATGAAGGCCGCCAGGCCTTCGTTCGCGTCGTGCGTTTGCATCAGACGATCGAGGTACAGCCGCTCGACTTCCGCGATGCGCCGGCGCACTTCGGGCAGGTAGCCGCCGCGTGCCGCAGTCACGGCACAGGCAAGCGAGCTTGCGCTCCTGCCGGCGAGATACTGATCGAAATACGCGAGCGCTGCCGCTTCCGGGTCTGCCGACACCGAATTCACCAGCCCCATGCGCAGGGCCTCCTCCGCCCCGACCGAGCGGCCGGAAAAGAGCAGGTCCTCGGCCGCCGCCTGGCCGGTGCGCGGCGGCAGGAGGCACGAAGCGGCGGGTGCGAACACCCCGAGCTGGATTTCCGGCTGGCCGAGCTTGGCCTCGCTGGCGGCGAATATCAGGCTGCCGCCCATGGCGAGTTCCAGTCCGCCGCCCAGGCACTGGCCCTTGACCGCCACCAGGATGGGCACCGGCCATTCGAGCATCGAGAGCAGCAGCGCATGCAGGCTGGCGAGCATTCCTGCGCAGCGCTCGGCCAGGTGCTCTTCGACGCTGGCACCGAAGGAAAAGTGCGGTCCCTCCGCGTCGACGAGCGCAGCGAGAACGCCGCTGTTGCCGCGGTGCGCGTCGAACGCGCCCTGCAGCGCCGCGATCATCGCCGCATCGACGATGTTCGCCTTGGGCCGCGCGAGACGCAGCCGCAATAGTGCGCCTTCGCGCTCGATCCAGACTTTCAGCGGTCCGCTGCCTTGTGCCGACTCTGCGCCCACGGTATCAGGCCTTGTGCTTGTTTTTCGGCTGGATCGCGTTGTGCAGCGCATCGCCCCAGCCTTCGCCGCGGGACAGGCGCAGGCGCAAATCGACGAAGTCTACCTCGCGGTCTTCCTTCGTGCCTTCGTTGAAAGCGGTGAAGCCGGCGCGCGCCTCGGTCATCATGTTGAGCGCGAGCCAGGCGCGCGAATTTTCCTTGTTCGCGTTCCAGGCGATGAGCTTGGGCTTCCTCAGTTCCTCTATCGTCTTGGTGGTGCAGTCGGGGAAGGTGAGCAGCATCTTCGCGCACAACTCCTCCACCTTGGCGTCGAGCAGCGACAGGTCCACCTTGCCACTGGCCATGACTGCCTTGGCCTGCTTCGCCGCGTCGCCGGTCTTGAAATCGCCGAAGGTCAGCCGGCCGTACTCGTCTGTCATCTGTTTCGTTTCGACCAGCGGGTTGGCGACGAACTTGC
>CAYNVY010000289.1:0-5060 GCA_964400745.1 uncultured Enterobacteriaceae bacterium | reverse complement strand
GCGCGTCCCAGCGCCTGGGCGAGGCCGGGCAGGGCTTCAAGGTCGCGATGCAGACTCTGGATATTTTTCGCGCTTCGGTAGCCGCTGCGGCGCTCGGGTTCGCGCGGCATGCCCTGGACGAGGCGCTGGCGCGCGCCAAGGGGCGCAAGATGTTCGGCCAGACGCTGGCGGACTTTCAGCTCACGCAGGCCGCGATTGCCGACATGGCGACGGCCATCGACAGCGCGGCGCTGCTGACCTACCGCGCCGCCTGGCTGCGCGACGTGAAAGGCGGGCGCACCACGCGCGAGGCCGCCATGGCAAAAATGGTGGCGACCGAGTCGGCGCAGCAGGTGATCGACCGCGCGCTGCAGATGTTCGGCGGCCTGGGCGTGGTCAGCGGCAACCCGGTGGAAAGACTTTACCGCGAGATCCGTGCGCTGCGCATTTACGAGGGTGCGACCGAAGTGCAGAAGCTGATCATCGCCCGCGAAACCTTGAAAGGCAGTTGACGGGGAGATCGATCGATGGCCTACACCACGCACGTCGATACGTTTGCCAGAGACCATCTGCCGCCGGCGAAGCTTTGGCCCGAGTTGGTATTCGACCTGCCCGAGCTGCAGTATCCCAAGCGGCTTAACTGCGGCGCCGAACTGCTCGACAAGATGGCGCTGGGCGCCGGCTGCGAGCGCAGCGTGATTCACGCCCTGGTCGACGGCAAGGCAGTTTCCTGCACCTACCGCCAGTTGCTGCAGCGAGCGAACCAGATCGCGCACGTGCTCGTCGAGGATCTGGGCCTGAAACCGGGAAATCGCGTGCTGTTGCGCGCACCCAATAACCCGATGATGGCCGCCTGCTGGTTCGCGGTGATCAAGGCGGGGCTGATCGCGGTGCCGACGATGCCGCTGTTGCGCGCGAAGGAACTGCGCCAGATCATAGCCAAGGCCAGGGTCGGCGCAGCGCTGTGCGACGTGCGTCTGAAGGATGAGATGGAACTCGCAGCGCCAGAGTGCCGGGACCTGAAGCAGGTGCTTTATTTCAACGACGGCGGCGCCGGATCGCTGGAGCAAAGGCTTTCGGCCAAGCCCGCGACCTTCGCCAACGTCGACACGGCGGCCGAAGACGTCTGCCTGATCGCCTTCACCTCCGGCACCACGGGCCAGCCCAAAGGCACGATGCACTTTCACCGCGATGTGCTCGCCATGTGCGATTGTTTCCCGCGCTCCTGCCTGCTGCCGACCGAAAGCGACATATTCTGCGGCACACCGCCGCTTGCCTTCACTTTCGGCCTCGGCGGCCTGTTGTGCTTTCCCATGCGCTTTGGCGCATCGACGGTGCTGATCGAGCGGCTTACCCCGGACGACCTGCTCGCGACCATAGCAAAATTCAAGGCGACGATCTGTTTCACCGCGCCGACCTACTACCGCCAGATGGCGGGCCTCTGGGTCAACCACAACGCCAACCACAGGCTCAAGAACCTGACGAAATGCGTGTCGGCGGGCGAGGCGCTGCCCGATGCGACGCGACAGTTGTTCAAGCAGGCGAGCGGCATCGAAATCATCGACGGCATAGGCGCGACCGAGATGATCCACATTTTCATCTCTCACACGCCCGGGCGCGTGCGCCGCGGCGCCACCGGCTACGCCATTCCAGGGTATCAGGCGCGGGTCGTCGATGACGCAGGCAAGCCCTGCGCGCCAGGCGTGGTCGGACGCCTTGCGGTGAAAGGCCCGACCGGCTGCCGCTATCTCGCAGACGAGCGGCAGAAGGACTACGTGGCCTCCTCCGGGCCCATGCGCGGCTGGAACCTCACCGGGGACGCCTACAAGATGGACGCCGACGGATATTTTTACTATCAGGCGCGCACCGATGACATGATCGTCTCCGCCGGCTACAACATCGCCGGACCGGACGTGGAGTCGGCGCTGCTGCAGCATTCCGCGGTGGCCGAATGCGGCGTGGTCGGCGTGCCCGACGCCGAGCGCGGCCAGATCGTCAAGGCGTGCGTGGTGCTGAAGTCGGGCTATACCGGCAACGAGCCGATGGTGAGAGAACTGCAGGAGTTCGTGAAGAAAGCGATCGCACCCTACAAGTATCCGCGCGCGGTCGAGTTCGTGGCTGCGCTGCCGCGCACCGAAACCGGCAAGCTGCAGCGCTTCAAGCTGCGGCAGGCGGGATAGTCGAATCTGCGCGGAAGCTTTCGCGTCAGCGGATTTGCCGGTGACGGATCATCACTTGATTGTCGACGCCGAAGGCGGCACCCAGGCGCTCGGCGATGTAGACCGAGCGATGCTGACCGCCGGTGCAGCCGATCGCCACGGTAAGGTAGCTGCGGTTGTCGCGCACGAACGCCGGCAGCCAGGTGGCGATGAAGGCGTGTATGTCGCGGTACATATTCTGCGTCGCCTCGTTTGCTTCCAGAAAGGCCGCGACCGGGGCGTCTCGCCCGGTCAGTTCGCGCAGTCCAAGTTCGTAGTAGGGGTTGGGCAGGCAGCGCACGTCGAACACGAAGTCGGCATCCAGCGGTATGCCCTGCTTGAAACCGAATGACTCGAACAGCAAGGTCAGGCGCGAGCGGTCGATCTCGACGATGTTCTTGATCCAGCTGCGCAGGGCGTTGGGCGAGAGCTCGCTGGTATCGATGTGGTGGCCCGATCCGGCGATGTCCTCCAGCAGCTCGCGCTCGCGCGCGATGCTTTCCGCGACGGTCAGTCCGCCCTCGCTCAAGGGGTGGCGCCGCCGTGTTTCGGAAAAGCGCTTGATCAGCGTTTCGTCCTTGGCCTCCAGGAACAGCAGCCTGACGTCCACACCCCTGTCCTTGAGCGCGGCCACGGTCTGCGGCAACTCCCGCACCGATGCGCCGCTGCGTGCATCCATGCTGAGTGCGACGCGCTCGTGACCGGAGCCGGCCAGGGCTTCGAGGAGCGGCACCACCAGGGCAACCGGCAGGTTGTCCACGCAGTAATAGTTGCTGTCCTCCAGCACGTTGAGCGCAACGCTCTTGCCCGAGCCCGACAGACCGCTGATCAGCACCAGTTGCATAGCTGCAGGATATCACTCGGATGCCAAAATGAAAAAGGGCGCAAGCGATGCCCGCGCCCTTCGGCAAATCGAGCGCGGAGGCTCAGCCCTTCAGGCACTCGCTCATGAATTTCTTGCGCTCGTCGCCGGCGAGTTTCTTGTCTTTGGCTTCCTTGTTGCAGTAGCCCATCTTCTGCTTCTGATCCGCGGGCTTGGCTGCGCTGGCCTGGGCCGGTGCAGCAGCGCCGCCGCCTTTCAGGCACGCGCTCATGAATTTCTTGCGCTCGTCGCCCGCGAGCTTCCTTTCCTTGGCTTCCTTGTTGCAATCGCCCATCCTGCTTTGCTGCGCGCTCATTGCCTTCTCCGCCGCCGCGGGCTTGTCGGCCGGCTTCTTGTCCTGGGCTTGCGCGACGGATACGCAAAACAGGCCCGCCACCAGTGCTGCCATCAGTCTGCTCATGCTTCGCTCCTCGGGGTTGTGTGTGGATAAGAACGCTGCAAACCGCATAACGCCGGATGCATGAATCAGTTGACCCCGCGCTTCATCTCGCCGTGCTGCCTCTCGATGAATTCACGCGTGCTGTCGATGCCGCGCAGTTGCAGTATGTAGTTGCGCACCGCCGCCTCCAGCAGCACCGCCAGGTTGCGCCCGGCAGCGACCGGGATGATGATCTTGCGCATGGACATGCCGAGGACGTCCTCGGCGAGTTCGTGCAGCGGCAGGCGCTCGGCCGGGGCGGCGCCGGCCTGCCCCGGTTTTTCCAGGTGCACGATCAGTTTGAGGTTCATTTTCGGGCGCACTGCGGTCTCGCCGAAAATGGTGCGGATATTGAGCACGCCGAGGCCGCGCACCTCCAGAAAATCCTTCAGCATGGGCGGGCAGCGCCCCTCCAGCGTCTTGGCGGCGATGCGCGAAATCTCGACCACGTCGTCGGCCACCAGGCCGTGGCCGCGGCTTATCAGTTCCAGCGCCAACTCGCTCTTGCCTACACCGGATTCGCCGGTGATCAACACGCCCAGGCCGAGCACATCCATGAACACGCCGTGGCGGGAGGTCGAATCCGCCAGGATCTTCGCAAGGTAGCGGCGCAGCGTGTCGATGACGACGTCCGCCGCAGAGGCGGTAGCGAGTACCGGTACGCTTTTCGATTCCGCGCCCAGCAGCAGGGCGGCCGGCGCGCTTATGCCGTCGGTAAGGAGGATGGCGGCCGGCTGCGCGCCAAACAGATTGGCGATAACCTGGCTCGCGCCGTCGCCGCTATACCCATCGATGTAATCCAGCTCGCGCCGGCCCAGGACCTGGATGCGGTTCGGATGGATAAGGTTAAGATGACCTACGAGCGCGACGGCGTCGGCGCTGTCGCGGCGCACCGGCAGTGTGTCTACGCCGCGCCCGCTGACCCAGCTTAGGCCGAGTTTTGCGGCATTGTCTTCATACAGCCGCGCTATGCTGGTTTGAAACATCGGGTTGCCAGGAACTGATGAGCTGGTGCAGGCTGCCGGCGTCTTGCGTCTTGGTCAATTGCTCGCGCAGGTCGCGGTCGGAGAACATCTGTGCCAGTTCGGAAAGGATCTGCAGGTGCTGTTCGGTGGCCTGTTCCGGAACCAGCAGCACGAACAGCAGGTTGACCGATTTGCCGTCGGGCGCGTCGAAAGGCACCGGCGTGCCCAGGCGCACGAAGGCGGCCACCGCTTCACGCAGGCCCTTGATGCGGCCGTGCGGAATCGCCACTCCCTGGCCCAGACCGGTCGAGCCCAGGCGCTCGCGTGCGAACAGGCTGTCGAACACCAGGCTGTGCGCCACCCCCTGGTTGTTCTCGAATATGAGCCCGGCCTGTTCGAACATGCGCTTCTTGCTGCTGACCTCCAGATCGAGGACGATGTTCGAAGGCGGCAAAAGTTTTGAAATGAGGTTCATGGCGCGAGGCAAGTGGGGGGGCGGGTTTCCGGCGCGTTGACACTGGGTCGGCAGCGCCGGAAAACGGGGGCATTCTACTCCAAATCGGATACCCGGATCATTCCTCCGCCGGCTGGCGTTTCATCGCGTCGTGGGGGTGGGC
>CAYNVY010000288.1:0-5061 GCA_964400745.1 uncultured Enterobacteriaceae bacterium | reverse complement strand
GGGAACGGTCCTTCGTGCCCCTCCGCCGGTTGGGTCACCCCGGGGAGGCCGGCGACCCCCATGTAGGTGCGGACCCGCGGCGCATCCTGTTCGGCCAGCAGGCCGCGGCCCATGAAACTGGTGACGATGGGCAGGCCCAGGCGGCGCCCCAGCGTCGCCACTTTCTCTTCCAGTCCGAAACGGCGCACCTCGACGCCGGCCATCATCACCGGCGAGCGGGCCTGGGCCAGTCGCGCGAGTATTTCTTCGACGCAGGCGTCCATCGCGTCGCGGTCTACGGCCGGTTCCGTTTCGCGCACGACCGGCCCGCAGGGCAGGGCCACCATGTCGCGCGGGATTTCGATGTACACCGGCTCCGAGTTGCGCAGGCAACTGGCCAGCACGCGCGCGATATCGGCCGGCGCCCGCGCGGCGTCGTCCAGCTTCACCTGGTCGCAGGTGATCTCCTTGAACATCTGGAATTGCGAATCCAGCGTCTTCGCCTGGTGGTGCAGCAGCAGGCCGGAGCGCGCCTCGCCTTTTCCCGGACCGCCCGAGAGCACCACCAGCGGCGACTTTTCGGCGTAGGCGGCGGCGACCGCATTCACCATGTTCAGCGCGCCTGCGCCGTAGGTCACCGCGGCCACGCCCAGGCTCATGTTCACGCGCGCCGCCGCGTCCGCCGCAAAACCGACCCCGGGCTCGTGCGACAGGGTGTACAGGGGCAGGATCTTCGACTGCTCGATGATGCGGAAGTAGGGCAGCGCGAAGTCGCCGGGAATGCCGAAGATCTGGCGCGCGCCATGCGCTTTCAACGCGTGAAGCAGGGATTCGGTAAGGTTCATGGGCGCGCGGCCTGCGGGAGAAATCGAAGCGGCATTATCGCTCGACTTCGGGACCTGATGTGTTCATCATGCCGTCCATACCGCGACGGCTACGCGCCGCTCGATCACGCAACGGTCGATTTTTTCGAGCAAGGAAAAAGGCATGACCACGGAAACAAGAAAGGACGTCTTCTACAGCGACATGCTGGTGCGCTTCTCGCACTGCGACCCGGCGGGGATCATCTTCTACCCGCACTATTTCGTGATGTTCAACGGGCTGGTGGAAGACTGGTTCAATCACGCGCTGGAGGTCAACTACGCGGACTTCATTACCACCCGACGCATGGGTCTGCCCATGGTCAATATCCAATGCGATTTCGTCGCGCCCTCGAAGATCGGCGAAGTCATCACGCTGACGCTGAAGATCGAACGCATAGGCAAGAGTTCGCTCACGCTCGCGACCGGGGCCCACCTGGATGCGCAGACGCGCATCGCGGCAAAGCTCACGCTGTGCGTGTTCTCCTTCGAAACCAAACGCGCCGTGCCCATCCCCGACGACCTGCGGCAACGGCTCACCGACTTCCAGCAGGGAAGGCTTGAGCATCCCTGGAGGCAGGCCTGACCGGCAAGAGCTAAGGCCCGCCGAACGCGCGGGGCCCGGCGGATTCGGCTCGCTGTTCCGGGCAATCCGGCCGATCGACGCGCCGAACGACTTGCCAAAAAAGGCAAGAGCATCGGCCTGAACGCAATGTGGCGCCTTGGATTAGCCAATATAAATGTTGATGAATATCGATATTGGCCCGCGGCAGACGCCGGCACTATTGCGCCGCGCTAACCTTCGTTGAAACCGTAGCGCTTGACGAAGCCTTCTGCGTCGAGGGCGGGTCCGCGATAGTCGGCCTGCATGTAGTCGCAGCCCAGTTCTTTCAATTTTTCCGCCGCGGCATCGTCGGCGACGTTCACCGCAACCACTTCGAGTTCCAGCTGGTGGGCGAGGTCGATGATGGCTTTGACGATGCGCTCGGATTTCGGCTCGCTGCCCAGGTCGCGCGCAGGCGCGACGTCGATCTTGATTTCCTGGAACGAAAGGGTCGCAAGCCAGAACAGCGACGACAGCGCCAAGCCGGGATCGTCGATGGACAGTTTCACCCCGAGTTCCTTCAGCCGGGCGAGCGTTTCACGCGCCGCGGGCTCGGTCCCCAGAACCGCGGTTTCCCCGACCTCGATGATCAGCCTTCCCGGACGCAGGCTCCAGGTGCCCAGGGCGCGCGCCACGACGTCGGGAAGTTCGGCGTGCAGCAGCGCGCGTCCCGGAAGGTTGACGCCGATGCGCAGGTCGAGTCCGGCGCTGTAGCGGAACTCCGAGCAGTTGCGCAGCGCGCGATTCAGCGTGGAGGAGAGCAGATTGGTGACGCGCCCCGCGTCTTCCGCAGCGGCAAATGCCTGCTCGGCCGGGATCGCTTCGCCCTCCTGGCCGCGCCAGCGCAACACGCTCTCCGCGCCCATGATCTGACCCAGGCGCAGGTCGTACTGAGGCTGAAACGCGAGTTCCAGCGCGTCGTCGGAAACCGCGGTGCGCAGGCGATTTTCGTACAGCAGCTCCGACGCTTCCGAATTTTCGAGATCGTAGGCATAGACGACGGCGTGGCCCGTATCGGTGCGGGCCGCGGCGCAGGCGCTCTTGGCCCGCTGCAGCAGCGATTCGGGTTCGTCGCCATGCGCCGGGAACATCGCGATTCCGATCGAGGGGCGCGCGTAGATTTCGTCGTCGCCTATCCAAAACGGGTCGGCGAGCGCGCGCAGCGTCTTTTCAGCCGCGAGCAGGGCCACCTCAGCCCCGTCCAGCGGGGAAAGAACGCAGGCGAAATCGTCGCGGTCCAGTTCGCCGAGCAGATCGTCCGGGCGCAGCACGCCGTTGCGCAGCACCGCCGCTATGCGCGCGCGCACCGCGTCGCCCACGTGGTAACCCCAGGCGGCGTCGATGTGGCCGATCACCCCGCATTCGATCAGGAGTATCGCCAGATTGCGTCCGTCCGCCTGCCGCTGCGCCAAGCGCGCGCGCAGCGCTTCGAAAAAAAAGACGGTGCCTTCTGCGCGCAGCCCGAGCGTCGCAGTCGCGGGCTCGGCCGAGCCCGCTGCGCTCACAGGAACAGCTCTTTCGGATTGATTTTCACGCTGTCGTATTCCAATGTGCGCTGGATACGGTAGGGCTCGCCCGGCCTGATCTTCGGCTCTTTCATCAGGTCGAGCATCTTGTACGGTATGACCGGGTTGCCGTTCGCGTCTTTCACCACCATGATGCGCGGCTGCAGGCGGCGCACGAGATTCTGCGCGATCACGACCGCAACTTCGCCGCTGTTGAGTTCGACCGCGCAGCCCACCGGAAACACGCCGACGCATTGTATGAACTGCTCGACCAGCGCCGGGTGGAACTGCTTGCCGCGTCCTTTATAGATGATGTTGAGCGCGTTGGACGGCGACAAGTTCTCCCCGAAGGGCGGGGGCGCGGTGAGCGTGTCGAAAGAATCGACGATGCCGGCGATCAGGCCGAACAGGGCGATTCCGCCGCCGCGCAAACCGCGCGGATAGCCGCTGCCGTCGAAGCGTTCGTGGTGCAGCGAGGCCAGGCCCGGCAGTTCCGGCGGCAGGCCCGCGGTGTTGCTGAGAATTTCGACCGAGTGGTCCACATGCGTGCGGTAGAGTTCGATCTGCGCGGCATTGACCGGCCCGTGGCTGGCGAGCTCGGTGGGGAGCTTGAGCTTGCCCACGTCCTGCAGCAGGCCCAGCATGCCCAGGATTTCCAGGCGGTCCGGCGGCAGTTGCAGGAAGCGTCCGAAGATCGTCATCATCACCGAAACTTCGGCGGCGCGGCTGAGGGTCGCGCCGCTTTTTTCCTGCAGCTTGATCAGGAGCGCCATGGCGTCCGGATTGCGCACCACGCTGTCGGTGATCTGCGCCGCGGCCTCCTGCGAGCGGGTGCTGTCGATGGTGTTGCCGACTTCCACCGCGCGCGTCAGTTCCTCCATCACCACCGTCGTCTTGGTATAGGCGGACTGCGCCCTGGGCAATTCGACCTCTACGCTGGCCGCTTCCTTGTAAACGGTGGAGCCGCGTATCTTCGCCAGCTCCGCCTCGTTGGCCTTGGCGATTTCGGAAAGATCCTCCTTCTCCGGGTCGACGAACACGTGCTTGCAATACTGTTTCAGCACGTCGATCTGCTTTTCCGTCTTCAGCACGAAGCCCTGGAATACGAACGGCGTTTCCGTCCATGGCCGGTCCAGCTTGGAGACGTACATCCCGAAGCTCAGGTCATCAACGGATATTTCTTTGAGCTCCACGGATTTTCTTTTCTGTATTCAGGGATGTCTGATATCGATGGGAAACAAGCGCTGGCTGCCGGAATTGTACCGCCAATGCGCGCCCGGGGTAGGCCATGCGGGACGGATTCACCCCGCGGCGCTTATGGTCTTCTTGATGCCCGGATCCGCGGGCTTGTCTGCGCAAACCACCTGCAGCAGTTGTCTGAAGACCTTGGGTGCGCCGGCGACGATGCGGCCGCTTTCCATGTAGCCGCTTTCCCCGTCGAAGTCGCCCACCAATCCGCCCGATTCCTGGATCAGGAGGCTGCCCGCCGCCATGTCCCAGGGCGCGAGCCCGATTTCCCAGAACCCGTCCAGCCTGCCTGCGGCGACGTATGCCAGATCGAGTGCGGCGGCGCCGGCGCGGCGCACGCCCACGGTCTGCGCCATCAATTTGCGCAATATGGCGATGTACTCGCTCATGTGCTTGAAGTCGCGAAACGGAAAACCGGTGCCGATGAGCGAGTCGTCGAGTTGCGTGCGCTTGGATACGCGCATGCGCCGGTCGTTGAGGTAGGCGCCGTGGCCGCGGGTGGCGGTGAACAACTCGTTGCGCCCGGGATCGTAGACCACCGCCTGCGTCATCGCGCCCTTGTGCTGCAGTCCGATGGAGACGCAGTACTGCGGAAAGCCGTGAATGAAGTTGGTCGTGCCGTCCAATGGATCGATGATCCATACGTAGTCCGACTTGCCCTGCGCTCCGGACTCCTCTGCTAGAATCGCATGATCCGGAAAGGCCTTGAGCAGGATCTGGATCACCGCCTGTTCCGCCGCCTGGTCCACTTCCGTGACGAAATCATTGTGGCGCTTGGTCGATACGGTCAGGGCGTCGATGTCCTGCGCGGCGCGGTTGATGATGGTGCCGGCGCGCCGCGCGGCTTTCACCGCGATATTGAGCA
>CAYNVY010000287.1:0-5098 GCA_964400745.1 uncultured Enterobacteriaceae bacterium | reverse complement strand
GCTGCCGCCCCGGGCCGCGATCAGGCGCGGGCGGCGGCGGGGCGGGCTGCCACTCCAGGCCGCGGTCAGCGGCGCTCGCCGTATCCAGCGACTGCGCCAGGGCGGCGAGCGCCCTGGAAGCCGGCGCCGCCGGGTCCCGCACGAACAGCAGCTGGCGCTTACGCGCCGCATCGCGCACCGCGGCATCGCTCGGGATCTGGCCCAGATACTCGAGCTTCACCGATTTCGCCACCTGGGCGTTGACGAAACGATCCACCACCTGCTGCAGCTGAAGCGCGAGCTTGCGCCCTTCGGCCTCGTCTCTCGCCTGATTGAACACGAGCTTGAGCAGTGAGCGCTGCTGCATCAGCGCCAGCACCTTGATGGTCGCGTAGGCATCGGCGAGCGAAGCCGGCTCCGGCGTGGCGATCACCAGCACTTCCTCGGCCAGCGACGCGGTGTAGAGCACCAGATCGGAAATGCCGGCGCCGGTGTCGAGCAGCAGATAATCGTAGCGGCCGGCGAGATCGTCGATGATGCGGCGCAGGTCCTCCTGCACGTCGCTGGTGAGGCGTGAATATTCGACCAGCCCGGAGGCGGCCGGCAGCACCCAGAAGCCGCCGGGTGCGGCCAGCATGATGTCCTCGATGCCGCATCTTCCGGTGAGCACGTCGTGCAGCGTCGCCTTGGGATACAGATTGAGGATGACGTCCAGATTCGCCAGCCCGAGATCGGCGTCGAGCACCAGCACGCGCCGTCCGCGCTTGGCCAGCGCCGCCGCCAGATTGGCCGCGACGAAGGTCTTGCCCACGCCGCCCTTGCCGCTGGTGATGGCGACGATGCGCGCCTTCGAGGCTTCGCTATGCATCCTGCTCCTGTCCGATATGATTCAGCAGCTGCCGCTTTTCGTCGGATGAGACCGGCATCGCCGCCGCCATGTCCATGGCCACCTGATTGCGCCCCTGCGCCTTGGCGCGATAGAGCTCGCTATCGGCCTTGTGCAGCAAGTCCTTGGAACTCTCCTTGCGCCAGGGTGAAATATGCGCGCCGCCGATGCTGGCGGTGAGTTTGAGCGCCGTGCCTTCGGCGAGCACGACCGCCGTCTGCTCCACCTGTTCGCAGATGCGCTCGGCGATCGCGCGCCCCGCCGCCGGGCGGCAGTTGGGCAGAATGACCGCGAACTCGTCGCCGCCGTAGCGCGCGGCCGTGTCCATCGGCCGCACGTTCTTCGCCAGCACCTCGGCCACGGCGCGCAGCGCCTGGTCGCCCGCGAGATGGCCGCAGGTATCGTTGATCGACTTGAAGCGATCGAGGTCGATCAGCAGCAGCAGCGCGATCTCCCCCGAGCGCGAAACCCGGTCGACTTCCTGCTCCAGCACCGCCATGAAGTGGCGCGTATTGGCCAGGCCAGTGAGGGTGTCGCGCAGCGAGAGTTCGCACAGCCCGTCGATGATCTGTTGCAGGTCCATGCCTGCATGATTCTGCAGCGCGTCGGCGTGCCCGGACCGGCGCAATAACTGCAGCGCGGCCTTCAGATCGAGGTCGGCGATTTCAGACACAGCGGGAGCGTGGGGCCGTTTCAAAGCGAGGGCGGGGGTTGGAAGTCGAAAGTCTACCAGACTATGACCGCTTGCCGTATGCGCAGGAGCACATCCGCGCCAGCCCGCCTGACCCGGGCCTCGCGCGATGCGCGTTGCCGGCGGCGCTCATGCGCCGTCGCCGACGTAGGGATTGCTGGCGCGCTCCTCGCCGAAGGTCGAGGTCGGCCCGTGGCCCGGGATGAAGGTCACGTCGTCTCCCAGCGGCCAAAGCTGCTCGCGGATGGAACGGATGAGCGTTGCATGATCGCCGCGCGGCAGGTCGGTGCGGCCGATCGAGCCGGCGAAAAGCACGTCGCCCACCAGCGCCAGGCGGTAATCCGGGCTGAAAAAGATCACGTGCCCCGGCGTATGCCCCGGGCAGTGTCTCACCTGCAGTTCCACCTGACCAAAGCGCACCGTATCGCCGCCCGCGAGCCAGCGCGAGGGTGTGAAGGACTGCAGCTGCGCAAAGCCGAAGCGCAGACCCTGCTGCGGCAGCTCGTCGATGAGGAAGCGGTCCTCCACATGCGGGCCCTCTACCGGGATGCCGAGTTCGGCCGCGAGCTGCGCGGTGCCGCCGCAGGGATCGATGTGGCCGTGGGTGAGCAGGATCTTCTCCAGTTCCACGCCCTGTTGTTTCACCGCATCGAGGATCAGCTCCAGGTCTCCCCCGGGATCGACCACCGCGGCCTTGTTGCTCTGCTCGCACACGAGGAGCGAGCAATTCTGCTGGAACGGCGTGACCGGAATGATGGCGACTTTCATGCGTCCTCGAAATGAATGTGGATGCGAATCAGCTCAGGATCGAATTTTACCCCGTTGACCGGGAGCGCTGCGCAGGCGCGGGCGCGGGCGCGGGCGCAAGACTAGGCTGCGGATCAGAGCATCTGCAGCGCGCTCGCGCAGTCGGGCGGGGGAAACAGGCGGTCGAGTTCGGCCAGTTGCGCCGCGCTCAGGCTTCGATCGAGTGCGCCCAGGTTCTCTTTCAGACGCTCGCGGCGGCCGGTTTTCGGAATCACGATCACGTCCTCGCGCGCGAGCAGCCAGGCGAGCGCGGCCTGCGCCGGCGTCATGCCGTGGCGCTGGGCGAACCCAGCCAGCTTGCGGTTAGCGGCGAGCCGCCCCTGTTCGATCGGCGAATAGGCCATGAGCGGCACGCGCCTCTGGCGCAGCCAGGGCAACAGGTCCCACTCGATGCCGCGCCGCGTGAGGTTGTAGAGCAATTGATTCGTCGCGACCCCCTCCCCGCCCGGCAGTCGGGATAGTTCCTGCATGTCGGCGAGATCGAGATTGCTCACGCCGAAGTGCCGGATCTTGCCCGCGTCCTTGAGGCGCAGCAGGGCCTGCAGCGTCTCCGCCAGCGGCACGCCGCCGCGCCAATGCAGCAGATACAGGTCGATGCGGTCGGTCTTCAGCCGGCGCAGGCTGCGCTCGCAGGCCGCCGGCATGGCCTTCGCCGACGCGTTGTGCGGGTACACCTTGCTCACCAGGTACACTTCCTCGCGCCGCCCCGCGATCGCCTCGGCGATGAGTTCCTCCGAGCGGCCGTCGCCGTACATCTCCGCAGTGTCGATCAGCCGCGCGCCCAGGTCCAGGCCCAGGCGCAGCGTCGCGATTTCCTCCGCGCGCGCGACCGCGTCCTCGCCTATGTTCCAGGTTCCCAGGCCGAAGGCGGGAATCCGTTCGCCCGAAGGGAGGCTGACGGTCTTCATGCTTCCCGCTATTTCGCCCTGCCCAGGGCTTCGGAGCGCGCTTTCGCCCCGCTTTCAAGCTTGAGGGTGCGCGGCTGCTCCTTGCATGGCTCCGCGCCGGGGATGGCCGCGATCACGCTGCTTGCTTGTCGATTCGTCAGATCCATGCGGATCATGCGTGTCGTGCACCGGCCCTTCTCCGCCCTGGTGACGATCTCCTCCTCGTTCCAGCGCTCGACCTGGAACACCGTGGAAACGGCGTCGAGAAAGCCGCGCTCGCTCACCGACACCATCGCCGTCGACTCCACGCACTGCAGGGGCGTCTTCCTGCATTCGATGGCGGTGGTCTGCAGATTCTCCGCCGGGGCCGGGCCGTCGGCGACGTACCAGGTGCCGAAGGCCTTGACCACGAAGCCTTCCGGATTGTCGACGACGTAGAACGCGTAATGCGGCAGGGTGACCGGGGCGCTGCGCTGCCGTTGCAGTTCCTTGTAGGTCAGCAGCGCAAACACCGCCAGCGCCAAAACCACGGCGACGTAGGCGAAGCGGATGATCTTGTCGGTACGGGAAGCGGTCGGAATCGAAGCGATTTTCATGATTGACAGACAGTACACCCGTGCGGGCAAGTTGTGGCGGCAATTCCTTGATCCTCAGGCCGGGAGAAGCTTGGCAATTTGTATGCCTTCGGACAGGATATTGCCGTGGCGGAGCATCCCGGTGTTCCAACCGGGTGTGGCAGGATGCGCATCACTGCGCTACGCCCAAGGGCGAGGTGGCTTGGGTCAAGCTAACGTTGCGCCTGGGCCGACCGCGATGGCCGACCGCAATGGCCGACCCTGATGGCCGACCCTGATGGCCGAACCAGGGCGCATTTTTCTCTGAATAATTGAATAGCGTAGAATCTTTCGCAGCGTATCCATGGGCTTGCGTGTTCGCGCCACTCGGGCAACGACAGAAGTCTGGCGACAGACAGTGTTGACCGATTTTATTTGGCCAGCTTTAGAGAACTGGGCTAATGAAGAAGAGAATACTGGTGGTAGATGACAAGCCGGCGATGACCGGGTTGATCCGGGGCATCCTTGAAAAGACTGGGCGTTACGAGGTCCGCACCGAGAACATGGGACGAAGAGTCATCGAAGTCGCCCGGGAATTCCGCCCCGACCTGATCCTGTTAGACGTGATGATGCCCGGTTTGCTCGGCTCCGAAATTGCTGCGCTGCTGGAAGCGGACCCGGATTTGCGCACGATCAAGTTTGTCTTTCTCACCTCCATGGTAAGCAAGGAGGAGGCTCTAAGGTCGAATAGTCAGGATAGCGCACATGCTTTCGTGTCCCTGCCAATCAGTGCGGATGACCTTTGCAAAGCCGTCGAAGACTACCTTCCGCACTGAGACGGCCACTCGACAGCCGCGCTTTTGGCAGCCGGCAATTCTCTTGACCGCAGGGGGGCCGGCTAACGCAACGCCGCGTTCAGCTTCTCCAGCGCCGCGGCACCCGGGCACAGTTCCTTTACGCCCAGCCGGTTGAACGGCGTGGCCACGGTATCGAGGTGGGCATGCAGGTCTTCGGCGTCGGGCTGGATGTAGAGCAGTCCGGTGACGAGCTCCCCCTTGGCCTGGTGCTCGGCGATGTAGTTCTGCGCCTTGACGCGGTCCAGGGGGTCGTACTCCGCATGAATCTTGCGCAGGCGCAGCACCGAGCCGTCGTGCTGCGGCACGTCGATCACTTCGCCTTCCCGGTAATCGACGCCGATCGCCTCGCGCGTCGGCCAGAAATCGAGCCGGTTGACGCTCTCGTTGTGCTCGCGCACGTAGTCGTAGCTCTTGGTGCTGCCCTCGTGGTTGTTGAA
>CAYNVY010000286.1:0-5126 GCA_964400745.1 uncultured Enterobacteriaceae bacterium | reverse complement strand
CGCATTGCTACCATTTCGAGCCCGTGCTCGAGCCCTGGATAAAGAAACTGCCCAAGGACGTCCAGTTCCGCCGCGTTCCGGCGATGTTCAACGAGGAATACGCCCAGGGCGCCCGCGCTTTTTACGCGCTGGAGGCGATCGGCGAGGAACAGCGTCTGCACAAGGCGCTGTTCGAAGCAGTCCACACGGGTTCCAGGCTCAGAGTCGCAAATGAAGCGGCGCTTACCGAATGGCTGGCGAAACAGGGTGTGGACACGAAAAAGTTCGCCGCGGCCTATCGTTCGTTCAGCGTCGAAGGCAAGTTGAAGCGCGCCGCACAGCTCACGCAGGCGTACAAGATCGAAGGCGTACCGGCGGTGGCGGTCAACGGCAAGTACGTCGTCATCACCGATAACATGAAGTCATTCGAGCAGATGGTCGGCGTTACGGAATTTCTGGTCGATCAGGCGCGCAAGAAGAGTGGCGGCGCGGCGCAGAAAAAATAGAAACGACCGGCGCGCCTGCGGGCAGACCCTCAGGCGCGCTTTCGCGTACGTTTAGGGGGCGGGCGCCTTGCCCGCGGTTCTCGCGGTGGGCAATCCCGCAGCCCCCCAGGCCTCGATTCCCCCGCGATACCAATATACCCGGTCGTAACCTGCAGCTACCGCGCGCAAGGCCGCGTTGTAGGACAACCAGCACTGCGAACTCGCGCAAATAAACACCAGCCCCCTGGCTTTGTCGCCGCCGCTCAGCTTGTCCAGCAATTGCGCCAGCACCGACTGCACCGGGTCCATGAAATTCGTGCCGCGGCCGGCGCCTGCAATCCACACTGCGCCAGGCAGAGTGACATGCCCGCCCTCCGACAGCACGTCGATCAGAACGGGGGGAGATGCACCGGCCAGCATGGCCTGCAATTCGCGCGTTTGCACCACTTGTGCGCCCGGGATCGTGAGTGGTGTCGGCGCGTGATAAGGCGGCTGACGCAGCCGCTTGGTCGGGGCGATCCCCCAATCGCGGTTTTCGTCGGCGTAGCCGTCTGCGACTAGCGCCTGTTGCGCGTGCACGCTGCCTGCCAGCGCGAGCAGGGCGCACGCCAGCGCAGGCACTGCGAACCCCAGGGCCGACGCCACGATCATCGCCAAGCGGTTCATGCATCGCGCAAACATGCGGCGAGAATAATGGCTCAGACAGCCGGGCACAAGCGCTTTGACAAACCCGCTTTGGCAAACCCGGCCGTATGGCATATGATTCGGGGTTCCAGCGTGGACGGGAGACAGAGCAATGATTTTCATGAGAAAAACCTTGGCCGTTTGCGCGGTCCTCTGGCTCGCGCTGGTCACGACCAATGTCCTCGCCCAGGCACAGACCCTGCCGCAACTCAGCCGGGACTATATTCGCCTGGATCCGCCCCGGCCGGTCGCGAGCGGCGACAAGATAGAGGTCATCGAGTTCTTCTACTACGGCTGCCCCGTGTGCTACGAACTGGAGCCGGCGCTTGCGCGTTGGTACTTCAATTCGCCGGGCGCGGTCGCGCTGCGCCGCGTGCCGGCTCTGTCCTCGGACAACTGGGACCACTTTGCCAAGCTGTTCTACGCGCTGGAGGCCGTGGGCCAGCTCGAGCGCCTGCACTGGCCGGTGTACGACCAGTTTCACTTCGACGGCATCAAGCTGAACGAGGAGGCCGGTATGCTTAACTGGGTGAGCAAGAACGGCGTCGACAGGGAAAAATTCATCAGCGCCTACCGCTCGCCCGGGGTGCAGGCGAAGCTGGTCGCAGCGCGCCAGATGATACAGACCTACGATATCAAGGGGGTGCCGAGCATCGTGGTCGACGGAAAATTCGTGACTTCCGCCAGCATGACCGGCAGCACGCGCCAACTGATGGTGGTGCTCGGCCAACTGGTCGAGCTGGCGCGCAAGGAACGCGCAAAATAGTCGCGGCGGCAGCGCCCGAGGCATTTATCGCCGGCGCCTGGCGCGGCGTAGCTTAACCGTCCGCGCATCAGGTGCCGTAACGCTGCAGGCCGGCCAGGTCGAGCACGGTGATCAGGCCGTAATCGACCTTCACCAGACCCGCGCCACCGAGCACCTGCAGGGCGCGATTGACGCGCTGGCGTGACGCGCCGGCGAGATAACCGAGTTCTTCCTGCGAAATCTGGATATGCGCCTCGGTGACCGGGTACAGATGCCGGTTGAACAGCGCGGCCAGCGCGCGTGCCACGCGCGCGTCCGGTTCGAGCAGCCGGTCATGTTCGACCATGCCGATGAACTGCCCCAGACGTTCGTTCAATTGCTTCAGCAGGAACTGGTTGAATGCGATGCTGGTGTCGAGCAACCAGCGGAACGTGGCCTCGGGCATGAGCGCGATACGCGAAGCGCGCAATGCCACGACATCGTACTTGAGCAGTTCTCCCTTGAGCACCGAACCTTCCCCGAACCAGCCACCCGCGGGTATGCCGGCGAAAGTCACCGATTTGCCAGAACGTGAAATACTGTGCAGCTTGATCAATCCATCGATCACTCCGAGCCACGCATTCGCCTGATCGCCCTTGCGACAGACATAGGCCCCGGAAGCGAACTCGCGCACGACGATGTCCGAGCGCACCCGCTCGAGGTGGTCCGCAGGCAGTTGATGCGTCCACGGGCTCAAGGCCAGCATGTCTTCCAGCACCCGCATCGGGAGCTCGTCCTTCAAATGTCAATCAAATGACATTTTGCACCAAGTTTGTGTCGTATAGTGAGTGAAGCGCCGGCGACAGGGCGCGGCCGCGGGATCTTGCAGGAAGCAGCCCCAGGCTTACAATAAGCTTCAGAAAGCCCCAAAGGGGCGCCGGGTATTGGAGGAGGTTCCGATGTCGGAAAGGTCTACGGATACGTTTCCGCGGCTGCTGCTGCACCAGGCGGCCGTGCGCCCGGATCAACCGGCGGCGCGCGAGAAGGACCTCGGCATCTGGCAGACCTGGAACTGGGGCCAGGTCTGCGAAGAAGTGCGCGCGCTCGCCTGCGGTCTGGCCCAGCTCGGCTTCAAACGCGGCGACAACCTTGCGATCATCGGCGACAACAGGCCGCGCCTTTACTGGGCCATGGCGGCGGCGCAGTGCCTGGGCGGCGTCCCGGTGCCCATGTACCAGGACGCGGTGGCGCAGGAATTGCTGTTCGTGCTGCAGGACGCCGAGATCAAATTCGCGGTGGTGGAAGACCAGGAGCAGGTGGACAAGCTGCTGGAAATCAAGGAAAGCTGCCCGCAGCTGGCGCACGTCATGTACGACGAACCGCGCGGCATGCGGCACTACGATCAGCCGTTTCTGCACGCGATGGACGCAGTGCAGCAACTGGGGCGCGCTCACAACCGCAGCCATCCGGACTTCATCGATGCCGAAATCGCCAAGGGCAGCCCCGAGGACGTGGCGATCATGCTCTACACCTCGGGCACCACGGGCAAGCCGAAGGGCGTGTGCCAGACTCACGCGGCCTTCATCACCGCCGCGCAAAGCGGAGTCGATTTCGACAAGCTCGGGCCGGAGGACAACATCCTGTCCTACCTGCCGATGGCCTGGGTCGGTGATCACCTGTTCTCCTACGGCCAGGCGCTCGTCGCCGGTTTCACCATCAATTGCCCGGAATCCGGCGACACGGTGATGAGTGATCTGCGCGAAATCGGCCCGACCTGCTATTTCGCCCCGCCGCGTGTTTTTGAAAGCCTGCTGACCTCGGTCATGATCCGCATGGAAGATGCCGGCAAGCTCAAACAGAAAATGTTCCACCACTTCATGGCGGTGGCCAAACGCTGCGGTTCTGACATTCTTGACGGCAAATCGGTCGGCTTCGGTGATCGCCTGCAGTACTGGCTCGGAAACATCCTCGTTTATGGACCGCTGCGCAATGTGCTCGGCATGAGCCGCATCAAGGTCGCCTACACGGCCGGCGCGGCTATCGGGCCGGAGCTGTTCCGCTTCTACCGTTCGATGGGCATTAACCTCAAACAGTTCTATGGCCAGACTGAAACCTGCGCCTACGTCTGTATGCAGCCGGACGGCGCAATCAAGTTCGACTCCGTCGGTCAACCGGCCCCCGGCGTCGAAATCAAGATTGCCGACAACGGCGAAGTGCTGGTCAAAGGCCCGATGCTGCTCAAGGAATACTACAAGCGTCCCGATGCCACGGCCGAATCGCTCAATGCCGACGGCTATTTCATGACCGGCGACGCCGGCTTCCTCGACGAGGATGGCCACCTCAAGATCATCGACCGGGCCAAGGATGTCGGCAAACTCAAGAACGGTGCGATGTTCGCCCCGAACTACATCGAGAACAAACTCAAGTTCTTCCAGCACATCAAGGAAGTCGTCTGCTTTGGTCACGACCGCGACATGGTCACCGCCTTCGTCAATATCGACGTCGGTGCGGTCGGCAACTGGGCCGAGCGGCGCGGTATTTCGTATTCCGGTTACGCAGATCTGGCGAGCAAGCCGCAGGTGCTAGAACTGATCCGCGAGTGCGTCGAGCAGATCAACGCCGATCTGGTGCACGACAGCATGGTCGCCGATTCGCAAATTCATCGCTTCCTCGTCCTGCACAAGGAGCTGGACCCCGACGACGATGAGCTGACGCGGACGCGCAAGGTTCGCCGCAACTTCGTTGCCGAAAAATACAAGGTGCTGATCGACGCCCTCTATGAGGGCAAGGCCAATCAGTTCATCGAAACCGAGGTCAAGTTCGAGGATGGCCGGCGCGGCAAGGTGTCGGCCGACCTCCGGATCATCGATGCCAAGACCTTTCCGATCGTGAAGAAGGCTGCCTGATATGTCCAAGAAAATAGGCGACGTCATTCTCGACCTGCAGAATATTTCCCTGCGCTTCGGCGGCGTCAAGGCGCTGACCGATATTTCCTTCGATGTCCGTCAGCACGAAATCCGCGCCATCATCGGCCCGAACGGTGCTGGCAAGAGCTCGATGCTCAACGTCATCAACGGCGTTTACCACCCGCAGGAAGGCAAGATTTTCTGGCACGGCAATGAGCGCAAGCGCATGGAGCCACACATGGCGGCCCAGCCGAATATTGCCCGCACCTTCCAGAACATCGCCCTGTTCAAGGGCATGAGCGTGCTCGACAACATCATGACCGGGCGCATTACAAAGAGGAAGGCCAA
>CAYNVY010000285.1:0-5139 GCA_964400745.1 uncultured Enterobacteriaceae bacterium | reverse complement strand
GAAATACATCGCGGCGAGCAGGCCCAGCGACGCGCCGGAAACGCCGAACACCCGTTGCATCTCGCCCGCCAGCGCCCCCGGGGCGAGACGGTGAAAAAACGCCAGCACGAATGCCGTGGCGCCCAGGCCGAATGCGGTCCAGCGCAGGTGCTGCAGGCGTTTCAGGGGGTCGGTGATGAGAGTCTCCGGTTGAAGCAGCGGGCGCCGGTCCGAGATGACTGCGCGTCCGCGGTCCGTGCCGGTCCAAACGTCGACACAAACCTCGACAAAAACGCCAGGGCTTGTGTCAGGTCATGCAGACGCGGGCACGAAAACATTCTAGCATTGCGCCTTCGCCCGCAGCGCCGCGGCACCCGGCGCGACGCCAAGCGCCGTCCTGCCCGCACATTGCTTGCAAATACACTACATTGTAACTACACTCCGCCTATGAGCTCCTTGCACTTCGAATGGGACGAGCGCAAAGCCGCTGCCAACCTGAAGAAGCACGGCATCGGTTTCGAGGAGGCGAAGTCGGTCTTCTACGATGAACGCGCCAGGTTGATCGACGACCCGGACCATTCGGAAGACGAAGAGCGTTTCATTCTGCTTGGGTTGAGCTCTGCGCTGAAGATATTGGTTGTCTGCCATTGCTGCCGCGGCAACGACGGCCTGATCCGAATCATCTCGGCTCGAAAAGCGACGGTCAAGGAAGCGAAGCCCTACCCTTAAAGGTGCACCATGCGCAAAGAATACGACTTTTCGGCCGCCCGCAAGAATCCCTACGCCTCGCAACTGAAGAAGCAGATCACTATTCGACTGGACGAGGAGTCCATCAACTATTTCAAGTCCGTTTCCGAGCAGATCGGAATTCCCTATCAAAGTCTCATCAATCTGTATCTGCGCGACTGTGCAGCCTCGCAGCGCAAATTGAATCTGAACTGGAAGTAAATCTCCACAAACCCTGGCATAGAAAGAAGGAGCAACCATGGTACACACCTACGAGGAATTGAAGCACAAACCCCTGGCCGAGCTGCGCGAGATCGCCAAAGACATCACCCACGAAGCGGTGCAGGGCTACACGCAATTGAACAAGGACCACCTGCTGGTGGCGCTGTGCAAGGCGCTGGCCATCGACATGCACGCGCACAAGGAGGTCAAGGGCATAGACAAGGTAGCGACCAAGGCCAGGATCAAGGAGTGGAAAGCAAAGCGCGACGCAGCGCTGGCCGCGAGCGACCGCAAGGCGCTGAAGGTGGCGCTGGACCAGATACACCACCTGAAGCGGGTGATGCGCAAGGCCATGGTGTAGCCGCAAAACCGAGCTGTGGCCGCGGCGCGGCGCGGCGCAATCGCGGGCAACGCAATGACGCGTGCCGCAAGCATGGCGATCGCAATTGTGCATTGACGCGCCGGAGCGCGATGCCCCACAATCGCGCCATCCCGAAAACCGCGCCGCGCAAAGCGAGCCTTTGAATTTCATGGACGATCTGCAGTCCTCCCTCTACTGGTTGCGCCTGATCCAGCTCGTGCTGGCGATCCCGCTGCTCGCGCTCGCCGGACAGGGCGCGGTGTTCATGATCGCGCGCGCGTTGGGGCAGGACGTAAAGACCAACTTCTTCTTTCGCTTGCTCGAGACCGTGGTCATGCCATTTACGCGCCTCGCGCGCCTGATCACGCCGAAAAGAATCAGCGACGGCCAGCTGCCGCTGGTCGTCCTGTCGCTGCTCCTGGTCGGCTACTTCTGGGTCATGATCGCGATCGCCGACCTGTGCGTGGGCCACGGCGTCGCGGTGGCGCAATGCCTGCAGGAGCGATGAATGCGTAGCTCACTGCAGCGCTGGTACTGGGACCACATGGCGGCCTGGTGCATCCTGTTCCGGCAGCGTGAAAAGGGCATCGCGTATTACCGGAAGATGCTCGCGGCCGATCCGCTCGACACGCTCGCGCTCGCCTCGATCGCCTTCCGCTACGCCGAAGCCGGCCGCAAGCACGACGCGCTGGAGATGTTCGAGCGCGTGATCGCGATCAAGCCGGAGAACGACGAGGCGCATTTCAACCGCGGCTTTCTGCTGCAGGAACTGGGCAAACACGATGACGCGATGGCCGCGTTCCGGCGCGCGATCGAAATCAACCCGGAGCACGACCGGGCGCACTACGGCATCGGGCTGTCGATGATCGCTTTGCGCCGCTACGCGGAAGCGGTGGAACCGCTCAAGCGCAACACCGAGCTGCAACCGATGAGCCCCTACGGCTGGTACCAACTGGCGCGGGTCGAAGTCGATCTGAATCAGCGCGACAAGGCGCAGAAGGTGCTGAACCATCTGATGACCTTCGAGCCCAAGGTGGCGAAGCAGCTCGCGCGCGAGACCGGACTCAGCCTGCCCGAGCAGTAGCCAGTAGCGATCGCTCGTCGCGCCATCAACCCGGGCGCGCAGTCCTGCCGCGCCGCAACATGCAAGTGCGCGACTGACAACTCCTCGTCATTGCGCAGCGCAACAACCCTGCGGCGCACGTGTGCCGAAAATCGCCCCCAGCGTAAGGTTGATGTAAGTAAATCCATATAGCCTGCCCCGGGCAAGCTGCGATAAAAGCACAAAAACGCAGCGGCGCCGCGTACACGCGGCGTGTTTCAGAGTCGATCCACCTAGATTCCAAAGGAGGGGCATCATGCAGTTGACCCAAAAGCACCATGAGTACTGGAGCAAGAACCTGCGCATCACGGCGATCCTGCTCGCGATCTGGTTCGTCGTCACTTTTGTCGTCGGCTACTATTCGCGCGAACTGGCCTTCAATTTCTTCGGCTGGCCGTTCTCGTTCTGGATGGGAGCGCAGGGCGCCTTGATCATCTACGTGGTCATCATCTGGTACTACGCCCGCTACATGAACAAACTCGACCTGGAATACGGAGTGCACGAAGGAGAAGACAAATGAGCGCCGAAACGGGAACAAAGGGAGGCGGGGTCTTTTCCGCAGGCACAGGGAAAGAATTCAAGAGCCAGCTGAGCAAGATCTACACCTGGTACACCGGCGGCTTCGTCGCCTTCGTCATCGTACTGGCGATCGCGGAGCAGATGGGCCTGCCGCGCAACTGGATCGGTTACACCTTCCTCTTCGCCACCGTGGGCCTGTACGCCGGCATCGGCATCATGGCGCGCACCTCCGACGCGGCCGAGTACTACGTCGCAGGCCGCCGCGTCCCGGCGATATTCAACGGCATGGCGACCGGCGCCGACTGGATGTCGGCGGCGTCCTTCATCGGCATGGCCGGCACGCTGTACCTCACCGGTTTCTTCGGCCTCTCGTTCATCATGGGCTGGACCGGCGGCTACTGCCTGGTGGCCCTGTTCCTCGCGCCCTACCTCAGAAAATTCGGGCAGTTCACCATTCCCGACTTTCTCGGCGCGCGCTACGGCGGGCACATACCGCGCGCGGTCGGCATTTTCGCCGCCATCCTGTGCTCCTTCACCTACGTCGTGGCGCAGATCTACGGCGTGGGCCTGATCACGGCGCGCATGGTCGGCGTCGAGTTCGAGGTCGGCATTTTCCTCGGCCTCGGCGGCATTCTGGTGTGCTCTTTCCTCGGCGGCATGCGCGCGGTAACCTGGACCCAGGTGGCGCAGTACATCATCCTGATCGTGGCCTACATGATCCCCGTGGTCTGGCTGTCGGTGAAGCACACCACCATTCCGGTGCCGCAACTCGTCTACGGCAAGATGCTGGAGAAAGTCACCGCCAGGGAAGAAGTGCTGATCAAGGATCCGAAGGAACTGGAAGTGCGCGGCATGTTCAAGTCACGCGCCGACGCGGCGAGCGCCAACCTCAAGGGTTTGCCGGCTTCGTTCGACACCGAAAAGCAGAAGCTCAGCGCGAACCTCGACAAGCTGAAAGCCGAGAACGCGCCGGCCGACACGGTCGCAGCCGCGCAGAAAGCGCTGGAGGCCTTTCCCAAGGACGCCGCGGCAGCCAAGGCGCAGTGGACGAAGGAGGCGGCCGGTGCAGCGCGCGCCGGTCCGCCGCTGCGGCACGCGGAAGCGTTCCCGGGCAAGGACGACGCCGCGCGCGACGTGGCGCGACGCAACTACCTGGCGCTGATCTTCTGCCTGATGGTCGGCACCGCCGCCCTGCCGCACATCCTGATGCGCTACTACACCACGCCCTCGGTGAGGGAGGCGCGCGAATCGGTGTTCTGGTCGCTGTTCTTCATCTTCCTGCTCTACTTCACCGCGCCGGCGCTGGCCGTTCTGGCGAAGTACGACGTGTACACCCTGCTGGTCGGCTCGGAGTTCGCAAAACTTCCGGCCTGGGTGGCGTCCTGGAGCAAGGTGGACGCGACACTGCTGTCCATCGTGGACGTCAACAAGGACGGGCTGGTGCAGCTGGCGGAAATCGCGATCGGCGGCGACATCATCGTGCTGGCGACGCCGGAAATCGCCGGCCTGCCCTACGTGATCTCGGGCCTGGTGGCCGCAGGCGGTCTGGCAGCGGCGCTCTCCACCGCGGACGGGCTGCTGCTCACCATCGCCAACGCGCTGTCGCACGACTTCTACTACAAGATGCTGGATCCGAATGCGTCGACCGCGCGCCGCGTCACGGTATCGAAAATCCTGCTGCTGATCGTGGCCTTGATCGCGGCGACGGTCGCAGCACAAAAACCGGCGGACATCCTGTTCCTCGTGTCCGCGGCCTTCTCGCTCGCGGCGGCGGCCTTCTTCCCGGCGCTCACCCTGGGAATCTTCTGGGGACGCGCCAACAAATGGGGCGCGACCCTGGGCATGGTCGCCGGCCTCGGCATCACCTTCTACTACATGGCGACGACCCAGCCCTGGCTGCGCAGCGTGTTCGGCGTGAAAAGCGCCATCGCCGACAACATCTGGTGGGGCATACAGCCGATCTCGGCCGGCCTGTGGGGCGTGCCGCTGGGCTTCGCCGTGATCATCGTGGTGAGCCTGCTCACCCCGGCACCGGAAAAGGAAGTACAGGACCTGGTCGAGCACGTGCGCTACCCCAGCCTCACCGGGGATATCTCGACCGAGGCTACATAAAAACAGAAGAGGGAGGAGGAGGCGCTCCGGCGCCTGCAGGACGGAAAAGCCCGCGGCAACGCGGGCTTTTTATTTTTGGGCTTTCATCTTTCGGATCGCGCAGCCCGATGCGCGCCTG
>CAYNVY010000284.1:0-5166 GCA_964400745.1 uncultured Enterobacteriaceae bacterium | reverse complement strand
CGTGCCGATCTGCTGAAAGAGAACGAAATCGTCGAAGCCGACGGCAAGAGGCCGGGCACGTTCAGCTACATGCTGCTCGGTATCACCAAGGCGTCCCTGTCCACCGATTCCTTCATTTCGGCTGCGTCGTTCCAGGAGACCACGCGCGTGCTCACCGAGGCCGCAATCATGGGCAAGAAGGACGACTTGCGCGGCCTGAAGGAGAACGTCATCGTCGGCCGTTTGATCCCGGCTGGAACCGGTATGGCCTACCACAAGGTGCGCAAGACACCGCCGCCCGCCATGGAGCTGTTGACGGCGGAAGGCGAGGAAGGGGCTGCCGAAACGCAGGCGGCAGAAGAGAGCGTATAGCCGCTATCTTCCTCTGCTCCAAAAAAAGCCGGCAATCGCCGGCTTTTTTGATCTTTGGACTGCCCGCGCCCCGGGGAGTAGGGCGGGAGAACCTCAGTCTAGCCAGTATGGCGCGAGGCCTGTTAAAGGGCTCCTGCCTGTGCGGTGCGCAGTGTGCCGAAGAATTGATTTGTGCAAGGGCCAGGCTAGCGACTCAGCGCTGGCCGCCTGTGGCGCCGCGAAAAATCGCTTCGGCACCGCGCGGCGGGGCGCGCCAATATTGCTTGGGCGCGCTCACTTCGCCGCCCAGTTCGACTGCGGCGCGCCATGCCCAGTGCGGATCGAACAGGGCGCCTCGGGCGAGAGCCACGATGTCCGCCTTGTTGCCGGCGACGATATCCTCCGCCTGCCGCGGGTCGGTGATCAGGCCGACGCTAACGGTCGGGATGCCGACCTCCTTGCGGATCGCCTCTGAAAAGGGCACCTGATAGCCCGGGCCCAGGGTGATCTTTTGGTCTGGCGCAAGGCCGCCGCTGGACACGTCGATACAGTCGCAACCCGCGGCTTTGAGCCGGTGCGCGAACTCGATCGACTGCTGCAGATTCCATCCGCCGTCGATCCAATCGCTTGCCGATATGCGCACCAGGACGGGCTTCGAATCCGGCCAGGCCTCGCGCACGGCCGAAAACACCTCCAGCGGAAAGCGCATGCGGTTTTCTAGCGATCCGCCGTACCGGTCGCTGCGCCGGTTGGATAGCGGAGAGAGGAATTGATGCAGCAGGTAGCCGTGTGCCGCATGCAATTCGATCGCATCTATGCCGAGTGCCGCGGCGCGCCGTGCCGCACCGGCGAAGGCATCGCGCACGCGCGAAAGATCGGCAGCGTTCATTTCCCTTGGCGGCGGTTCGACCGGAGAAAACGGAACCGCCGAAGGCGCGATCGTCTCCCAGCCGCCCGAATTCGGATCGATCAGCTTGCCTCCGTCCCATGGCGTATGGCTCGATGCCTTGCGCCCGGCATGGGCGAGTTGTATCGCAATGGGCATGTGCGAATGGCACCTCAGTCCGCTGATCAGCCGGCGAAACGCAGCTTCGTTCTCATTCGAATACAGTCCGAGGCAGCCCGGGGTGATGCGGCCGATTGCCTCGACCCCGCTGGCTTCAATGCAAAGCAGTCCCGCGCCGCCGAGCGAGAGCTGCCCAAGATGGATCAGATGCCAGTCGTTGGGGTTTCCGTCCGTCGCAGAGTACTGGCACATGGGCGAGATCATGACGCGGTTGGGAAGGCGAAGCTCACGCAAATTGATGGGCTGGAACAGGGCGCTGGTCACGGGAAATCCTTTTGTTGATCCGCATCAAACGGGGGGTGTATTCAGGGTGCAGGATGCAAAAAAGCGCAGGCGGCACGCGCCGGACATTCGCACAGGCGCTGCGCCGGAGTCAAGCGCAATCGCGCCCAACGGGCCCACTATTTTTGACGGACGCCATTCCGGTGCTGAACGCCCGATCTTCGAGCTTGGAATTCTCGGTGTTTCCGGAAGGCGCGCCTAGTTCCGGCTCAGGCAATTCGACTCAAAAGGTTCGACCGGACGCCGGTTCAGTTAGAAGCGCACAGGATCGCCGATTTTCGTAGACAACTCCTGTTGACTCGCCCTTGATTTTGTTTGTATAATCCCGCCTCTTTGCGATATCCGGGGCGTCCATGCGTAGATTGGTCGTCCCGATTTTATTTCGGAATATCAAATAATGCCAACAATCAATCAGTTAGTGCGTAAGCCGCGAGAGCGTGTCACAGCCAAAAGCAAGGTGCCTGCGCTCGGAAATTCGCCGCAAAAGCGCGGAGTATGTACGCGCGTCTATACCACGACTCCGAAAAAACCGAATTCCGCTCTGCGCAAGGTCGCCAAGGTGCGCCTGACCAACGGCTTCGAGGTGATCAGCTATATCGGCGGCGAAGGCCACAATCTGCAGGAGCACTCGGTGGTGCTGATTCGCGGCGGCCGGGTGAAAGACCTGCCGGGTGTGCGCTACCACATGGTGCGCGGAAGCCTGGACACGCAGGGCGTGAAGGATCGCAAGCAGAGCCGTTCCAAGTACGGCGCGAAAAAGCCGAAGGCGGCCTAAGGTTGTCAGGCGTTCTTAGGGGCTGTTTTTTGATTGTGAATGCTTAGTGCTGGATCGGGCAGCAGGGGCCGGAAAGCCGGCAGCGGGATTCAGGATTAATAATTGAACATTCGACATTGAGGTCATAAAGTGCCACGACGCAGAGAAGTACCCAAGCGCGATATTCTCCCGGATCCGAAATTCGGAAATCAGGATGTTGCAAAGTTCATCAATGTGCTGATGACGCGCGGCAAGAAGTCCGTCGCAGAGAGCATCATCTATCGTGCCTTCACCGCAATCAAGACGAAGTCCGGCAAGGATCCGATCGAGGTCTTCGGTTTGGCCGTGTCCAACGTGAAGCCCATGGTCGAAGTGAAGAGCCGGCGTGTCGGCGGCGCCAACTATCAGGTGCCGGTCGAAGTGCGTCCGGTACGCCGCGTTGCCCTGGCGATGCGCTGGTTGCGCGAGGCGGCGCAAAAGCGCAGCGAGAAATCGATGGACCTGCGTCTGGCGAACGAACTGCTGGAGGCCGCAGAGGGGCGCGGCAGCGCGATGAAAAAGCGCGACGAAGTGCACCGCATGGCCGAGGCCAACAAGGCGTTCGCGCACTACCGCTTCTGATCGCCGGCAAAGCAAACGACTACAAAACGGAATTTTTCGACTTAACGAACTGCCCAAATTGAACGCAATAGCCAGACAGGCTTCTGGTGTTTGCTGCGTCTTGGCGGTCAAAGGCATTTAAGGTTCTTATCGTGGCACGCAAAACCCCAATCGAGCGGTACCGCAACATCGGCATCAGTGCCCACATTGACGCCGGCAAGACCACGACCACGGAACGCATCCTGTTCTACACCGGCGTGAACCACAAGATCGGCGAGGTGCACGACGGCGCCGCGACCATGGATTGGATGGAGCAGGAGCAGGAGCGGGGCATCACCATCACCTCGGCTGCGACCACATGTTTCTGGAAAGGCATGGACCTGTCGTTTCCGGAACACCGCATCAACATCATCGACACGCCGGGCCACGTGGACTTCACCATCGAAGTGGAACGCTCGATGCGCGTGATCGACGGCGCGTGCATGGTGTATTGCGCAGTAGGCGGGGTTCAGCCGCAGTCGGAAACCGTGTGGCGCCAGGCCAACAAGTACAAGGTTCCGCGGCTCGCGTTCATCAACAAGATGGATCGTCAGGGGGCTGATTTCCTCAAGGTCTACGCGCAGATGAAGACCCGGCTCAAGGCCAATCCGATCCCGCTGCAGTTGCCGATCGGCGCCGAGGAAAAATTCGAAGGCGTGATCGACCTGGTCAAGATGAAGGCGATCTACTGGGACGATTCGACCCAGGGCATGAAGTTCGAGATGCGCGACATCCCCGAAGGCCTGCTCGCCGAAGCGAAGGAATGGCGCGAGAAGATGGTCGAGGCCGCCGCCGAGGGCGACGACGAACTGATGCACAAGTATCTTGAGGGCAACGAGCTCTCCGTCGCGGAAATCAAGAAGGGCCTGCGCACGCGCACCATCAGGAGCGAGATCACTCCGATGCTTTGCGGCTCGGCGTTCAAGAACAAGGGCGTGCAGGCGATGCTGGACGCCGTGGTCGAATACATGCCCGCGCCGGCGGATGTTCCTCCGGTCAAGGGTGAAGACGACACCGGCAAGGTCGACTCGCGCACTCCGGACGACGAGCAGCCGTTTGCCGCGCTCGCGTTCAAGATCATGACCGACCCGTTCGTCGGGCAGCTTACGTTCTTCCGCGTCTACTCGGGTGTGCTCAACTCGGGCGACACGGTCTACACGACCGTGCGCGGCAAGAAGGAGCGCATCGGCCGCCTGTTGCAGATGCACGCGAACGAGCGCGCTGAAATCAAGGAAGTGCGCGCCGGAGACATCGGCGCCGCCGTGGGTCTGAAAGACGTGACCACAGGCGAGACCCTGTGCGATCCCAAGCGCATCATCGTCCTGGAGCGCATGGTGTTTCCGGAGCCGGTGATCCACGTCGCGGTGGAGCCGAAGACCAAGAGCGACCAGGAGAAGATGGGCGTGGCCCTCAACCGTCTGGCGCAGGAAGACCCGTCGTTCCGCGTGCGCACCGACGAAGACACCGGCCAGACCATCATCTCCGGCATGGGCGAACTGCACCTCGAGATCATCGTCGATCGCATGCGTCGTGAATTCAACGTCGAAGCTGCCGTCGGCGCGCCGCAGGTTGCCTACCGCGAATGCATCAAGAAGGCTGTCGAACAGGAAGGCAAGTTTGTCAAGCAGTCCGGCGGTCGTGGTCAGTTCGGTCACGTCTGGCTCAAGATCGAGCCGAACGAAGCTGGCAAGGGTTACGAGTTCGTCGATGCCATCAAGGGTGGCGTCGTTCCGCGCGAATTCATTCCGGCGGTCGACAAGGGCTTGCAGGACGCTGTCACCAGCGGCGTGCTGGCTGGCTTCCCGGTTGTGGACGTCAAGTTCACGCTGTTCGACGGTTCCTATCACGACGTCGACTCGAACGAAAACGCGTTCCGCATGGCGGCTTCCATGGCTTTCAAGGAAGGCATGAAGAAGGCCAGCCCGACGCTGCTCGAGCCGATGATGGCGGTCGAAGTCGAATCCCCGGAAGACTACATGGGTAACGTCATGGGCGCCCTGTCGTCCCGTCGCGGTATCGTCCAGGGCATGGAAGACCAGGTGGGTGGCCTCAAGCTCGTCAAGGCTGAAGTGCCGCTGTCCGAGATGTTCGGCTA
>CAYNVY010000283.1:0-5185 GCA_964400745.1 uncultured Enterobacteriaceae bacterium | reverse complement strand
TCGCGGCAGGTCTGCGCCACGCGCACCGAGCCGGCCATGGTCCAGAAATGCGGATCGGCCAGAGGAATGGCGTTAGTATGGGGGCGTTTGCTCTAGCCGATGACTCCGGCACGCACCGGGGCGGTCGGCAATCTGCGGCCTACGAGGAGCAGAATAACGCCTAGCACGATGCCGGCGTTTCGCCGCCAGCGCAATCATGCGGCGCGCAAATCCGCGTCGGCATTCCTGCCATTGAGGAACCAAGTGTGCAACTCGCCCTTGCCCTTGACCTCGATGGTGCCGCGCTCTTCCAGCATGAACGCTCCGTTCAAGCGCTGTCGGGTAGCGTCCGTTACTTGAATGCGCCCCGGCACGCCGTGGGATTCCATGCGGCTGGCAGTGTTCACCACGTCTCCCCATAAGTCGTAGAGAAATTTGCGTTTGCCGATAACGCCTGCTACCACGGCGCCGCTGTCGATGCCGATGCGCACTTTGAGCTTGTAGCCGCGTTGCGCATTGAAACGGTCTAACTCCGCCAACATGTCCAATGCCATTTGCGCCACGCGGATCGTGTGATCCGCCGCCGGGACAGGCAGTCCTGCGGCTACCATGTAGGCATCGCCGATGGTCTTGATCTTCTCCAGGCTATGCTCATCGGCAATCTTATCGAAGCGGGTGAAAATATCGTTGAGAACGTCCACCAGGACTTCGGCGCCCACGTTTTCCGAAAACTTGGTGAACTCGACGATGTCCGCAAACAGCACCGTCACCTCGGTGTGGCTGTCGGCGATGAGCCCCGCAAAGCCGTCGGCCGTAATTTCGGGGCGCCCCTTCAGGCGCTCGGCAATGGAGCTAGGCAGCACGTTGAGCAGCAGCCGCTCCGACACCTTCTGCTCTGCGACGACCTGGTCCAGGAGTCTTTTCGTTTCCATATGCAGAAGGCGGACTTCGAGCATGTTGTATACCCGGATCAGCACCTCGGCGAGATCGAATGGTTTGCTGACGAAGTCCTTCGCGCCGGCTTTGAGCGCGCGCAGTTTGTGATCCGGCTGCGCGGTAATCACAAGGACCGGAAGGTAGCCGCCGGTTTCGATTTCCCTCAGGCCTTCCATTACCCCGAAACCGTCCATTCTGGGCATCTGCAGATCGAGCAGGATCAGGTCGTAGCGGTTATTGCGGTGAAGCTCGCAGACCTCGAGAGGATTCATGGTGGAAGTTACAGAGATATAGCCGGCGCCGCGCAGCATGCCCTCGAGCAGACGCACATTGACCTGCTTGTCGTCGACGATCAGGATTTTGGCTTGAAGGATATCGGATGGGTTGATCATGAGATTCGTTCTTTCCTACGCGCTTTGACTGTTCTCGTTTTGCGAAAATTCCAGCGCCACGTCCAGAGCCTGCATGAACTCGTCAACCTTGATCGGCTTGGTTATATAGGTCAAGAACCCGGCCTTCAGGCCGCGCTCGACGTCAAGTGGCATTGCATTGGCACTGAGGGCAATGACAGGGATGTGCGCCGTGGCGGAGTCGGAGCGCAGAATCTTCAACGCTTCGATGCCGTTCATGCCGGGCAGATTGATATCCATCAGGATTACGTCGGGGTGATTGTCGCGTGCAAGTTGGATACCGAGATTTCCGTTTACGGCGCTGAGCAGGCAGGTGTCTGGGCGGCGCGCGATGATCTGCTCGACCAGTTTGAGGTTCGACGGGTTGTCCTCCACATAGAGCAGGGTGTGCAGCCGTGCGCCGCGAGGTATCTTCGGCACGGCCATCCGCTTCGCTTCGCCGGCTTCGGGGGAAAGCTCTGGCGCAGCGACCGAGATGAGTTCGAACCAGAACACGCTTCCCGTCCCGAGGGTGCTTTCCACGCCGATTTTGCCCCCCATTAGCTCGACCAGCCGTTTGGCCATCACCAGGCCGATACCTGTGCCTTCTTCAGCGCCGCCTTCCTGTCCGAGGCGATTAAAGGGCTGGAACAACTGCGCCAACTGTTCCGGATACAGCCCCTCGCCTGTGTCCCGGATGCTCACGCGCGTGCGTCCCGGCGTGCTCTGGGCGCAGATCACCTCGATCGTCCCCCGCGGACGGTTGTATTTAATCGCGTTGGAGAGCAGGTTGATCAGAACCTGCTTCAATCGCGTGCGGTCGGCGTTGACAAAATAGGGTGTGTTGAACTGTGGAAAGCGCATGTCGATGCCGCGCTGTTGGGCTTGCGGATCGGTCATGCCCTGGCATTCGAGCATGACTTCGGCCAGCGACACCGGTTCCTCCGACAGCGGCACCTGCCCGGATTCGACCTTCGCCAAATCGAGGATCTCATTGATCAGCGTCAGCAGATGCCATCCCGACTGAAGAATCAGGTCTAGGCTTTCTTTTTGAGCAGACGTCGGCGGCGGCGATTCTGATTCCATCAACTGCGCAAACCCGAGAATGGCATTGAGTGGGCTGCGTAGTTCATGGCTCATGCTGGAGAGGAATTCCGACTTGGCGAGGTTGGCTTTGTCCGCCACCGACCGGGCGCTCCCAAGCTCAAGGTTCTTTTGCGCAAGGAGGTCGGCTGAGGCCTTGAGCGCCAGATGGTTCTTCACGCGCGCCATGACGATGGGCGGGCTGACCGGCTTGGTGATGTAGTCGACGGCGCCGAGTTCGAGCCCTTTCTTCTCGTCCTCCACTTCAGCCTTGGCGGTGAGAAAGATAACCGGTATGTTCATGGTCCTTGGGTCGTGCTTGAGCCGCCGGCACACCTCGTATCCATCCATGCCGTGCATCATGATATCGAGCAGGATCAGGTCCGGCGGCGAGTCGGACAACGCGATCTTCAGCGCCTTCTCGCCACCGGTGACGATTCTTACCTTGTAGTCGTCCTTGAGCAGGTTGCTCATCAGGACCAGGTTTTCCGGCGTATCGTCGACCACCAGTATCGTGGCTTTCTTGGTGAAATCGAGTCCGTCCACGGAGATTCCTTTCAGGCAGACATTGCGGTGGCCGTACTCAGCGCTGCGAGCGCTGCCTCGAAGTCGACCGATCGAATGCCGTCCTCGATCCTGCGATATTGGTTGGGGAAGGCCGCGCTCAGCAGGTCCGCATTCGCATCCAGCACGTCGCGCGCCTCCGCGTCGTCATCGGCCAGCAGGTTCTCCAGCTGGTCGCAAACCGCCCTGAGTTTCTCCGGGTCGACCTTGACCGCTATCCTGCCCTGTTCCCCCGGCAGCTTCTGCTGCAGTTGGGCGATGAGAATCTCGAGCGGCGCTTTCAGCTCGGCGAGCCGAGCATCGACTGTCCTGCGGGGCTGGCGCTCCTTGATCGCGGCCTCGAGCTTTTCCGCCAACTGCTGCAGGCCGCTGGCGCCGATGTTGCCGGAAACGCTTTTTAGCGTGTGGGCGAGCCGCTCTGCGCTGTCCCAGTCGTTGCCCCCGAGCGCCTTGACGATTTCGGCCGCTGCGGATTTCTGCCCGGCAACAAACTTGCGCAGCATCGAGAGATAGAGCGGCTTCTTGCCGAGCACGCGGCGCAGGCCGCCGGTCATGTCGAGCCCGTCGATGCCGGAGGGCAGTTCGGCTGGCGCGGCCGCCCGCGGCTTCAACTTTGCCGGCGCTTGCGTCAGGCGCCGCGGCCTGATCCATTTCAGCAACGCCTTCCACAATTCCTCGGGTTCGATCGGCTTGGCAACATGATCGTTCATGCCCGCTGCCAGGCAGCGGTCGCGATCGGCCTGCATGGCGTTGGCGGTCATCGCCACGATCGGAAGATCCTTGAAGCGCCGTTCCTTGCGGATCTCCCGGGTCGCGGTTACCCCGTCCATCACCGGCATCTGCATGTCCATCAGCACGATGTCGTAAGCGGCGGTCCCGACCTTGTCCAGCGCGACCTGGCCGTCCCCGGCCAGGTCGACGACGAAACCGGCGTCGCGCAGCAGTTCGGTCGCCACTTCCTGGTTGAGGTCGTTGTCCTCCACCAGCAGGATGCGAGCGCCCTTGATGGCGGCGAGATCATCGAACAGGTCGGTCGGCGCCTCACCGGCGGTGCGGGGGCCATCGGATGCGCCACCCATCATGCGTACCACGCCGTCGAACAGCATAGAAGGGCTGACCGGCTTGATCAGCACGCTTTCGATGCCGGTTTCTTCCGCGCCCTTGATGACTTCTTCGCGGCCGTAAGCGGTCACCATCATCATGTGCGGCATGCGGCCGAGCGGAAGCTCCCTTAGCCGCTTGGCCGTCTCGATGCCGTCCATCACCGGCATTTGCCAATCGAGGAATACGATCTCGTAGGGCGCGCCCTGCGCTTCGGCACGATCGACGGCGCTGATGGCCGCCGTGCCCGAGTCCACCTGGTCGACCTTGAAGCTCATGTTGACTAGCAGCTCGCCCAGCACCAGGCGGGCGTTTTCGTTGTCATCCACCACCAGCACGCGTTTGCCATGCAAATCGTGTGACAGCACCAACTTGCGCTGTTGGGCGGCGCCCTTGCGCAAACGCGCCGTGAACCAGAAGCTGCTGCCCTTGCCGGGCTCGCTCTCTACGCCGACCTCTCCGCCCATCAATTCGGCCAGTTTCTTGGAAATGACCAGACCGAGGCCGGTGCCGCCGAATTTGCGGGTGGTCGAAGTGTCGGCCTGCGAAAAGCTCTGAAACAGCCGCCCCATCTGCTCCTCGGTCAGGCCGATGCCGGTATCGCGTACGGCGCAGTAGATCAGCACGTCCTTGTCGGTCTCCTCCTTGAGGCGGATGACGATGTCGACCTCCCCCTGCTCGGTGAACTTGACCGCGTTGTTGCTGTAATTGATGAGAATCTGTCCCAGCCGCAGGGGGTCGCCGATCAGGTTGGGCGGCACGTTCTTGTCTACGTCGAAGACCAGCTCCAGCCCCTTCGCCGAGGTCTTTTCGGCGATCAGGTTGGCCACGTTTTCGAGCACCTTTTCCAGCTCGAATTCAATGTGCTCGACCTCCAGCTTGCCCGCCTCGATCTTCGAGAAGTCCAGAATATCGTTGATGATGCCGAGCAGATGCCGGCCTGAATCCTGGATTTTCGTGATGTGGTTGCGCTGCTGCGGCGTCAGTTCGGTCTTCAGCGCCAGGTGGGACATGCCGATGATGGCGTTCATGGGAGTGCGTATCTCGTGGCTCATATTGGCCAAAAAGTCCGATTTCATCCGGGTGGCCCCATCAGCCATCTCCTTGGCCTGACGCAACTCGGTAACATCGAA
>CAYNVY010000282.1:0-5195 GCA_964400745.1 uncultured Enterobacteriaceae bacterium | reverse complement strand
ACCGGCAATCGCGACGAGCGCGGCTTCTCGCAGTTTGAAGGACCCCGAGACAGCCACTCGTTCTCCGGCGGACAGCCCGTTGTGAATCACGACCTCGTCACCGATCATCGCGCCACCTTCGACCTGCCGCACGTGCGCACGAGTTTTACCGTTCTTGTCCGACTCGATCACGAACACCTGATCGCCGCCCGGACCCTTGCGCATGGCGCTCGCGGGGACAGTGACGGCCTTGCGTGGCAGGCCGACCTGAACCCGGACGCGTACCGAAGAGCCGGGCGATGGCGCGTTGGCAGCGCCCTCTATTCTGGCGCGCACCATGGCATTGCGTGTCGTGGGATCGATACGCGCGTCCACCGCGACGATTTTGGCCGCGATCGTGGACGAATGACCGGCGGCGGATACCTCGACGCTGTCGCCTTCACGCAGGCCGGCGGCGACCTGTTGCGCGACCGTGAAGTCCACATGCGCTGCGTTGTCGATACCCTGCAGCGTCGTGAGTTCGGTGCCCTCGTTCAGATACTGGCCAGGGTGCAAGTCCGCCATGCCTACTCGCGCGTGGAACGGCGCTCGAATGGTCTTGCGGGCAATGATCGCCTTGGTGCGTGCGATCTGAGCCAGCGCGACATCGAGGTCTGCGCGCGCACGATCCACTTCTTCCTGGGTCGTGGCACGGTCATGACTCAAGTTCTTCCTGCGGTTGAGCACCGCCCGGGCGAGAGCGGCCTGCGCTTCCTGCGCTTTCAGCTCGGCTTCCTCGACGGATACATCGAGTGCGACGAGCACCATGCCCGCGTCGACGATTTGCCCGGGTGTGAGGCTCACATAACGGACAGTGCCTGGGAGCTCGTTGCGCAAGGTGATCGACCGCAGCGCCAGAACCGTCCCGATGGATGTGGCGGTGTGGCGATGCTCAACCTCTTTTGCGAGGGCTACCGTCACCGATTCCATCGGCTCCGGCTGGTTCGCGGAGGCGGCCTGGGTTTCCTGTATGGACGTATATTTCCACGCTGCCAGGCCAACGCCGACTGAAACAACCGTGACGAGCAGCAGAAAAGATCCGATCCAACTACGACGATTCATACGCGACGCCCTCCCGAACGCTTCTTCGATGAACCCTTGACCTTGGGTGAGCGGCGAGCCGGGGCCGCGCGGGCGAGCATATCCTCGAGCGCGCGGCGCACCCGAACGACACGGACTTGTTCGAGTGGAACGATTCCCAGCACCCAGTCGAGCCAGAGTCCATCGATCGCGGCGGCAACTGCTTCACCAACGCCCGGCGGCAGGCCATCCTGCGCGATGCGCCGGTGGAGGTCGGCGTAGACCGCGCGCATGGGCTGGATTAACGCGGGGTTCTGAGCGAGCGCTGCAAATACCGCGGAGGAACTGCGGCGCAGTTCCTCCGTCCAGCACTTGGCGTCCGAAAGGCAGTGGTCCAGGAGCGCGCGCGCCATACGCCCGGGCCCTTCCGGTGTGCGCTCGTATGCTTCGGTGTAGCAGGATCGCCAGCCTTCGGCTGTGCGGATGACCAGCGCTTCGACGAGCCGGTCCTTCGACGGGAAATGATGCAGCAGCCCGCCTTTACTCATGCGCGCCTCGGCGGCGACGGCGTCGAGCGTCAGATTCGCGATGCCCTGGCGAGCGACCACGGCTTCGGTGGCATCGAGGAGCGTATCTTGTAGCTTCGGGGTTGTCTGTTTCATGGACGAAGAATACCGTCCGGCCGGTCTGGTGTCAACCGTCCGGTCGGTCGGTTCATGCCATCCTGCATGTGCAGTCGATTCATCCGATAGGCTGAACGCCACGTTCACACCCCACCCCCGGCCGGCCAACGCCACCGTTCCACTTCAGTTCCTGAGCGTGCGTTGCGCAAGCGGCGCTGGTCGTCCGGTTGACTGCGGTGGCGTCACGGCATACCGAATCGGACGTGGCTGCGCCTTTCCGTCTTGCACCATGATGCGGATTTCTTCGATGACTCCGCCGCACCTCGCGCAGGTCCATGCCGTAATCGCCAGCGTCCCACTGTCGTCCAGGACGGTCCGGCTCGTTCCACCGATGACAGTGTCATAACAGTGCCGGCACGTGATCTGATTCTTCCGTTGCAAAAAGTTGAGTGTGACTGAGTTGGTTTGCTTCGTTTCCGATCTCATGTTTCCCTCCTATGACATTCTCGATGAGGCTATGAGTTCCTGTTTGCGTCGCCTACCCAACCGGCATATGGCATAGACTGTTCCACACCGATGACGATTTGCCGTAGCCGACTGAAGTAGTTGATCGGCAAGGGATCGGTGAGCAAAGAGTGGGGTTTCAGGAGGATCGAAATACAGCTGTGACGACATCACGGCTGCCGACATCTCGGCAGGTGACGATAGATCGGCGCTGGCCAGGACTACTGGGCGTAACATTACAGTCGGCGATTTTCCAAGATGACCGGATCGATCAGCTCGCCGCATTGCACACAGCGCTGAGCGGAGTAGTTCGAGAGCTCCTGGCACCACTCGGCGACCATGAGCCCACCGCAGCGCGGACAACGATCCGTGCTATGGATTCTTGCCCGGCTTCGGACCTCCGCTTCAATCAATTGTTGTTGTGTAACCGCAACCGCCGTACCCATCGATACGTTCCTCCCCGCACCATCTGTTTACCTCACGCACTTCATCACGAGGCTGAACAGCAACAGAGATTTCTCGGTCTTGAAACAGCGTTCTGGTGTCATGCGATGTTCCCAACTTCTTGCCGGACTGCCGGTCCAAATGTTTCCGACGGGAGGATGTTGTAGCGCCTGCGGAGTTCCTCGACCTGCTCTCCCATGACCGGCCAGTAGTCCCAGCCGTTGTTCAGATCTACGTTCATGGCAGCCCCACGCCGAATCGCGATCAGCGCCTTCGCCGGGTCGAAGAATCCCGTTCTGGCCTTGGTGATCGGCGTCATACGGATGCCCACGTGGAATTGCAGCAGGACGAAGAAGACGAAGAGCCATGGGTCGCGCCGCTGGAAGCCTGCGCTGAAACAGGCGACTTGGACTTCTCCTTCCGGCTCCGTTCCGTAGCCGGATAACACGTGGGCGCAATCGTGAAAGAGAATCGGTTCCGCGGCTCCGCCCTTTTCCCCAGGCAGCGCGAAGCCGCTCGCTCGGCAGTACTCCCAATAGGCGCGCCCCAGAGATCCGGATGGATAGTGCTCCAAGGCCTGGTAGCGGGCCGCGAGCGCCGTATCTTCATACTGTCCGATCATCCCACGCATAAACTTGTAGATGCCTCGGACCCCCTCTGCGTTCCAGATGTCTTTGACCTTGTCTCTCAGCCAGAACCGACGCGCCAGATCGAGGCGCAACTTAAAGATTTCTCCCTTGAGGACATGCCGCAGGTCCTTCACCTCGGGAGCGCTGACCTCCAGCGCCTGCGCGAATTGCTCGATCAAGTCCGTCTCCTGGGCGTTGGCTTTCCCGTCAATGAGGGACATCACGATTAATCCCTGCACCAGTTGCTGGCGGAGCTGCGGATCGGGAAATTCCCTGGCCAGATCCGCCGGCGTAATAGGAGCAAGCTGCTCCGGCGCATGTGTGGTGCCGAGGATCTGTTGAACCGACGCCAGCATATGCAGTTCCGCATCGTCGAGCGTCCCATCCGCCAGAGCGACGGTTTTCATGGCGCGCAACCCCCAATGGGCTTGTTCCGGACTCGGTATCTTCAATTCCATCGCCGTCACTCCTCTTTCAGCGCTTGTTCGATCCGGTACTCGACCGGTCACGCTGCGACTGTGTGAACATCAGAATCCCCTACCCTGGCTTCGGTTTTCGACGTGATCGCGTGCCAGGCCTCTATTCCTCCAGCCAGTGGCCATACGCGTGCCAGACCTTTTTCGCGAAGTGTCCATGCTGCCTGCACGCTTGCTGCATCCTGTGGGCATGCGCAATAGAGGATCACATCACGATCTCGGGGAATATCACGATGCCCGGCGATCACTTCTTCCACTGACAGCGAGAGTGAGCCTGGAATACCCGGAACTTCTCGACGAGTGCCGTGGGGACGCAGATCAATGAAGACGGGATCTTCACCTGCCGCAATTTTCTCCGTGATTTGCTGAACGGATAGCTTCGGGACAAGACGCCTCACACGATAGCGGTGCAGCGCCTTATAGACGATATAACCAGCCACGCTTCCGAGCAGAATCAGCGCCATCGTCGGCCCAAGATAGGCGACCACGGATGCCGCCTGCTCAAGCTGATCACTGAACGCATAGCCGAGCCCAATGCCGGAACTCACCCAGAGAACTGTCCCCAAGCCGTTGTACAAAAGGTACTGTGGCATTCGAAGTCCCACGATCCCCGCTAGGGGTGGCGCGATCGTGCTCAGACCCGGGACGAACTTAGCGACGACCAGAGAACGCGCCCCATGGCGGGTGAAGAAGTCTTCCGTTCGGCGAATGCAGGAAGTCGGTTCGAGCGAAATCCGGCAGAGCCAGTTCAACACGTGACGACCGCGACGACGGCCGAGTTCGTACCACAACTGATCACCCAATAGGGCGGCAAGAACCGCTGCACCGACCGCGACACCTAACGCCATTTGACCGGTACCCACCAATGCCCCGGCGGCAATGAGAAACAGGAGTGCTGGGACCGGGAGTCCGATCTGTTCTGCAAACACAGCGACAAAGAGCACAATGGTTCCGTGCTGCGTCAAAAACCGAAGGGTGTCGTTCATAGCCTGCCCTCGTGAGCTGAGTGAAGTGTGATGTCCGTGTCTTGGTACGCTCCTGAGCCATGGCAATGATCGTTCCACAGAGGCTGGCTGTGTCGACAATATGCAAACGCGTGGAAAACCGTGAGGATCTCGCCCAACCAGGCTGATCGGTAGATAGAACGAGATATTGGTGACGGGACGTGACTGCCGACATCTCGGCAGATGCCGAATGATCGGCGGAATTATCGTGGTCGTGAAATGTTGAGCTTCTGCATTTTTGATTGCAAGGTCGTTCGCTTCATCCCGAGCCTGGCAGCGGCGCCTGTGGGACCGGCGATAGTCCAGTTCGTCTCGCGAAGTGACTTGAGAATGTGCTCGCGCTCTGCTTGTTCAAGGGTCGTCGTCCCTGAGTGTGTTGTCTGGCTCGGCGCCCGCTTTAATTCGGAAAGCGACACCAACAAATCCGGTCCTTGAGTCAGAATCACCGCTCGCTCGATGAAATTTTCAAGCTCCCGC
>CAYNVY010000281.1:0-5199 GCA_964400745.1 uncultured Enterobacteriaceae bacterium | reverse complement strand
AAGCTGCGGCCGGAGGAATTCCAGGCGCGCAAGGCCGGCAGGGGCAAGGCTGCGGCCTAGAGTCTGAACAGACCCCAATAAGACCAGGCCGGTTTCGGCCCGAAAAGCGCCTTGCCCTCCGAATTCGACATCATCCGCCGTTTTTTCACCCGCCCGGTGAAGCGCGCGCTGCTCGGCCCGGGCGATGACTGCGCCCTGGTTGCGCCGGATGCGGGCACGGTGATGGCGGTGTCGACCGATATGCTGGTCGAGGGCCGGCACTTTTTTGCCGGCGCCAACGCGGCGGAACTCGGCCACAAGGCGCTGGCGGTGAACCTTTCCGATCTGGCGGCGATGGGCGCCGCGCCGCGCTATGCGAGCCTGGCGCTTGCGCTGCCCGATGCGGACGAGGCATGGCTCGCCGGATTCGCGCGCGGTTTCTTCGCCTTGGCCGACGCCTTCGACGTGGAACTGATCGGCGGCGATACCACGCGCGGGCCGCGCAATATATCGATCACCGTCATGGGAAGCGTACCCCCGGAGCAGGCGCTGCGCCGCGACGGCGCCCGGGCCGGCGACGACATCTGGGTTTCGGGTTCGACCGGGGATGCGGCGCTGGGCCTCGCGCATCTGAACGGCCGCATACGCCTCGCCGATGCGGCGCTCGCGCATTGCCTGCGGCGATTGCACGCGCCCGCGCCTCGGGTAACTTTAGGGCTGGCATTGCGCGCCCTCGCCACCAGCGCCATCGACGTATCGGACGGCCTGGCGGCCGACGTGGGGCACATCGGCGAGCGCTCCGGTGTCGCCATCGAATTGCGCTACGCCGATCTGCCGCGCTCGGCGGCGCTGGCGGCCTGCGCGGACGCAAGCCTGGCGCAGCAGTGCCTGCTTGCCGGCGGCGACGACTATGAATTGGCCTTCACTGCTGCGCCGGAGTCGCGCTCGCGCCTCGCGGCGCTGGCAGCGGGGCAGGCGCTCGCTCTCACGCGCATAGGCAGCATCGTCGCGGGCGAGCCGGGCGCGGTGTCGGTCTGCGACGCGGCGGGAGGGCGTATTCCGCTCGCAAGCAAAGGCTACGACCATTTTGGCAGCTAACGCCATCCTGCGGCCCAGCGCCGGCTTCATGCTGGCGCACCCGGCGCGCGTCATTGCGCTGGGATTCGGCACCGGACTGTCTCCCTTCGCGCCGGGCACGGTGGGAACCTTGCTCGGCTTTCCGCTCTACTGGGTGGCGAGCGCACAGCTTGCGCCTTACGGGCCGCTGGGCATGCTCGCGTTCATCGCGGCCGCCTTTCTGCTCGGCGTATGGGCCTGCGCGCGCACCGGGCGCGACCTGGGGCTGGCCGACCACAGCGGCATGAACTGGGACGAAATCGTCGCCTTCCAGTTGATCCTGATGCTGACGCCCGAGGCCTGGCAGTGGCAGGCGTTCGCGTTTTTCGGCTTTCGCTTTTTCGACGTGGTGAAACCGCCGCCGATACGGCAGGTGGACGCCAGGCTCAAAGGCGGGCTAGGCGTGATGCTGGATGACCTGCTTGCGGCGTTCTATACTTTACTGGCCATGGCCGTGTGCAAGGCCTTGCTTGGATAGGTACCGATGTCCTCTGACAGTTTGACCGCGCTTGCCGCTCTCGTCGGCGACCGGCTGCGCGCCGAGCGCATGCTGCTCGCCACGGCGGAGTCGTGCACCGGCGGGTGGGTGGCGCAGGCCGTGACTGCGGTCGCCGGAAGTTCCGAATGGTTCGAGCGCGGCTTTGTCACCTATTCCAATGCGGCAAAGACCGAAATGCTGCATGTGAAGGCGAGCACGCTGCAGACGCATGGCGCCGTCAGCGAGCAGACGGCGCGCGAGATGGCGACCGGCGCGCTTGCCGCCAGCCATGCGCAGGTGACCGTGGCGGTCACCGGCGTGGCAGGACCGGGCGGAGGCTCGGTAGACAAACCGGTCGGCACAGTGTGCTTCGCCTGGGCGCGGACCAACCGTAAGGTTCATTCCGAGGTGCGCCATTTCGCGGGCGACCGCGAAAGCGTGCGCAGCCAGTCGGTGGTCGCCGCGCTGCAGGGCGTGCTGGACGCGCTCGACGATTGACGCGGGCAGCGGGCTTGGTGGGAGCCCGGACTTGACCGGGGTCGCATCTGGCCTAGAATCAAGCATCGACATCCTGAGCGCGCCCCCATGCCTTCCATTCGTCCCGCCGCCGTCGCCGGCATGTTCTACCCGGGCAATGCGCGCGAGCTGGCCTGGGAAGTCGACACCATGCTGGGACACAGCGCCGGCGCGGGCCTGGCGCCCGGCTTTCCCAAGGCGCTGATCGTGCCGCACGCCGGCTACGTCTATTCGGGCGGTGTCGCAGCCGAGGCCTACGACAGGCTGCGTCCGGCGCGCGGTATCGTGCGCCGCGTGGTCTTGCTCGGCCCCTGCCATCGCGTGGCGGTGCGCGGGCTTGCGCTGCCCGACGCGACTGCCTTCGCCACGCCGCTGGGAGAGGTGCCGCTGGACCGGGAGGCGATGGCCTCGCTCGCCGGACTGCCGCACGTAGTGGTGAGCAGCGCGGTGCATGCCGAGGAGCACGCGCTCGAGGTGCAGCTGCCTTTTCTGCAGCGGGTGCTGGGCACATTCAGCCTGGTGCCGCTGGCCGTGGGCGCGGCCACGCCGGCGCAGGTGGCCGAAGTGATCGAAGCGCTCTGGGGCGGCGAGGAAACGCTGATCGTGATCAGCACCGACCTGTCGCACTACCATCCCTACGACGAAGCCTGCGCGATCGACCGCGGCACGGCGCAGGCGATACTCGATTGCTCCACCGACATCGACCATGAACAGGCTTGCGGCGCGACGCCGGTCGCGGGCTTGCTGCTTGCGGCCAGGCGGCACAAGCTGAACGCGGAGCTGCTCGACTTGCGCAATTCGGGCGACACCGCCGGCGGCAAAGGCCGGGTGGTGGGCTACGCCTCGTTTGCGTTCTGGGAGGGGGCGCCGGATTTCGGCGAGGCGCACGGGCGCACGCTGCTTGCGATCGCGCGCAACAGCATAGCGGCGAAGCTGGGCGTGTCTGCGCTCGAGCGCCTGCCCGACGAGGCCTGGCTCAGGCCCGCGCGCGCGACCTTCGTCACGCTGACCCAGAACGGCGACTTGCGCGGCTGCATCGGCAGCCTGGAAGCGCACCGGCCGCTGGGCGAGGACGTCAGCCACAACGCGCGCGCCGCGGCTTTCTCCGACCCGCGCTTTGCGCCGCTCGCAGCCGAAGAGCTGGCCCGGACGCGCGTGGAGGTGTCGCTGTTGTCCACGCCGAAACAGCTCGCCTTCGCCGATCATGCGGACCTGATCGCGCAGCTGCGCCCGGGGGAAGACGGCCTGATCCTGGAATGCGGCGGCGCGCGCGGCACTTTCCTGCCGCAGGTGTGGGAAAGCCTGCCCGATCCCGAGCAGTTCCTCGCGCAGCTCAAGCGCAAAGCGGGCTTGTCACCCGAGGTAAGCACGGCGAAATGCCGCATTCAGCGCTATCACGTGCTCAAGTGGAAGGAATGCGCGGCATGAGCAGGGAGCAGGGGCCCCGTCTTGCGGGGATGCGACCGGCCGCGATTGCCGGCAGACGCCGACAGTGGCTAGGTCCGAGCCGTGACGATGGTTCGGAGGCGGCGGCATGAGCATCGCCGAAAGCCAATACCCGGCGCGCTGGTGGCACCTGCTGGAGGACGGCAGGATGCAGTGCGACCTGTGTCCGCGCGACTGCCGCCTGCACGAGGGCCAGCGCGGCCTGTGCTTCGTGCGCATGCGCGGCGAGGGCGCACTGCGCGACAAGATGCTGCTCACGACCTACGGGCGCTCCTCCGGATTCTGCGTCGACCCGATCGAAAAGAAACCGCTCAATCAGTTCTACCCTGGAACCAGCGTGCTCTCTTTCGGCACGGCAGGCTGCAATCTTGCCTGCAAGTTCTGCCAGAACTGGGATATCTCGAAGTCGCGCGAATTCGACCGTCTGACCGACCAGGCCTCACCCGATACCATCGCCCGCGCCGCCGTGGAACTGGGATGCAGGAGCGTCGCCTTCACCTACAACGATCCGGTGATCTTCGCCGAATATGCCATGGACGTCGCCGACGCCTGCCACGCGCAGGGGATCCAGACGGTCGCCGTGACCGCAGGATACATGCACGACCAGGCGCGGCGAGAGTTCTACGCGAAAATCGATGCCGCAAATGTCGACCTCAAGGCGTTCACCGAAGATTTCTACTTCAAGCTCACGGGCGCGCACCTGCAGCATGTGCTCGATACGCTGATCTACCTGAAACGCGAAACCAAGGTCTGGTTCGAGATCACCACGCTGCTCATTCCAGGGCAAAACGACAGCGATGCGGAGCTGGAGGCCGAGTGCCGCTGGATCATGACCGAGCTCGGCCCCCGCGTGCCGCTGCACTTCTCCGCTTTTCATCCGGACTGGAAAATGACCGACGTGCCGCCCACCCCGCCCGAAACGCTGACGCGGGCTCGCGATATCGCGGTCCGGGCAGGGCTGCACTATGTCTACACCGGCAACGTGCACGATATCGAGGGCGGCACCACGTATTGCCCGCACTGCCACAATGCGGTCGTCGTACGGGACTGGTATCGCATCCTCAACTACCGAATCGGCGATGGCGGCCAGTGCCTGGAGTGCGGCGGCGCCATCGCAGGCCGCTATCAGGAATTCGATCTGAAAAAAGCGTTCGGTCCGCGGCGCATCCCGGTGCGGCTGGCCGAGACGAACCGCTGACGCCTTGCCTGCAGCGGCAGGCGCTTGCACCCTGCCGCAGCTGCAATTCAGTGCCCCAATGCGTTGATTTATATCGCGTTCGTCCATCGGTTGAGCGATGCAAACAGCGCCGGCGAAGCGGCGGGACTTGCATTCCGCCGGATACTGTATAAATATACAGGTCAACGCGTTTCGGCACACTGGCGTTTATGCCATAATCGCCCACGCCAAAAACAAGGACAACGACATGGAAGACAACAAATCCAAGGCTCTCGCCGCAGCGCTCGCACAGATTGAAAAACAGTTCGGCAAGGGCTCCATCATGCGCATGGACGACGGGACCGATCCGGACGTGCAGGTTGTTTCGACCGGTTCGCGGGGGCTGGACATTGCGCTGGGTGTCGGCGGGTTGCCGCGCGGCCGCGTAGTGGAAATCTACGGGCCGGAATCCTCGGGCAAGACCACGCTTACGCTGCAGGTGATTGCA
>CAYNVY010000280.1:0-5240 GCA_964400745.1 uncultured Enterobacteriaceae bacterium | reverse complement strand
TTGATCGTGTTCAGATTGCGGAACAGCACCACCAGTATCGCCAGGCCGATGGCGGATTCGGCCGCCGCCACGGTCAGGATGAAAAACACGAACACCTGTCCGGATATGTCATGCAGGTAATGCGAGAACGCGATGAAATTCATGTTCACCGCCAGCAGCATCAATTCGATCGCCATGAGCAGGATGATCACGTTCTTGCGGTTCAGGAAAATGCCGACGATGGCGATCGCGAATAGCAGCGCGCCCAGTATCAGGAAATGCGACAGCGAGAGCGTGGGCATCGGTATCGAGTTCACGGTCAGCCTTCCTTTTTCTCTGAGGGCATGGCGACGAGGCGCACGCGGTCCGCGCGCTTGACCGCCACCTGCTTCGACGGATCCTGGTGCTTGGTGCCTTCGCGCCGGCGCAAGGTCAGCGCGATCGCCGCGACGATCGCTACGAGCAGGATCACGGCCGCGAGTTCGAACGGGTAGAGGTAGTAGGTATACAGAATCCGGCCCAGTTCCTTGGTGTTGCTGTAGGCCGGCCCCGGATCGGCCGGATTGGGCATGTGCTCCGCGCCGAAGTACTTGCCGCCGAGCACCATCACCATTTCGATCACCATCAGCACGCCGACCGTGGCGCCCAGGGGCAGATAGCTCCAGAAGCCCTCGCGCAGGCGGTCGATGTTGATGTCCAGCATCATCACCACGAACAGGAACAGCACCATCACCGCGCCCACGTACACCAGGACCAGCACGATCGCCAGGAACTCGGCCCGCAGCAGCATCCAGATGGCGGAGGCGGTGAAGAACGCGAGCACCAGAAACAACGCCGCATGCACCGGATTGCGCGAAGTGATCACGCGCAGCGCGGAGATCAGCAGGACCGCGGAGAAAAAGTAGAAAACGATCGGTTCAATATTCATGGGTTCATCACCGATAGGGGGCGTCGCTGGCGCGGTCGCGGGCGATTTCAGCTTCGTAGCGGTCGCCTACCGCCAGCAGCATGTCCTTGGTGTAGTGCAGGTCGCTGCGCTTCTCGCCGTGATATTCGAGGATGCGCGTCTCGACGATGGAGTCGACCGGGCAGGATTCTTCGCAGAAGCCGCAGAAAATGCACTTGTTCAGGTCGATGTCGTAGCGCGTGGTGCGGCGCGTCCCGTCCTCGCGCTGTTCCGATTCGATGGTGATCGCCATCGTCGGGCACACCGCTTCGCACAGTTTGCACGCGATGCAGCGTTCCTCGCCGTTGGGGTAGCGGCGCAGCGCGTGCAATCCGCGGAAACGGGGCGACTGCGGCGTGTGCTCCTCGGGATACTGTATCGTCACCTTGCGCGCGAAAAACTGGCGCCCGGTGACTCCCAGCCCTTTCAGCAGCTCCAGCAGCAGAAAGGTCTTGAAGAATGCGCGGATTTTCTCAGCCATGGCCCCCGCCTCCGAACCCACGTGCCGATAGCAACGCAACGAGTCGGCGGTTTGCCGCATTCGCTTTGCTCGCATCCCCGCTGCGCGGGGCCCCTGCTCGGTAGCTCATGCGCCTATCTCCATATCGAGAAAGGGGTCTGCATCCACGCGGCGATCAACACCAGCCACACGAGCGTGACCGGAATGAACACTTTCCAGCCCAGGCGCATGATCTGGTCGTAGCGATAGCGCGGGAAAGTGGCGCGGAACCAAAGGAACAGAATCAGGATCAGCAGCACTTTGCCCAGCAGCCAGACGGCGCTGGGAATGAGGTTGACGATGGGCGCCTCGATGGGCGCGGCCCAACCGCCGAAGAACATGATCACGGTAAGGAACGAGACCAGGATCATGTTGGCGTATTCGGCCATGGAGAACACGCCGAAAATCATGCCGGAGCACTCGACGTGGAAGCCGACGATTTCCGATTCACCCTCCGCCATGTCGAACGGCACGCGTTGCGTCTCGGCCAGGCCGGAGATGAAATATACCAACAGCATGGGGAAGAGCGGCAGCCAGTTCCAGGAGAGGAAATTGAGGCCCAAGTCGACAAAATAACCCTTCTCCTGGCTGCTGACGATGTCGGTGAGGTTGAGGCTTTGCGAAACCATCAGCACGCACACCAGCGCGAAACCCATGGGAATTTCATAGGACACGATCTGCGCCGCCGCGCGCATCGAGCCGAGCAGCGCATATTTCGAATTCGACGCCCAGCCGACGACGATGACGCCGTACACGCCCATCGAGGTGATGGCGAGCACGTAGAGCAGCCCCGCGTTGACGTTGGCCAGCACCACCTTGGGGCTGAAAGGCACGACCGCCCAGGCGGCCATCGCCACGGTGAGGCTGATGATGGGAGCAAACACGAACAGGAACTTGTCGGCACTGGCCGGAATGATGATTTCCTTGAACACCAGTTTGATGCCGTCGGTGATCGGCTGCAGCAAACCATAGGGCCCGATGCGGTTGGGGCCGATGCGCACCTGCATGTAACCGATGACCTTGCGCTCCAGCAGCGTCAAATAAGCCACGGCCCCGAGTATCGCCCCCACCATGACCCCGATCAGCACCGAGGTTTTGACCAGGGTGAAAATGCCCGCGCCCAATGCCGGTCCGAACAGACCCTGGGTGAATTCCAGCCCGAGGGCGATCATCTTGGCGTACAGATCCAGTATCGCGGCCATCACTGCGCCTCCACGCTGAGTTCGCCCGACATCGGACCCAGATCGCGCGTCGCCGGATGCGCGGCGGCCAGACGCACGCAGTCGCGCGGCAGGCGGTCGTCGCACGCGGCGTTCACCGCGGCCTCACCCTCGCCCTGGCGCACTTTCACCGGCTGGCCGTCTTTCAGTCCGAGCTTGGCCAGCAATGCGGCGTTCATCCAGGCGCGCGGCGCCGCGGCATCGCGGGTTTGTTGCAGCGAGCCGGCGCGACGCACGATGGCGTCGCTGAAATAGATCGGCACATCGGCGATCCGTCGAAGGCCACCGGCGACAGAGGGCGCCTGCAGCGCAATTCCCTCGATCCGGTTGCCCAGCCTGGCCGCGACCTCTCCCGGCTTGATGATCTCGTCACGCACCTGTTCGCTGCTCTCGTAGTCGAAGCCTTTGAGGCCGAGCAGATTGCCGAGCACGCGCAGCACCTTCCAGGCAGGGCGCGCGTCGCCCAGCGGCTTGACCACGCCGTTGAAGCTCTGCATGCGGCCTTCGGCGTTCACGAAGGTGCCGGAAGTTTCGGTAAATGGCGCGATCGGCAGCATCACGTTGGCGTATTCCGCAGCCGCGCCCTTGAATGCCGACAGGGAAATCACGAACTCGGTCGCATGCATCGCCTTCATTGCGGCGCGCGGGTCTTGACAATCGAATTCGGGCTCCGTGTTCAGCAGAACGTAGGCTTTGCGCTGCTGCGCCAGCATGGCCGCGGCGTTGAGCCCGCCCGCGCCAGGCACGGCCTGGGCCAGGTAGGCGCCGACGCTGTTGGCTGCGCTGCCGAGCATACCGAACTTCGCAGCCAGCATCCCGGCCAGATCCTGCGCCAGCAGGCGCAGTTGGGCGGCCTGAGGATGCTGCTCGGCCAGGCTGCCGAGGAAGATCCCCGCATTCGTGCCCGAGATCAGGCTGGCCGCAATCTTTTTCGCGTCCTCGCCGACTTGAACGCCGGTCAGCGGCGCGGGTACCGTCTGTTGCTTCAATTCCGCCGTGGCTTTCACCACCTGCGCCAGCATGGCGGGCAGTTCCTGCGGCGGAACGATGGCCTTGTTGGCCAGATTCATCAACAGATCGTCGTCCGTGGCATGAATCAGGTTGATTTGTTGTCCGCGCTTGGCGGCCTGGCGCAGCCGGGTGGCGATGAGCGGATGGTCCTTGCGCAGGAACGAGCCGACGACGAGCACGCGGTCCAGACCGCTGAGTTCCGCGACTTTCAGTCCCAGCCAGGGCGCGCCGGCTTGCTTGCCGTCGGCGGAGAAATCGGCCTGGCGCAGGCGGGAGTCGATATTCTCGCTGCCGATGCCGCGCATGAGCTTGCCCAGGAGATACAGTTCTTCCAACGTGGAGTGCGGCGCGGCGAGCGCGCCCAGCGCTTCCGGGCCATGCTGCGTCTGCACGTTTTTCAGGCCTTTCGCCACGGCTTCCAGCGCCTGCGCCCATTCCACTTCCTGCCACTTGCCGTCGACCTTGAGCATGGGCTGGGTCAGGCGGTCGGAGGAGTTCAAGCCTTCGTAGGAGAAACGGTCGCGATCGGAAATCCAGCAATCGTTCAGTTCCTCGTTCTCCAGCGGCAGCACGCGCTTGACCTTGTTTGCCATCACCTGGACGATCAGATTGGAGCCCAGGCTATCGTGCGGGCTCACCGATTTTCTGCGCGCCAGTTCCCAGGTGCGGGCGCTGTAGCGGAACGGCTTGCTGGTGAGCGCGCCGACCGGGCACAGGTCGATCATGTTGCCGGAGAGCTCCGAATCGACCGAGCGTCCCACAAAGGTCACGATCTCCGAGTGCTCGCCGCGCCGCATCATCCCCAGTTCCATGACGCCGGCGATTTCCTGGCCGAAGCGCACGCAGCGGGTGCAGTGGATGCAGCGGCTCATTTCTTCCATCGACACCAGCGGGCCGATGTTCTTGTGGAACACGACGCGCTTCTCTTCCTGATAGCGTGAAGCGCTGTTGCCGTATCCGACCGCGAGGTCCTGCAACTGACATTCGCCGCCCTGGTCGCAGATCGGGCAGTCGAGCGGATGATTGATGAGCAGAAACTCCATCACCGTCTGCTGCGCGGTCCTGGCGTACTCCGAATCGGTGAACACCTTCATGCCTTCGGCCACCGGGGTGGCGCAGGCGGGCAGCGGCTTGGGCGCCTTCTCCACCTGCACCAGGCACATGCGACAGTTGGCGGAGATCGACAGTTTCTTGTGGTAGCAGAAGTGCGGAATGGCGATGCCGAGCGCGTTGGCCGCGTCCATTACCGTGGCGCCGTTCGCAACCTCGATCTGCCTGCCGTCTATTTCTACTGTTGGCATGTCGTTCTCAGGCCACCTGTTCGACCGCGGTGTGGTGCGGGGTGAAGTAGCCGCCGGCGACGTTCACCAAGCAATGCTTGTGGTCGATGTGATACTGGAATTCGTCGCGGAAGTGCTTGACGAAGCTGCGCACCGGCAGCGCCGCGGCATCCCCCAGGGCGCAGATGGTGCGCCCCATGATGTTCTCGGCGACATTGGCAAGCAGATCGAGGTCTTCCTGCCGGCCCTTGCCGTGTTCGATGCGGTGGACCACACGGTACATCCAGCCGGTGCCCTCGCGGCAG
>CAYNVY010000279.1:0-5259 GCA_964400745.1 uncultured Enterobacteriaceae bacterium | reverse complement strand
TGGCGCGCAATTCGTCGGACTCGCGCTTTGCTCTTTCCTCGGACTCTTTGCGCTCGCGCTCGGCGTCTTCTCTCGCCTTGCGCTCCGATTCTTCCCGCGCCTTGCGCTCTTCTTCCAGCTTGGCGCGCAATTCGTCGGATTCGCGCCTTGCCTTTTCCTCTATCTCCCTGCGCTCGCGCTCGGCCTCCTGTTTCGCCTTGCGCTCCGACGCTTCCCTCGCCCTGCGCTCCTCTTCGAGCCGGGCGTTCAGTTCGGCTTCTATGCGGGCGCGCTCCTCGGCCTCCTTGAGTGCGCGCGCCTCGGCCTCGATGCGCGCTTGTTCCAGCACCCTGGCGCGCTCCTCCGCCTCCTGCCGCGCCTTCTCCTGCGCGTCGCGTCGCGCCCGTTCTTCCGCCTCCCGCTGCGCGCGCGCTTCGGCCTCCGCTTCGGCGCGCGCCTGCGCCTCGGCTTGAGCCAGCGCCGCGGCCGCAGCGGCTGCTGCGGCTGCAGCGGCTGCAGCCTTCGCCTTCTCTTCCGCTTCGGCCCGCGCCTTGGCTTCGGCTTCCGCTCTTGCACGTGCCGCAGCTTCTTCCGCCGCAGCTTTAACCCGGGCATCAGCCTCCGCCTCCGCCTTCGCCTGTGTCGCAGCGACGGCTTTCGCCCTTTCGAGTGCTTCCGCCTTAGCCCGGGCTTCCTCTTTCACCCGAGCTTCCTCTTTCACCCGGGCTTCCTCTTTGGCTCGGGCTTCCTCTTTGGCCCTGGCTTCCGCTGCGGCCTTCGCGCGTGCCGCCTTCTCGGCCGCAGCCTGGGCTGCAGCATCGGCTTCGGCTTTGGCACGCGCCGCATCGGCGGCAGCCGCTTGCGCCTGCTCCTTGGCCACCTCTTCCGCGATGCTTGCGGCAGACGCGGCCGCCGGTATGATCATCGTGAAATCGAGATCGAAATCCACCGGCGTCGGATCCAGCGGCGGCGCGGCGACCGGCGCGACCGGCGCCAGTTCACGGATATATTCGCTCTTGGCAAGAATCTGCAGCGCTTCGCGCAGCTTCGCCTCCGGCACCTTGCCGAATCTGCCCTGCACCTCGCCTAGCGTCGCCTTGCCGTCTATCTCCTTCAGGAGCGTGCGCATGTCGCGCGACAGGGCGCTGGTTTTCCCCGTCGCCTCCATCAGGCCTTTGGCGGTTTTAGTAAAGACTGTTTTTTGATCCATGCTGTCTCAGTGACAAATCACCGGATGCCGCCGCGCACCGGCTGCTACAGCCGTCGATTATAGGGAATATGGATTGAACCCGACAGGCAAACCTTCAGTGCGTTGCGTCCGTGCGCCGCGCCACGACATCGGTGAACGTGCCGCCCCGGTCGATCCGGAACTGCCAGCGCTGTCGTGTCATGGGACACGATTATACGTGCCCGAACGGCGGCGGTCCGGCGCGCACGGCCGGGAGGTCGCCAAAGTGCCCAAAAGCCATATCAAGCGCACATTCGACCGAACCGGCCATCTTCTTGCCCAGGCCTCTCGTTCTCTTGATACACATCAAATTCGAGGCTGGCGTTGGCGGCTATTCTTCGTCCTTACCGTAGCATTGACCAATAGCGAATGAGGCGGCATGAAACAAGAGTATGACGTTGCAGTGGTGGGAGGCGGAGTCGTCGGGTGCGCCATTGCGCGCGAACTCAGCCGCTATCAACTCAGCGTGGTTCTCCTCGAGAAGGAAAGCGACGTTGCCAGAGGGACCAGCGGCAAGAATAGCGGTGTCGTGCACACCGGATTCAACGTTCCGAAAGGATCGGTGAAAGCGCGGCTGAACGTCTTGGGCGCCAGCATGTTCGAGGGCGTCTGCACCGATCTGAACGTCCCGTTCAAGCGCGTCGGAAAGCTGGTTGTCGCCCTTGCCGCCGCCGAAGCGCCCGATCTGGAGAAGCTGAAGGCCATCGGCGACGCCAATGGCGTCCCCTCCCTGGAGATCATCGACTCCAAGGAGGTCAAGCGCATGGAGCCCAATATCAGCGGTTACGCCGCGCTGCACGTACCGACAGCGGCGATCATCTGCCCGTTTCGCTTGACCATCGCGCTGGCCGAATCGGCGGTGGCGAACGGCGCGGATATCCTGCTCGAAGCCGAGGTGAAGGGCATATCCGGAAAGCTGGGCGAATTCAAGATCACAACGACGCGGGGAACGGTCCGCAGCAAGCTGGTGGTGAATTCCGCCGGCCTCTACGCCGACCACATCGCCAAGCTGGCGGGCGTGCAGCGTTACAAGATTTATCCCGTCCGCGGCGAGTATGTGATCATCGACAAGGCGCGCAGCGACCTCATCACGCGCATGATCTATCCCGTGCCCCCCAAGGGCGGATCGGGCCTGGGCGTGCATCTGACGCCCACCATCGACGGCAACATCCTGATCGGACCCAGCGCGGCCTACGTGCGCAGCAAGACCAGCGACGGCACCACGGGCGCCATGTCGCGGCAACTCGTCAAGGAAGCGCGTGAATTGCTCCCCAGTTTGAACCCGCGCGATGTCATCACCTCCTACGCCGGCCTGCGCCCCAAGACCGTTCCCTCGTCAGTGGGCGGCTTCAACGATTTCACCATCGAGGAAGTGCCGGAGCTGCCGGGGATGATGCACCTGGTGGGGATCGAGTCCCCGGGGCTCACCGCGGCCCCGGCGATTGCCCTGGACATCGCCAAGTGGGCCGGAACCCACCTGCCGCTGCGCGAGAATGGCGAGTTTCATCCGCAGCGCAAAGTGCACATCCCGTTCAACGAGTTGGAGCCGGAGCAACAGGCGGAACTGGTGGATTCGGATCCCGACTACGGCCAGATCGTCTGCCGCTGCGAAAGCATCACGCGCAAAGAAATCCTGGAGGCGATCCACAATCCGCTCGGCGCCCAAACCCTTGGAGCCATCAAGTACCGCTCCAGGGCGACCATGGGCCGCTGCCAGGGCGGTTTCTGCGGGCCCCGCATCGAAGAGATTCTGGAAACAGAAATGGGCGTGCAGCCGACGGACATGTCGCTCAAGGGCGACGGCTCCTGGCTTTTCGTCGGCAGCACCAAAGGCTTGAGAGGCTGAGGACATCATGCGTACTGAAGAAGTCGATGTAGCGGTCATCGGTGGCGGGCCGGCCGGATTGGCTGCCGCCGCAGCCGCGCGCAAAGCGGGCGCTGCACGCGTCGCGCTGATCGAGCGCGGCGAGCAACTGGGCGGCATTCTGAATCAATGCATTCATGACGGCTTTGGCACCAAGAACATGGGCAAGGCCCTGACTGGACCCGAATATGCCCAGATCTATATCGATCTGGCCGACGCCGCCGGGGTCACCTGCCACCTCAACACCATGGTGCTGAACCTGAGCCCCGAGCGCGAGTTGACGGTCTGCTCGTCGGAAGGCGTGCGGCGCATCCGCGCCAAGTCCGTGGTGCTGTGCATGGGCTGCCGCGAGCGCACGCGAGGCGCGATCCGCATCCCGGGTCAGAGGCCGGCCGGCGTTTTCACTGCCGGCGCCGTGCAGTACTACATGAATATACGCAACCTGGCCGTGGGCCGCCGCGTGGTGGTCCTTGGCTCCGGCGACGTAGGCTTGATCATGGCGCGCCGCCTCACGCTCGAAGGCGCCGAAGTGCCGTGCGTGGCCGAGATTCTTCCTTATCCGAGCGGGCTGATCCGAAACGTGGTGCAGTGTCTTGAAGACTTCAATATTCCCCTGTACCTCAGTACCACGGTGGTTGAAATCCACGGCAGGGAACGGGTCACAGGCGTCACGCTGGCCAAGATCGGGCCCCGTGGCGGGATAGTAAAAGGCTCGCAGCGGCGGATCGAGTGCGACACGCTCATGCTGTCGGTCGGATTGATCGCCGAGAACGAACTGGCCAAGAAGGCTGGAGTAACCCTAAGTGCGATAACGGGTGGGGCCATCGTAGACGACCACTTTCAAACCTCGGTGCCCGGCATTTTCTCGGCGGGGAATGCCCTTCAGGTGCACGATCTTGTGGACTGGGTCTCCGTGGAAGCCGAGAAGGCCGGGGGCTGCGCCGCCGAGTTCGCCCAAGACAAGAAGCTCGCCCGGGCGCACATCAAAGTCACGCCCGGCCCGGGCATCCGTTACGTCGTGCCGCACTACATCAGCGGCGCCGAAGCGGTCGACTTTTCGATGCGCGTGACTGTGCCCGATCATGACCGGACGGTGGTGTTTCAAAGCGACGGCAATATGCTGAGAAGCAAGAAAGAGCACGTGCTTGCCCCTTCGTCCATGGTCAGGTTCCGCGTGCGGGCCGAGCGATTCCAGAACATAGGCAATGAGATGACTGTGGAGCTGAAAGCATGAAAGGCAAATTCACCTGCGTCGTCTGCCCGACGAGTTGCGTGGTCAACGCCGAATGGAACGAGATAGAACTGCAGGACACCGACCATGCACAATGCAAACTTGCGTGGGATTATGTTCGCAGCGAAATCTTCGATCCGAGGAGGACGGTGACCTCCACGGTGCGGGTCGACGGCGGCGATATTCCGCTGGTAAGCGTGAAGACCGAGCCCCCGGTCCCCAAGGCGAAGGTGTTCGAGGTGATGCAGCATCTGGCGCACGTGGTGCTTAAAGCGCCGGTGAACATTGGCGACATCGTCGTCGCCGATGTCGTGGGCACGGGCTCCAACGTCCTGGCCACCAAGAAGATCGCGCTGAAGAGTTGAGCTCCCGCTAGTTCGCTCAAGCGCAAGCTGTCTCGAGCAGCACCGCAAAACGCGCTCGCCAATCGCGTGCGAGCAAGGCCTCTGCGCGCATTTCGAAGCAAATATTCAGGACCTGAGATATCCTCCGCCTGCGCGGCCTCGAGGCGCTCGCGCGCTACCGGCGTCGAGGCCCTCGCGCGCCACAGTACTGACGAAGTGCAGGCGTGGCCGGCCTGGACCAATTTTACGAGCCAGGCCGAAACGGGTTCTTGAATAATGATTGAACGGGTGGATTGCGTTGCCATCGGTGCCAGCATCGTCGGCCTGGACCGCTTTTTGCGAGCCAGGCCGAATCGAGACAACGGAAAATGATTGAAAAAGTAGACTGCGTTGTAATCGGCGCCGGAGTCGTCGGCCTTGACCGATTTTACGAGCCAGGCCGATACGAGCATTTGAAAAATGATTGAAAAAGTAGACTGCGTTGTAATCGGCGCCGGAGTCGTCGGCCTGGCATGTGCCCGTGCGCTGGCGCGCGCCGGCCGCGAGGTCATTGTCCTAGAGGAGGCGGGCGCGATCGGCACCGAGACCAGTTCGCGCAACAGCGAGGTCATCC
>CAYNVY010000278.1:0-5276 GCA_964400745.1 uncultured Enterobacteriaceae bacterium | reverse complement strand
GCCAGCTGCTTCCACAGAAGTGTTTTCTTTGGAAACCGTGGTCTGTCCCCGGTTTCCCTACCAAAGGAACAAGAACATGAAACTGCCGCCAGCCTCACCCCGCACCCTCAAGCACAGACGCGGCATCAGCTGCGAAGGGTATCAGCGCGAGGACGGCCTCTGGGACATCGAGGCGCGCATCGTCGATACCAAGACCTTCAGCTACCGCGAGCCGTTTCGCGGCCTGCGCCAGCCGGGCGAAGCGGTGCACGACCTGGCGCTGCGGCTCACTCTGGACAACGAGATGATGGTGCGCGACATACAGGTTGCGACCATGTCGGCGCCCTACGCCCCCTGTGCCAGCGTGGAGCCTGCGTTCAAGGGACTGATAGGCAAGAAGATCGGCAGCGGCTGGCGCCGCGCAGTGCAGGAATGCGTGGGCGGAACGAATGGTTGCACGCATTTGCGCGAGCTGCTGCAGCCGGTCGCGACGGTGGCGTTTCAGACCATGGGCAGCTGGCCCGAGGAAGGGCAACCGGTTCCGCCGCCCGACCCGGATTACAAGACCGAGCGGCCGCACTTCGTCGACGGTTGCAAGGCGTGGGCGGTGGACGGAGAGATCGTCGCCAAGCTCTACCCGCATTTCCACCGCAAGCCGGCATAGCGGGCCGGCGCCCGAGTCACCAGCCCAGGGGTTTGCTGTCCCCCGGGCGGCGCAGCCTGAAGCGTCCGCTAGTGTTTTGCGAGCCGGCCGTATCGTCCTCCCGCATCGCGCGCCGCAAAGCCGCTGCGAGCAGCAGCTTTCCGTTCCCGCGAAACTTTCGAAACGACAAGCCGATCTTGAACGCGTTGAGCTTGGACGAAAACATGGCGTGGGTAATCACGGCGGTGGAGGTCGCGACCTTTCGCGGGGCGCCGGCATAGGCGGGCGGCACAGCCAGCACGACCACCACCTCGTCATCCTCGTAGATGTTGTAGTCGACGACGATCGACAGGCCGGACAAACTCAGGTCGCGCGTCTTGCCCTGAAACATCGGCCTGGCGCGCCTGTCCGCGCGCTGCGGGTAGATCAAGGCAAAATTGAACTCCACCCGGCCGCGGGGATGCCCGCGCCTTTCCGCATTCTTCCACTGGCTGGTCTTAATCAACGCTGCTTCCCATCAATGGGTTGCGCCAATTGTTGCCTATACGGAGCCCCGGGGTCTGTGAACTATTACCGCTGCGGCGAAGAAGCCTGAGACTGAAACTGAGCCTGAGCCCGCAAGATCACAGCGTCATCCCGGCCGTCAAGGCTTGGACTCGCTGTCTTTGCCCGTCGTCCGCGGCTTTGCGGGCAGGCTGGGCGCCGGCCTGCGTCCGTCGAGCACGTGGAAGAAAGCGAGCACAGGGTGGCGCCAAATCATCCGCGGGCCGGCCCATTTCATGACGACGCGGACCTGCTCGCGCATATCCGCGCTGTAGCAGTGCACCAGGCAGTTGGTGCAGGTCGGCTTCGAATCGCCGAACACGCAGCGCTCCAGCCGGCGCGTCGCGTACTCGTACAGCGCGGCGCACCCGGGGCATAGCGGCGAGCGGTTCAGGTGGCCGTGTCCGCGGCAATACAGGCGCACCATCGCTTCTATGGTCTTCAGCTCGCGCGCGCGGCGGACGAAGCGCTTGTCGGTGATGAATTCGACGACCTGGGGAGCGGGCATGGGGGCGTCCGGTCAGACTTCCTTGATGCCGCGCCGCAGGCGCATGGCGCGGCCGACGACATCGAGCTGCGCATCGGCGAGCAGGCGCGCCGCGAGCGGCAGCAGTTCGTCCTCTTCGAGCGCGATATGCACCCGGTAGAGATCGACCATGCGCGCTACTTCTTCCGCGTTCAGGTCGGGCTTCATGCCGAGCCAGATGCCTTCCAGCTTCCAGCGTATCTGGCTCCAGGCCTGTTCGAGCTCGCGATGCTGTCCGAGCAGCGTATCGATCAGTTTGCGCAGACGCACGATTTCCGCCTCCGGCGCCGCTTTCAGCAACACGGGAAACAGATCTTCCTCTTCGTCCGCATGATGGTGCTTGGCCGAAGTGTCGAAATAGCGCATGACGTTCTGCGCTGCCTCGCGCGCGGCCAGATCCGACCCTTTTGCGGCAAGATGCGGCACCAGCCGCAGTAGGGTCTGGCACTGGCTCTCGACGCGCCCGTGGCAGGCCGAGAGCATTTCCAGCGGCGCCTCGAAACCGGCGGCGGGCGAATTGAAGCCGGGGAAGGAAACTTTGGCGGTGCTCATGCGACACCTCGATCAGGGTAGGCGAAGTTCATTTCAGCCGGCGAGCCTGGGCCTCAGCGCCAGCACGTTCGCCAGCCGCGGCTTCGGCGCGAGCAGATCTGCAAGCGTGTAGGCATCAAGGGAGCGAAAAAAGGCTTCCAGCGCCTGGCCGAGCACGCCGCGCAGCACGCAGGCGGTCTCTATGCGGCAGTCGGAATTGTCGCGGTCGAAACATTCGACCAGTTTGCGATTGTCCTCCGTGCCGCGCACCAATTCCCCCAGATTGATCTTTTCCGGAGCGAGTCCCAGGCGCATGCCCCCGCCCTTGCCGCGCGCCGTTTCGATGTACCCGCCCTGCGCCAGGTAGTGCACCACCTTCATCAGATGGTTGGCCGAGATGCCGTAGGCATCGGCTATCTGCCCGACGGTCGCGATTTCATCGTCGTGGACGCCGAGGTAGATCAGCACCCGCAGCGTGTAGTCGGAAAAAGTGGTGAGGCGCATGTTTGGCGGACTCGGCGGTTAAAATAAGTATATTGGATATTTATTATGAATCAATCGGACCGGCGTGTAAAGGCTCGCACCGCAGGTTCGCACCGCACAGGTTCCCTTGCGCGGCGAAACCGGCGCGCAGTCAACCGGGTTTGCCGTCGGCACGCGCCCGAAGGTAGGCCGGGACGTATTTCCACGCCCAGCCGGCGAATGCCGCCAGCCACGTCAGGACGGCAGAGGTTACCAACCACGCATAAGCCTGCGGCCAGAATTCCGATCCCAGCCGCAGCAGCGTCGCGGTTTGCAGCAGCCAGAACAGCCGCCAGGTCATATCGTCGGCCTCGAGCGTACGGCCGGAGTGTCCACGGGTCACGCGCGTCACCATCGCAAACAGGATGGACGCGACGAAACCCATCCTCGCGGCGTGCAAGGGCGCCAGGCCCAGCCCGCGCGCGCCCGCCAGCGTCAGCGCGCCGTCGGCGGCGTACAACGCGTAGGCGACCCCCAGCCAGCCGAAACTCAGGTGGAGCATCGCCAGCAGCCTGATGCGCAGGCTTTGCACCAGTCCCCAGCGCAGGCAAAGCCAGGCGAGAAACGCGGCCGCCGCGGCATCCAGGACCCAGGTGCTGCGGCCTGTGCCGGCCAGTTCCATCGCGCCATGGCCGACCGACGCAAGCAGGAAGCACCACAAGATCCAGTACGGCCGCCAGACGGCGATCGCTGGAACAGCCGAAGCGGTAAAAAACGGCAGCATGCGGTGCACCACGACCAGCAGTACCGGAATCACGAACCACCACAGCCCGGCAACGCTCACCCAGTTGAACCAGCGAAAATCGCTGCCGAAGCAGAGCAGGGCGTAGCCGGCGAGGCCCGCGACCCCGGGGAGCATGAATGCCAGCGCCAGTGCGGAATGCCTGCGATCGGGTGCCGTGCTCTGTCGGATCAGGCACCGGAACAGCAGCGGGAAGCGGACCCAGGACACGCACAGCAGCAGCGCAGCAGCGCCCGAGGCGGGAAGCGAAAACATCGAAAGCACGATCAAGCACACGCCGGCCGCAAAGGCGAGGAGTGCCGCAGGCAGCAGCGCGGGCGCACCCGGCCCCTTCACCGCCAGCCAGGAGGGGCCGGCGGTAAACAGGAAACCGAACATATACAGCGGCAGGAAGGTATAGAGCATCGCCGTCGCATGCACCAGGGTCGGCGCCGCTGCGCCCGGCATGTTCATGCCGAACAATCGCAGCACCAGCACCACGCCCCACCAGAGCGAGGCCAGCAGCAGTTGTATCGATGCGAGGAAGAAGAACAGGCGGTGCGGGGCTGCGCTCAGCCAGCCGAAGCCCGGGGGGCGCAAGGCGGGGCCGCGTTCCATGTCGGGGTTCGGTTCGATTGCCATAGGGGACCACCTGCTTCGTTGTCGCCGCGGCGACGATGTATCCGAAGGCTGCTGCATGCCGTCCTTGAACTATAGCAAGTTCGGCACGGATAACAAGTACCGCATATACCTATAAATAGTTATGCAGGCCCAGCCTCAAAGCGGGTTGTGATACTTGCGTAATATTGAAACAATAGATAAGATACATCTTATAAAGAACGGCGGCAAACCCTGTTCCTTATTCCCACTTCTTTGAACCAGGAGGCAACTTACCATGCAAGCTACACGCAAACTCTGGACTTGGCTGGGGCTCATCTGTGCCCTGTCCTTCGCCGTATTGGGCTGGGTCGGTACCGAAATCTACGTTACCGCGCCGCCGATTCCGGGCAAGGTCGTCAGCACCGGAGGCGAGGTCCTGTATACATCGGGGCAGATTCAGCGCGGCCAGCAGGCCTGGCTCGCTGCCGGGGGCCAGCAGCTGGGCTCGGTGTGGGGGCACGGCAGTTACGTCGCTCCCGACTGGTCGGCGGACTGGCTGCACCGCGAAGCCCTGGCGCTGCGCGAAGTCTGGGCGCAGCGGGAGCACGGCGTTGCATTCGACAGTCTGCGCGAACGCGAACAGGCAAGCCTGGGCGCGCGCCTCAAAGCGGAGATGCGGCGCAATACCTACGACAAGCAGACCGACACCATCACCCTTTCGAACGAGCGTGCGCAGGCGGTGCAAGGTGTGACGGCGCATTACACGGCATTGTTCGGCGACGAGCCGGAGCTGGACAAGCTGCGCAAACAATATGCGATGAGTTCCGGCTCGCTGCAGGATCCGGCCGACCGGCAGGCGCTGTCGGCCTTCTTCTTCTGGGCTGCCTGGTCCGCGGCCACCGACCGCCCGGGGGAAACCGATCTCTCCTACACCAGCAACTGGCCGCACGACGCCCTGGTCGGCAATGCGCCGACCGCCGGCGCCGGCATCTGGTCGATCGCCAGCATCATCCTGATGCTGGCCGCGATTGCGGCCATGGTCTTCTATCACGCGGCGAGCAAGGAAGAGGGCGATCCGGTGCCGCCCAAGGCTGATCCGCTGTTCGATCTCAAACCCACGCCGTCGATGCTGGCGACGAAGAAGTACTTCTATGTAGTGATCGGCCTGATCCTGGCCCAGATCGGCATGGGCATCGTTACCGCACACTACG
>CAYNVY010000277.1:0-5307 GCA_964400745.1 uncultured Enterobacteriaceae bacterium | reverse complement strand
TACGCCATCGGCCTGACCCAGGTGCAGACCTATCGCTACGTGCTGCTGCCCATGGCCTACCGCATCATCCTCCCCCCGCTCACCTCCGAGGTGATGAACCTGATCAAGAATACCTCGGTGGCCTATTCGATCGGCCTGGTCGAACTGTTCTTCCGCACCCGGGAAATGGGCGAGATGACCTTCCGCTATTTCGAGGCCTTCACCGCGGCGACGCTGATCTACATGGTGATTGCGATGAGCGCCAACCGCGTCATGGCCGTTATCGAGCGGCGGGTGGCGGTCCCCGGCTACATCACGGGAGGCAAGTGATGGGCGATCTGGACTTCGATGTCATCGGCCGCACCCTGCCTTATCTGTTGGAGGGGCTGCAATACACGGTGCAGCTGACCCTGGTCGCCGCCTTCGGCGGCACCGTGTTCGGCACGCTGCTCGCCATGGCCCGCCTGTCCTCGTTCAGGCCGCTGGCGCTCCTCGCATCGGGCTACGTGAACCTGATGCGTTCGCTGCCGCTGCTGCTGGTGATCTTCTGGTTTTATTTCCTGGTGCCGGTGCTGGTGCAGGCGGTCATGGGCTGGGAGCGGCCGGCGCAGATAGGCGCCGAGCGCTCCGCCTACGTCACGTTCATCATGTTCCAGGCGGCGTATTACTGCGAAATCATGCGCGCCGGCATCCAGAGCATTTCGAAAGGCCAGGTCGGCGCGGCGTACGCCGTGGGCCTGACCTACTGGCAGGCGATGAAGCTCATCATCCTGCCGCAGGCGTTTCGCAACATGCTGCCGGTGCTCCTGACCCAGACCATCGTCCTGTTTCAGGACGTGTCGCTGGTGTCGCTGCTGAACGTGACCGACTTCGTCGGCGCCGCGGTGAAGATTGCGCAGCGCGACAGCCGCGTCGTCGAAATGTACCTGTTCGTCGCCGTCGTCTATTTCATCCTGTGTTATGCGCTGTCGTACATGGCGAAGCGCCTGCAGCAGAAGATCGCCATCGTGCATTGACCGACAAACCGAGAGAATCCGAACATGATCGAAATCAAGGACGTCAGCAAATGGTACGGCAGCTTCCAGGTGCTCACCCACTGCTCCACCCACGTCAGGAAAGGTGAAGTGGTGGTGGTGTGCGGCCCTTCCGGATCGGGCAAATCGACCTTGATCAAGACCGTCAATGCGCTGGAACCGTTTCAGAAGGGCGAAATCACGGTCGACGGCGTTTCGGTCGGCGACGCGAAGACCGACCTGCCCAAGTTGCGCGCGAAAATCGGCATGGTGTTCCAGAACTTCGAACTCTTCCCGCACATGAAAATCACCGAGAACCTGACCATAGGCCAGATCAAAGTCCTCGGCCGCAGCCCGGACGAAGCCCGGGAACGCGGACTCAAAATGCTCGACCGCGTGGGCCTGCTCGAACAAAAGGACAAATTCCCCGGCCAGCTCTCAGGCGGGCAGCAGCAGCGCGTCGCCATCGCGCGCGCCCTGTCGATGGATCCGATCGCGATGCTGTTCGACGAGCCCACCTCGGCGCTCGACCCGGAGATGATCAACGAGGTGCTCGACGTGATGGTGCAACTCGCGCAGGAAGGCATGACCATGATGTGCGTCACCCACGAGATGGGCTTTGCGCGCCGGGTGGCGCATCGCGTCATTTTCATGGACCAGGGCGCCATCGTCGAGGACGCGACCAAGGACGATTTCTTCGGCAAGCCGCGCTCGGAGCGGGCGCAGCTGTTCCTGTCGAAGATACTGCATCACTGAACCAGGCGCGTCTCCAGCAACTGGCGCTCGAGCACGAGGGCTTGCGGCAGCCGGTCTTTGAGCTTGGCGAACAACTCGTCGTGCAATTTCAACTCGCGCGCCCAGGCGGCGCGGTCTACGTCGGTGATGCTGGCGAACGCTTCTTCGCTGAAATTCAGCCCGTTCCAGCGCAGATCGCCGAATTCCGGCATCCAGCCGAGCGGCGTCTCGATCGCGTGCGCATGACCGAGGCAGCGGTCGGCGATCCAGCTCAGCACGCGCATGTTTTCACCGAAGCCCGGCCAGATGAATTTCCCGTTGGCGTCCTTGCGGAACCAGTTGACCTGGAAGATGCGCGGGGGATGCGTCACCTTCTTGCCTATGGCCAGCCAGTGCTTGAAAAAATCGCCCATGTTGTAGCCGCAGAACGCGATCATGGCGAAAGGATCGCGGCGCACGACACCGACCTGGCCGACGATGGCGGCCGTCGTTTCCGAGCCCATGGTCGCGGCCTTGTACACCCCGTCCTCCCAGTTGAATGCGCCCACTACCAGCGGTGCGGTGTCGGAGCGCCTCCCGCCGAAGAGCAAGGCCGAGATCGGCACACCGTTCGGGTCGTCCCAGGCCGGATCGAGCGAGGGGCAGCGCGTTGCCGGTACCGTGAAGCGCGAATTCGGGTGCGCGGCGTTGCGTCCGCAGCCCGGCGTCCATTCCTTGCCGGTCCAGTCGGTGAGCCTGGCCGGAGGCGTTTCGGTCATGCCTTCCCACCATACATCGCCCTCGGGCGTCTCGCCGACATTGGTGAATATGGTGTCGCGCTCGATCGACCTCATGCAATTGGGGTTGCTGTGCACGTTGGTGCCGGGCGCGACGCCGAAGTAGCCTGCCTCGGGGTTGATGGCGTAGAACCTGCCGTCCGTATGAGGCTTGATCCAGGCGATATCCTCGCCCACGGTTTCGACCTTCCAGCCCTCGAAGCCCTTGGGCGCCACCAGCATGGCAAGATTGGTCTTGCCGCATGCGCTCGGGAACGCGGCCCCGACATACACCTTCTGCCCGCCCGGATTGGTGATGCCCAGGATCAGCATGTGCTCGGCCAGCCAACCCTGGTCGCGCGCCATGACCGAGGCGATGCGCAGCGCCAGGCATTTCTTGCCCAGCAAAGCATTGCCGCCGTAGCCCGAACCGTAGGACCAGATTTCGCGCGTCTCGGGAAAGTGCACGATCCATTTCTCCGGGTTGCAGGGCCAGCGCACGGAATTCTCGCCGGTTGCAAGCGGCATGCCGACCGAATGCATGCAGGGAACGAAGACGCCGTCTTCGCCGAGCACGTCGTACACCGCCCGGCCCATGCGGGTCATGATCTTCATGCTCACCGCCACGTAGGGCGAGTCCGAGAGTTCGACGCCGATGTGTGCGATCGGCGAACCCAGGGGGCCCATCGAAAACGGCACCACGTACATGGTGCGGCCGCGCATGCAGCCGTCGAACAGGCGGCCGAGCGTGCCGCGCATCTGCGCCGGCGCAATCCAGTTGTTGGTGGGGCCCGCGTCTTCCTGTGCTTCGCTGCAGATGAAAGTCCGCTCCTCGACGCGTGCCACGTCGCTAGGGTCGGACAGGGCCAGGTAGGAATTGGGGCGCAGCGCGGGATTGAGCCGCTTCATCATCCCGGCGTCGACCATTTCGGCGCATAGCCGGTCGTATTCTTCCTGCGAACCGTCGCACCAGACGATGCGCTCCGGCTTGGCGAGCTGCGCCATTTGCGCAACCCATTCTTTCACGCCGCGATGGCTGACGAAATCGGGCGCTTTGACCGAGGCGCTGATATTGTTGCCGAGATTGCTCATATTGGCTCTGCCATATGGTTGAAAGAGTGCCCGGGATCGTTTGCGCGCAGGGTCCAATTGCTTGGGAGCGGCCGGAACTGGGACAGAATATCCAAGGGAACTTGCGGCAGTATCGCTGACAGCGCAAAGCGAAGTCAATCCGGCCTTTTGTCGCATCTTGTAGGCCGACTCCGGCCGTCCGCGCCGGAATAGAAACGCAGCAGACTCGGCGAGACCGGCCGGGTTTCCACTGAAGAGGGCAGGCGCGCTGTCAGTACAGCGGCTTACACCGCGAATAGCGACTGCATCTTCGTGTGTGCCGGTGTTCGGTTCACGCCTTGGACTTCTCCAGCCCGCCGACGTAGAAGCGGTTCCAGGTCGGGGTGATGATGAGCTCGTTCACGCAGGCGCGGGGCGGAAGCTGGCAAAGATAGAGCAGGGTCCGGCCCATTTCCTCAGGCTGCAGCATGCGCTCGCGCTCCGCCTGCGGCGGCGGCACCGGGCGCTTCTCCATGATGGGCGTCGCCACTTCGCCGGGCAACACCGAGGTCGCGCGTATGCCGTGCACGCATTCTTCGGCGTTGATCGTTTCGGTCAGCGCGATCACGGCGCGCTTGGTCGCGTTGTAGGCGGCGCCGGTTAGCGTGCTCGGGTAGCGCCCGGCCCAGGAGGACACGTTGATCACCAGGCCGTCCTTCTGTTTGCGCATCGCCGGCAGCGCCGCCTGGCAGCAGTAGAACAAGCCGTTGAGGTTGATCGCCACGACTTCATCCCAGCCTTCGGCCGGCACATGGGCGAGGTCGCGATTTCTTGAAAGGTTGGTGCCGGCGCTGTTGATCAGGATGTCGATGCGCTGGTGCCGCTGGAGGATGTCCGCCACCGCCTGCACCACCGCTTTGTTGTCCGATACTTCGAGCTGCAGCGCTTCGGCGCTGCCGATCGCCTGCAGTTGTTTCAGGGCCGAAGCGTTGGTCGTGGCGGTACGGCCGGAAATCACCACGTGCGCGCCGGCACGCGCCAGTTCCAGCGCCCCCGCGAGGCCTATGCCGCTGCCGCCGCCGGTGATCCACGCCACTTTACCCTTCAAGCCCATGCTGCCCCCTACCGCTTCTGATACTGCGTTGCGCCGAACAGCATTTCCTTCGCCTTGTCGTCCATCACCGGCTTGCGCAGGTCGGCCAGCACTTTGAGTCCGCGCTGCACCGCCGGTCGCGCGGCGATGCCGTCGAACCATTTGCGCACGTGCCGATAGTCGTCCATGTTCACGCCCTGTCTTTCCGGGTAGCGCAGCCAGGGCATGATCGCCATGTCGGCGATGGTGTAGCTGTCGCAGGCGATGAACCTGCTCTCGGTGAGGCGCCGGTCGATCACGCCGTAGAGCCGGTTCGCTTCCTTCGAGTAGCGCTGCATGGCGTAGGGAATCTTCTCCGGCGCATAGCCGAGGAAGTGGTGCGCCTGGCCCAGCATCGGGCCCACGCCGCCCATCTGGAACATCAGCCACTGCAGGGTGGACCAGCGCTCGCGCAGGTCCTCGGGCAGGAATTTTCCGGTTTTCGAGGCCAGATAGAGCAGCATCGCGCCCGATTCGAACATCGACATCGGTTTCCCGTCCGGGCCGTCGGAGTCGATCATCGCCGGCATCTTGTTGTTGGGGCTGATCTTGAGGAATTCGGGCTTGAACTGGTCGCCCGCGCCTATGTCGACCGGATGCACGCGGTAGGGCAGGCCGGTTTCCTCCAGCATGATGTGGATCT
>CAYNVY010000276.1:0-5345 GCA_964400745.1 uncultured Enterobacteriaceae bacterium | reverse complement strand
CTTCGACAGCGTGCAAGCGCCGCTGACCTTGACCACGACATTGGAGCGTTTGGCGAGGTCCAGCAGCTTCGGCAGGTCGGCCCAGGGCTGCGGCGGCGCGGGCGGCGTGCCGGGCTGCATGATGCCCAGATGATCGATGATGAATCGCGCGTCGGGGTGGCGGTCGATCAACGCAGTGCCGGCGTCCAGGTTGCCCCAGCACAGCAGGTTGACCGGAAAGTCGTGCCGAACGGCTTCGCGCAGGATACGGTCCAGCCCCGGGTCGCTAGTGTCGCGCCCCGCCTCCTTCGTCAGCATGATGCGGATGCCGACCGCGCCCGGCGTGCTCTTCCAGTCGGCGATAACCTCGGCCACGGCCGGATTGTCCGGATCGACCGGCTTGACGATGGCGAAGCGTCCGGGGTGGGCCCGCTGCACCTCCACCGCATAACTGGCGTCGTAGCGGTACATGGAAAAAGCGGAGATGAAAATCGCGCCGTCGACGCCGACGTTGTCCATCGCTGCCGCCATCTCGTCACCCGTGACGTGATCCGGCCAATTCGGCACATTGTGCCAGGGCCGCTTCGGCGTGTTCGCCTCGTAGGCGTGGACCTGGGAATCGATGATCGCCATCGAGCAAACTCCTTCATGTCAATTGATTTCATGGCATTAAAACAGGTCGCGCCAGCCGCGTCCAGGCCGCGGCGCCACCGGGCCGAAGTTATGTGAAGTAATTCCTTGTTTGGCTTAGGGTCGGTTGGGTAACATACGTGCGCATAGTGCTTTTTCGGCCGTTTAGCGCTTGCCGCCCTTGCCGGATTCCTGGGGCCAGCGTTCTATCCGCCATGTGCGATTGGGGCTTTGCCGGGTCGATTCGAACCCTTGCATAGTCCCGAAATAATGAGGTTCAGTTCATGCTTACCAAGCGAGTTGGAATTGCGGTCGGGGTGCTGACCGTCGGCGTCGCGGTCACGGCTACCTACGCGTTCTTTCGTGGCGCGCCCGATGACATTACCACTGGACCGCTTGCGTCGCAGTTGCCGGCGGCGGCCTCGGCTGACGACCTGAGCAAAATGGTCGCAAATCTGCCTGCTTCTGCGTCCGGCAGGCCGTCCGCCGTTCAGGCGCCGCAAGCGCAGCAGGCGCCGGCACCGGACGCATCCGCGTCGCAGGCGAGCATGGCCGGAAAAGCCGCGCAGGGCCGGGTCGAACGCGTCTATGTGCGCGTGGCGGAGGGCGTGCTGCTCGAACTGGACAAGGTGCTGCCGCATCAGCGCGGCGGCGAGCGCTACGTGGACATCGCGTTTCCGGACCCGCTCGCGGACGGTGCGACACTGGCGCGCGCGATGGTTCCTGAGAGCAACCAGAATATCGGGGTCGGTGACGTGGTCGAAATGCGCTTCGCGCACAAGGGCGTGAAAGGCGCTTTCGTTGCAGAGATCTTTCCGGTCAAGGAGCGGGACAAGATCACGACCATGGTGGCGAAGGCCGGCTCGCCACTGGCGCAGGATTACACCCGCCGCATCGTGGCGCGCGCCGCGGCCAGCGGGGCCGACCAGCCGGTCGATATCGCGCTTTGGAAAGGGCTGCCCTTCGACCGCGCCATAAAGATCGTGCGCGGCAACGGCAAGCGCGAAATGGCCGTATTCAGCGATCCATACTGCGCCGCCTGCCAGGCGTTCGAGCAGACGCTGCAGCAGATCGACGACGTAACCCTGTATGTGTTCATGCTGCCGGTGATCCGGCCGGACAAGATGAATCAATCGAAGAGCGTCTGGTGCTCGCCTGACCGTGCCAAGGCCTGGACCGACCTGACCCTGAACAAGAAAGTGCCGGAGGCGGCGCCGGCCTGCGACAATCCGGTCGATTCGCTGATGGCCTTGATCCAGCCGATCGGCATACGCGCCACGCCGACGATGATCTTCTCCAACGGCCAGCGCGGCCAGGGCAATATGCAGGTGAGCGCCTTGCAGGAGCGTCTCGCTCGCGCCGAGTCCGTGAGCCGGCACGCCAGCGCAAACTAGGTCGGCGGGGCTGGAGCGGCAGAAGATCCGCGAGCCGTGTCTGCGCGGCTGGCGCAGAATGTCCGGCGGAAATCCAAGTCTTCCTGAAGCTTGTGCATGAGAGAAACTGCGGTGAAACCCATGCGAGCCAGCCATGTGACCCCGCTATGTTGCAATGCAACATGAATAGGCGTAGAGTCCAATCCCCCCCGTAACCTTTTCGAGGTTACCCATGACTACCAGCACCCATACCGGCGGCGGAACCAGCGGTAAATCCTCTCTCACGATACTGACTTTGGCGGCGCTGGGCGTCGTCTACGGCGACATCGGCACCAGTCCGCTGTACGCGTTCAAGGAAGCGCTCAACGGCCCGCACGGGCTGCCGTTTTCCGAAGCAAACGTGCTCGCGGTGCTGTCGATGATGTTCTGGTCGATCGCGCTGATCGTGTCTCTGAAATACGTCAGCATCGTCCTGCGCTTCGACAACGGCGGCGAAGGCGGCATTCTGGCGCTGCTGGCGCTGGCCTCGCGCCTGACGCGCGGGAATCCGCAATTGGCCTGGAGCGTGGCGATAATCGGCATCTTCGGCGCGTCGCTGTTCTACGGGGACGCGATCATCACGCCCGCGATCTCAGTGCTCTCCGCCGTCGAAGGCCTGTCGGTGGCCACACCCGCTTTCGAGCGTTGGGTCGTACCCGTCACCATCGCGGTGCTCGTCGGATTATTCGGCATCCAGAGCCGCGGCACTGGCGCACTGGGCAAGCTTTTCGGCCCGATTATGGTGATCTGGTTCGCCGCACTCGCCGCGCTGGGCACGGTCTCCATCGCACAGACTCCAGGCGTGCTCGCCGCACTCGACCCCAGACACGCGTTAGTCTTCGCCTGGCAAGCGCCGGGCCTCACCTTCCTCGTACTTGGCGCCGTGTTCCTCGCGCTTACCGGCGCGGAGGCGCTGTACGCCGACATGGGCCATTTCGGCGCCAAGCCTATCCGCCTGGCTTGGTTCGGCCTGGTGTTTCCGGCGCTCATGATCAACTACTTCGGCCAGGGAGCGCTCGTGATGCGCGATCCGGCGGCGATTAAGAATCCCTTCTATTTGCTCGCGCCCGAGGCGCTGCTGCTGCCGCTGGTGCTGCTTGCCACCATCGCGACGGTAATCGCGTCGCAGGCGACGATTTCCGGCGCGTTCTCGGTGACGCAACAGGCCACGCGCCTTGGCTACCTTCCGCGCATTCAGACCAGGCACACGTCCGAAACAGAGCGCGGCCAGATCTATATCCCTCAATTGAGTTGGACCATGCTGCTGCTGGTCGTTCTGCTCGTGCTCGGGTTCAGGAGTTCGAGCGCAATCGCGGCTGCTTATGGCATTGCGGTATCGGGAACCATGGTGCTGACAACGGCCCTGGTCGCGGTGGTCGTGGTATCTCTGCCGAAGCGCTTGAACCCGCTGTTCATTGTCGTTCTAGCGCTCGTAGGAATGATGGAACTCGTGTTTTTCGCCGCGAACGCCACCAAGATCGCCGATGGCGGCTGGTTTCCGCTTGCGTGCGGGCTGGTGCTGTTTGTCATGCTCACGACCTGGAAGCGTGCCGAGACCCTCCTCGCCGCGCACGAAAGAAGCAAGCGCGTGCCGCTGGACGCATTCCCCGCGCTGTGCAGCGCCGATATTCCGCGCGTATCCGGAACCGCCGTCTATCTCTCGCCCGACCCGAGTTCGGTGCCGACGGCACTGATGCACAATCTCAAGCACAACAAAGTCCTGCACCAGCGCATCGTATTCCTTACCATCGGCAACGAGGATGTGCCGCGCGTCTCCGACTACGAACGCACCGAAGTGCACGTGATCGAGCGCGACCATGTGTACCAGGCGACGCTGCACTATGGCTTCATGGAAAGCCCCGACGTGCCGAAAGGGTTGAAGCTGTTGGAGCGCCACGGTTTGAAATTCGAGGCGCTAGAAACTACGTTCTTTCTCGGCAAGGCAACCCTCGCGTGTGCGGCCAAGCCGGGCTTGCTTACCTGGCGCCGCGAGCTGTTCCGCTGGATGCAGCGAAACAGCCCTGCAACAGCGGAGTACTTCAAGCTGCTGCCCGATCGCGTCATCGAACTCGGCACGAGGGTCACGCTGTAATCTTGTTCGCCGCCTTCAGTGCGCGGAAAGGAAGACCTGCGTATTGACGGAACCGGGCTCACGGCCCGTTGCAGGTTGTGCGGCCGGAGTGGGGCGCGACCGCCGCTGAAGCGGTCGAAATCTAATCGCGGTGCTCGTGCCGCTCGATTTCCCGTTCCACTGCGGCGTGGATCGCATCGCGCAGTGTCGCATGCGCGATCGACTGCAGTTCCCCGCGCAGGTCTTCGAACAGTCTTACGATCATCGGCTCCAGGCTTTCCTTCAGTTGTTCTTCGATCAGGCGATCGATCTCGGGTTGCAGGGCGGCGAGCAGGGACGCGCGACGGCTCTGCGCCAGCGCCGCCACTTGCTCCTCGTGCAGCAGCGCCTGCTCCGGCGGCATCGGCACCGCCCGCGCGGGCTCGACGATTTCGATCAGCAAAGGAATGTCGTCATCGCCGGGCAGGAGGTCCACCACTTCTTCAAGCACCGGAATCTCGGGGTAGGACGCCGCGACGGCGCGCCCCGGCCGGTGGCGCGCCATCAGTGCGTCGGCCTTGCCGAGCAGGTCTTCGGGCTCAGCCATTGGCTTTAGAAAGGTCGTGATTCACGATTTCATAGCCCCGGTCCCGGTAAAAGCGAAAGCGCGCGCGCGCCGCCTCCCGGTCCTCGACTTCCCGGCCGACGATTTCGACCAGGCGCTGGAAGCGGCTGAACGCGGGCGGCCATTCCGGGTGCAGGTTCAGCAGGACTTCGTCGTGCGGCGTGTCCTCGGGGTCGTGGGTGATGAGCACCGGGGTTTGAGCGGCGAGCGCGCTCCCCGACCTGCAGTGCGGCAAGAACGCGGTCGCCTGCCAGGTCCAGAGCAGCTTGTCGATGCGCTGCGCATCGGTTTCTCCGGCGGTGTAGATCAGCACCCGCAGCTTTTGCTGCGCCGCCTTGGCCGACAGGCGGCAGGCGACCTGCAGCTTATCCTCGGCCTCGAAGTAGAAGTCGATGCGGGTCATCGGCGGGCGACATCGGCTGCGAAACGGGTAGTTGGCGGCCGGCTGCGCCCTTCGTCCTTGCCGTTCACGCCTTTCCCGCCCGCTTCATCAGGAACCCTGCAAGCAGGGCGACCGGCCGCCCGGTAGACCCCTTTTCCTTGCCCGACTTCCAGGCGGTGCCGGCGATGTCCAGATGCGCCCAGTCGAATTTCTTGGCGTAGCGCGAGAGAAAGCAGGCGGCGGTGACGCTGCCCGCGGGCCGGCCTC
>CAYNVY010000275.1:0-5369 GCA_964400745.1 uncultured Enterobacteriaceae bacterium | reverse complement strand
TCCCAGTCGCAGTAGGCCTTCTTGACGACGATGTTACCCTTGAGCAGCAAGCGCTCCAGCACCTTGTTGATGTCGAATTTGTCGTATTTGGACTCGCGCACCCCCAGGGCGACGTTCTCGAAGTCGCAATACAGGGCCATGTTGATGTCGGCTGCCGCGGTCATGATGTGCTCCGTCGTGTAGTAGGATATGGTTCCAGATCGGTTAACCTTACACCCATTGTCAAAGGAGGATGAAACATGTTGCGCAAGACAATTGCAGTGGCCGTTTCCGCCCTGTTCGGCGCCATGCCCTTGAACGCGGCTTCCCAGCAAGGCGACAAGGTATCGGACGGCATAGTGAAAGTCGGCCTGATCCTGGACATGTCCAGCCTGTATGCCGACATCACCGGAGAGGGCAGCGTGGCCGCGGCGCGCATGGCGATCGAGGATTTCGGCGGCAAGGTGCTCGGCAAGCCGATCGAGGTCGTCTACGCCGACCATCAGAACAAAGCCGATATCGCCGCCAACAAGGCGCGCGAATGGTTCGACAAGGACAAGGTGGACGCGATACTGGACGTGGCGGCCTCGGCAACGGCGCTGGCGGTGGTCGAAGTCGCCAAGCAGAAGAACAAGATCGCCGTATTCAACGGCCCGGGTTCGACGCGCCTCACCAACGAGAGTTGCTCGGCGACGACGGTGCACTACACCTACGACACGTTTGCCCTGGCCAACGGTACGGGCAAGGCCGTGGTGAAGCAGGGCGGCGACACCTGGTTCTTTCTCACCGCCGACTACGCTTTCGGCCATTCGCTGGAGAAAGACACTTCCGACGTGGTCAAAGCCGACGGCGGCAAGGTGCTGGGCAGCGCGCGCCATCCGATCAACGCGTCGGACATGTCTTCGTTCGTGCTGCAGGCACAGGGGTCGGGGGCGAAGATCATCGGTCTCGCCAACGCAGGCGGCGACTTCATCAGCGCCATCAAGACTTCGGCGGAATTCGGAGTAAGCAAGAGCGGCAAGCAGAAACTCGCCGGCTTGCTGGTCTACATCAACGACATCCACAGCCTGGGCTTGAAGGTGACCCAGGGCCTGCTGCTCACCGAGGCGTTCTACTGGGATCTGAACGACGAGTCGCGCAAGTGGTCCAGGCGCTTTTTCGAACGCATGAAGAAGATGCCGAACATGAGCCAGGCCGGCGTGTACTCCTCCACCCTGCATTACCTGAAGGCGGTGAAGGCGGCGGGCACCGACGAGACCGGCGCGGTGATGAAGAAGATGCGCGAATTGCCGATCAACGATTTCTTCGCCAAGAACGGCCGCATCCGCGAGGACGGGCGCATGGTGCACGACATGTACCTGTTCGAGGTGAAGAAGCCCGAAGACTCCAAATCGCCCTGGGACTACTACAAGCTGCGCACCACCATTCCGGCCGCCGAGGCGTTCCAGCCCTTGTCGAAGAGCACTTGCCCGTTGCTAAAGAAATAGGGGCAAAAAATAGGGTCGAGAAATAGGGGCCGGCGGCAGGCGCGACCTGCCGCCGGCCGCGACTAGAGTATCGGCTCGCTCAGCTGCTTTTCGCCTTTCTCGTACACCACGTGGGCCCGGCCCACGAGCAGCGGGTCCAGCGGTCCGATCGGGTCGATGTTCTTGTTGGTGTACGGCAGTTTGTGCAGCACATAGCGGATGGCGTTCAGTCGCGCGCGCTTTTTGCAGTCCGACTTGATTAGCGTCCATGGCGCGTCGGCAGTGTCGGTGTAAAAGAAAATCGCCTCCTTCGCCTTGGTATAGTCATCCCATTTGTCCATCGACGCCAGGTCGATCGGCGACAGTTTCCATTGCTTGAGCGGATGCGCTTCGCGCTCGGTAAAGCGCCGCCGCTGCTCCTTGCGCGTCACCGAGAACCAGAACTTGATCAGGTGCACCCCGCTGCGGACCAGATTGCGCTCGAATTCCGGCGCCTGGCGCATGAACTCCGCGTAGTCGTCCGGCGTGCAAAACCCCATTACCCGCTCCACGCCGGCGCGGTTGTACCAGGATCGGTCGAACAAGATGATTTCGCCCGCAGTCGGCAGGTGCTGGACGTAGCGCTGAAAATACCATTGGCCACGCTCGACTTCGCTCGGCTTTTCCAGCGCCACCACGCGCGCGCCGCGAGGGTTCAAGTGCTCCATGAAGCGCTTGATCGTGCCGCCTTTGCCCGCCGCGTCGCGTCCTTCGAACAGGATCACGACTTTCTGACCGGTAGTTTTTACCCATGCCTGCAGTTTCAGCAATTCGACCTGCAGCTGGTACTTCTGCCGTTCGTAATTTCTGCGCGACATCAGATGCTTGTACGGATAGCCGCCTTCGCGCCAGTTGTCCGCGAGGGCGTCATCGGCGCGCGCTGGAGCGAAAGCAGTCGGGGGAAGCGGCGATCTTTCCAAGGCTCGCCGCAGCACGGCGGCGTCGTCCGGAGATGCGCCGGCGAGAATGGCCTGCAGCGATTTCTCCAGATTGGCAGGGTCGGATTGTCCGTTGGCGATAATGTGTTGCAGCGCAGTTACCTTGGACTCGCGCGCGGCGTCGACCGATTCGGCGACGACAAAGCGTTTCAGCCGTTTCGGTTCGGCCGAGGGGGCGGTGTCACCTGTTGCGGCGGGCCGGGCATTCTTGCGGCCGCTAGGGATCACGGTCGGGCGAGTCGGCCGCGCGGTCTTGACGGCTTTGCGTTTAGGTTCAGGCTTGGTCATGGCTGTCAGGGCGAGAGATGAAGTTACAGAAGGTATCAAATTCGGGCCGGAGGGCAAACGTCAGCTTAACACCACGTCGTGTTTGCCACTGCTTAGGTTCCTCGGATTCCCGTGCGCTAAACTTTGCGCAACCACACCGCAGTATCGTGGAACACGGCGCCACCGTTGGGTCTGCCGGACTCTGCGCTGATGAGCGCATTGACGCCGACACCGCCTTCGAAATCCGAATTGGGCCAGATGCTCTCGACCACGATCACGCCGGGCTGAAGACCATCGAAAACCTTGGCGTGCAGCCGCACTTCGCCACGGCGGTTGCCGACGGCGATGCGGTCGCCGTTCTCGATGCCCAGCCTGGCGCAGTCCTCGGGATGAATCAAGGCGCCCGGGCGTTGTTCGCGCCTGCGCGAGCCGGGTGTTTCGGTAAATGTCGTGTTGAGAAAGGAACGCGCTGGCGCCGCGACCATGCGGAACGGGTGGTCGGGATTGGCTTCGTCAATGACCGCAAAGTGGTCTGGAAGGGCGGGCATATCGGCAAAGCCTGGGCCCAGCTTCGACCAGTCGGGCTTGAAATGAAAGCGCGCGTCGGGCTGGGGAAATCCGCGGATGAAGTGAGCGGTCTCGAAATCCGGTTGCAGATCGATCCAATGGGTTTCGTTCAGCTCGTCGAAGCCTGGATAGCCAGAAAGCCTGAGCGTGTGGTCGATGATCTCGCGCGCACTCATGCCGAATCCGGGGTGCTCGGCGTGCAGGCGCTTGGCCAGAGCGCAGATTACCTCGTGGTTGGAGCGCGCCTCGGCATAGGGTTCGATGATCTTCGGGCCCAGCTGCAGGTGCGCATGCCCGCTTGCCTGATAAAGATCGTCGTGCTCGACAAAGGTCGTCGCCGGAAGCACGATGTCGGCGAGTTTCGCCGTGTCGGTCAGGAACTGCTCGTGGACGCACACGAAGAGATCCGGGCGCCTGAGGCCCTGCTGCACCTTCAGAACTTCCGGCGATACCACCACCGGATTGGTGTTCTGTATGAGCATGGCCGTCACGGGCGGCCCATCGCCAAGGTCTGTGCGATCTCCGGTGAGGATGGCGCCGACGCGCGACTGGTCGAGGATGCGCAGGGTCGCATCGCAGCGGTCCAGGCCTTTGATCAGGTTGCGGTCTATCGTGTATATGTCTGCATTGTTGTAGAAGGTGCCGCCGCCTATGGCTTTCCATTTACCAGCAACCGTCGCAAGGCAGGACACGGCGTGCATGTTGCTTGCGCCGTTGCGGCTGCGCGACAGGCCGAAACCAAGTCGGATAAAAGCGCGCTCGGTCACTGCGTATTGCCTTGCGAGGGCTTCGATTTCGGCGACTTGAAGGCCGGTTATTGCCGCGGCCCATTGCGGCGTGCGCGTATTCAGATGCGCCTCCAGCTCCTCCGGCGCATCGGCGTGACTGCGCATGTAGTCGCGGTCGGCGTGCCCGTCGCGGAACAATACGTGCATCATGGCGCAGGCAAGCGCGCCGTCCGTTCCGGGGCGCAGGCAGATGTGCTGGTCGGCCACTTTAGCGGTGCCGGTCCGGTAGGGGTCGACCACCACCAGCTTGGCGCCGCGCTCGCGCCGCGCGCGAGCGATGTGCGTCATGACGTTGACCTGGGTCGAAGCCGGGTTCGTGCCCCACACGATGATGAGGTCTGCTTCGCCCATTTCGCGCGGGTCCGGGCCCAACTTGGCGCCTACGCCCGCACGCCAGCCCGCATCGGCCAGAGCATTGCAGATGGTCGAGTGCTGTCGCGACCAGCGCATCACGTGGCGCAGGCGCTCTATGCCGTCGCGCTGCACCAGGCCCATGGTTCCTGCGTAAAAGAGAGGCCATACGGCTTCGCTGCCATGGCGCTGCGCTGCAAGGGCCAGTGCCTCGGCCACCTCGTCCAGCGCCGCATCCCAGGCGATCGGCTCGAATTCGCCGCTGCCTTTCGGTCCTTTACGCCGCAGCGGCTGCTTCAGCCGCCCAGGGTGGTGGGTGCGCTCGGAGTAGCGCGACACCTTTTCGCAGATCACGCCGGCGGTATAGGAATTGGCCTTCGCCCCGCGTACCCTGCCTATGTGCCCGGCATCGACGCGCTCAATTTCCAGAGCACAGGTGCTGGGGCAGTCGTGCGGGCAGGTACTATGCAGGATCTCCGTTGGAACAGGTGCTTTCTCGCTCATGCGGAATTATAGCCATGCTGCGGCTGGATATGTGCGGACGTCCGGCAGTCTTATCGAGGAGGGTGTGTCTTGTCGCACCGGGCCGGCCTGCATGCCATTTCGGTGACGCCGGAAACGCCTCATGGCTTATAATGGTCGCCGAATTCTTCAATCTGTTCTCCGGGAGCAACACACCATGAATCTAAAACGCAGCGCAATTGCTTCTCTGTTCGGCCTGGCCTTGGCGGTCACGGCGGGCACGGTCGGCGCCAAGCAGACGGTCAAGATCACTTTCATCGGCCCGCTTACCGGCGGTGTTTCCGCCAACGGCATAGGCGGGCGCAATTCGGCCGATCTGGCGGTACGCCTGCGCAACGAGGATGCCAAGGCCAAGTACACCTACGAACTGATCAGCCTGGACGACGAATGCAAGCCGAACATCGCGGTGCAGATGGCGACCAAGGCGGCGGCCGACAATTCGATCATCGGCG
>CAYNVY010000274.1:4117-5388 GCA_964400745.1 uncultured Enterobacteriaceae bacterium | reverse complement strand
CCGTCCATCACCACGCGGCCGTTTTCGAGAATGTAGCCATAGTCGGCGTAGCGCAGCGCCACCATGGTATTTTGCTCGGCCAGCAGGAAACTTACGCCTTCCTTCTGATTCAGACTCTTCACGATCTCGAAGATTTCCTCGACGATCTGCGGCGCGAGACCCATCGACGGCTCGTCGAGCAGAATCATCTTGGGCTGCGCCATCAGCGCGCGGCCGACGGCCGTCATCTGCTGCTCGCCGCCCGAGGTATACCCGGACTGGCTGCCGCGGCGCTGCTTCAACCGCGGGAAATAGTCGTAGACCTTTTCCAGGTCGGCTTTGAGTTCGGCGCGGCCCACTTTGCGGCTGAACGCGCCGGTGAGCAGGTTCTCCTCGACGGTGAGGTGCTGGAAGCAGTGGCGCCCCTCCATCACCTGGCACACGCCGCGGCGCACCAGTTCGGCCGGCGTGAGCCGGTCGACGCGCTGGCCGTCGAACTCGATGCTGCCCTTGGTCACGTCGCCGCGCTCGGCGCGCAACAGGTTGGAGATGGCCTTGAGCGTGGTGGTCTTGCCGGCGCCGTTTGCGCCCAGGAGCGCCACGATCTTTCCCTGCGGCACCTCCAGCGACACGCCTTTGAGCACCAGGATGACGTGGTCGTAAATGACTTCGACGTTGTTGACCGACAGGTAGGCCTTTACCTCGGTTCGGGCTTGCGGGACGGCGGCGGTTTGGCTCATAGGAATTCAGTGCGCGGTTTCGGGTTCGGGATCGGGCCTGCGCACAAGCCGCCTCTACGAGGCGGCTTGGTCAAGGCTCTCGCCTTGCGGCAAGGCGCATCGGCCAGGACCAATGCGCGCTGCGCCGCGGCAAGACTCAGCTCTCCTTGGAGCAGTCGCGCAGGGTGATGCCTTTTTCCTTGGCATACTTGCCGGCAGATTCCTCGATCATCGGCCGCACGATCGACTGGTCGGAGGCGATCCAGTCGGTGATCACTTTCCAGGCCTTGCCGTCCCACTGCATGAATTTCACCGCGCCGCCGCCTTCGTGATCGGCGCAGGAAACTTTCAGCGCTTGCATGAAGCCGGTCGCCCCCAGTTCCTTTAGTCTGGCATCGTTGATGTTCAGGTTTTCCAGCCCCCAGCGCACCTGCTCGCCGTTGAGCGGCTTCTTGCCGTACTTTTCCTGCGCTTTGCGGATCGCTTCCACCGTGATGATGCCGTGCACCACTCCGCGGTTGTAGTAGATCGAGCCGACGCGCGACTTGTCGTCCATCTCGCCCTTGCCCTTGG
>CAYNVY010000274.1:0-4017 GCA_964400745.1 uncultured Enterobacteriaceae bacterium | reverse complement strand
TTGTAGTAGATCGAGCCGACGCGCGACTTGTCGTCCATCTCGCCCTTGCCCTTGGCGTAGAAGCGCTTCTGGATCTCCTGCACCACCGGATAACCGGTCCCGGCCACGTTGAATCCGGCGGCAATGTAGCCCTTGGCCGCATCGCCTGCGGGGATCGTGTCTTCCTCCGCGCCCGCCCACCACACGCCGACGATCTTGTCACGCGGGAAGCCGATCTTGGCCGCGGCCTTGATTGCCACCGGGTTCATCACGCCCCAGCCGCGCAGGATCACCCAGTCGGGTTTGATCTGGCGCACTTGCAGCCATTGCGCCTGCTGTTCGTTGCCCGGGTGCGGCACGGCGATATGGGTGACGGCGAAGCCGTACTTTTTCGCCTGTGCGTCGAGCACGGGGATGGTTTCCTTGCCGTAGGCCGAGTCGTGATAGATGTTCACGATCTTCTTGCCCTTGAGCTTGTCCATCCCGCCTTCCTTCATGCCGATGAACTTGATCTTGGCGGTGTTCTGACTCCAGTAAGTGGTGACCAGCGGGAACACGTAGGGGAACACGCGGCCGTCGGCGGCGTCGGTGCGCCCGTAGCCGATGGAGACGATGGGAATCTTGTCCGCGGTGCCCTTTTCGATCAGTGAATAGGTGATACCCGTGGACAGTGCGTGCACCATCGCCGCGCCGGAGCCCTTGTTCTTGCTGCGCTCGTAGCATTCGACGCCGCGGGCGTTGTTGTACTCGGTCTCGCACTTTTCCCAGGCGAGTTTGACGCCGTTGATGCCGCCGTCGCGCTCGTTGATGAGTGACATGTAGTCTATCCAGCCGGCGCCCACGCCCGAGCCGCCCGGCGCATAGGGGCCGACCCAGTACAGGTTGACCGGCACGAACTGCTCTTTCGCCTGCGCCTGGGCCGTTCCGGCTGCCAGCGTAAGCACCACAGCCGCGGCCGCCACGCCCAGGGGTCGCGCCGCTTTTGTCAGCATTCTCTCCATCATGGTAGATACCTCCTCAAGTTAAAAACTGCCTGCGCTCACATGCAATACGCTCAGGTCGACTAAGGCCAACTTCTTGGATTTCTCCGCCTGCTTTCGTTTCTCAATATACGCCAGTAGAGCTTTTCGCATACCCGCGCCCTAATGCGGGAACGGCCAAAGGCGCATCTTCTCTTTTGCGATCTGCCACATTCTGGCGAGGCCCAGCGGCTCCACGATCAGGAAGAAAATGATCAACGCGCCGAAAATGATGAGCTCCAGGTTGGATACCATGCCCGCCGGAAGCTGCAGTCCGAGCGCGTGTGCGAACGGCTCGGCAAAGGTGTTGAGGAAAATCGGCAGAAAGGTGATGAAGGCGGCGCCGAAGAAGGATCCGAGGATGCTGCCCACGCCGCCGATGATGATCATGAACAGCACGCGGAACGAAAGGTCGAGATTGAACGCCTCCGGCTCGACCGTGCCGATGTAGCCGTAGGCGTACAGCGCGCCGGCCACGCCGCAGTAGAACGAGCTCACGGCGAACGCGAGCAGTTTGGTGTGCATCAGGCGTATGCCGATCACGCCGGCGGCGACGTCCATGTCGCGCACCGCCATCCAGGCGCGGCCGATCGAACTGCGCACCATGTTCTTGGCCGCGAGCGCCATCAGGACCACGATGGTCAGCACCATCAGGTATTTTCGTACCGGCGTGTCGAAAGGAAAGCCGAAGATGACCACAGTCTGCGCGGAAATGACGCCGGAGGAGCTGAAGTTGGAGAACCAGCCGAACTTGGTGAGCGCCCACACCACGAAGAACTGCGCCGCCAGCGTCGCCACCGCGAGATAGAAGCCCTTGATGCGCAGGCTGGGCAAACCGAACACGATGCCCACCAGCGCCGCCATGATTCCCGCGAGCACGAAACTCACCAGTATGGGCATGCCCGGGACGCGCAGCATGAAGTTGTACGCGGTGAACGCCCCCACCGCCATGAACGCCGCCGTTCCCAGCGAAAGCTGTCCGGCATACCCGGTGAGGATATTCAGGCCCAGCGCCGCGAGCGCGGAGATCAGGAACGGGATGAGGATGGCGGAAAGCCAGTACTGATTGCCTATGGCCGGCACGACCAGAAACGCGAACAGCAGAACCAGGGTGATGCCGATGCGGTCCTGGCGGATCGGAAAGATCTGCTGGTCGGCCGCATAGGTATCCTTGAATTGTCCGGCGTCGCGGTAGAGCATGTCAGTGGTGGACCAGTTGTGAGCGCACAGGAAAAATTGCCATCGTCATACCCGGTCTATGTGCTTCTCGCCGAACAGTCCCTCCGGACGGATCAGCAGGAAAGCCAGCGCGAGCGCGTAGGGGAACCAGATTTCGAGGCCGGCGAGATTGACGCTGACACCCATCGCTTCGGTCAGCGGGGCGTTCAGAAACTGCGGGATGTAGATCTCCGCCAGCTTTTCCGAGGCGCCGATGATCAGACCGCCGATGATCGCCCCCGTTACCGACTCGAAGCCGCCTAGGATCAACACCGGCAGCGCTTTGAGCGCGGTGAAAGTGAGCGAAAACTGCACGCCGTTGCGCGCGCCCCACAGGAGGCCGGAAACCAGCGCAACGAATCCGGCGACGGTCCACACGATGGCCCAGATCTGCTGCAGCGGGATGCCCACCGCCAGCGCCGCCTGATGGTCGTCTGCGACCGCGCGCAGCGCCCGGCCGATGCGGGTCTTCTGGAAAAACACTGCCAGCCCCGACACCAGGATGCCGGCGACCAGCGCGGCGAACAGGTCGAACTGGCTGACGTTGATGCCCGTGCTCTGCGACAACCACTCCAGCGGCATGTCCTCGATGCCGAGTTCCAGTCCGTGCGGCTGCGAGCCCCACAGCAATTGGGCCAGGCCTTCGAGCACGAAAGTGAGGCCGATGGTGGCCATGAACAGGGTGATCGGCGGCTGGTTGACGAGCGGTCGCAATACCACGCGCTCGGTGGTGACGCCGACCACTACCATGGCGCCGAAGGTGATGATCAGCGCGACCCAGAAGTTCAGTCCCTTTTCGACCAGGGAAACGAAGGTGAGCGCGGCGAAGAACACCATCGCCCCCTGCGCGAAATTGAACACGCCGGAGGCTTTGTAGATCAGCACGAAGCCCAGAGCCACGAGCGAGTACATCACGCCGGCGAGGAGGCCGCCGACCAGCACCTCAAGAAAGAATTGCCAGTTCATCTTCGCTAGTTCCTCAGTGAGCCACGCCCAGATAGGCGTCGATGACCGCCTTGTCGTTCTTGACCTCGTCCGGCGTGCCGTCGGCGATCTTGCGCCCGTAGTCGAGCACCACGACGCGGTCGGAAATGTCCATCACCACGCCCATGTCGTGCTCGATCAGCACGATGGTGGTGCCGAACTCGTCGTTCACGTCGAGAATGAAGCGGCACATGTCCTGCTTTTCCTCGACGTTCATGCCGGCCATCGGTTCGTCCAGCAGCAGCATGCTCGGCTCCGCCGCGAGCGCGCGGCCGAGTTCTACGCGCTTTTGCAGGCCGTAGGGCAGCCGCCCCACCGGCGTCTTGCGGATGTGCTCGATCTCCAGAAAATCGATGACTTCCTCGATTTTCTTGCGGTGCTCCAGTTCTTCGCGCTGCGCCGGCCCCCAATGCAGCGCCTGCTGCAGGAAGTTGCACTTCATCTTCAGGTTGCGCCCGGTCATCAGGTTGTCGAGCACGCTCATGCCTTTGAACAGCGCGATGTTCTGGAACGTGCGGGCGATTCCCTGGGCCGCGGCTGCGTGCGTATCCATGTCGCGGCGCGTCTCGCCGTGGAAGGTAATGACGCCCTGCTGCGGATGGTAGACGCCGTTGATCACGTTGAGCAAAGAGCTCTTGCCCGCGCCGTTGGGCCCGATGATCGCGCGCACCTCGTGCTCGCGCACGTCGAAGGAAATGTTCTGCAGCGCCTTCACCCCGCCGAAGGAAAGCGAGATGCCCTCCAGGTTGAGGATGACGCCGCCGATTTTTCTATATTCGCTCATTGGTACTTAGGCGGTCGCCTCGGCACCACTGTG
>CAYNVY010000273.1:0-5404 GCA_964400745.1 uncultured Enterobacteriaceae bacterium | reverse complement strand
CGCCGACGTTGAAAATCTGGATGACGCCCTTGGCGTCGGTGGCGATGCTGGAGAAATTGGCGCTGTTGAAGATAGCGCTCTGCAGGGCTCCCGCCTTGAGCAGCGCCTCTTCGGCCTGTTTTCGCGCGGTGTTGTCGGTGCCGATCAGCAGGTAGCCGATGATGGCCTCCTGCGCATCGCGCAGCGCCGTCACCGACACCACCGCCGGAAAGCGGCTCCCGTCCTTGCGGATGTAAGTCAGTTCGTAGATGTCCTCGATGCCGCGCGAGGCCTTGAACACCAGCGCTTCGAAGCCCGGCGCGATCGTGGTTCCGAGTTCGGCGCTCAGGGCTTGGGCACGCGCAATCACCTCCTGCGGGTCGGAGATGTCGGCCGGCGTGATCTTGTTCATCACTTCGAGCGCGGTGTAGCCCAGCATGCGCTCCGCGCCGACGTTGAAAATCTGGATCACCCCCTTGGCGTCGGTGGCGATGCTCGAAAAATTCGCGCTGTTGAAAATCGCGCTCTGCAGGCCGCCGGCCTTGATCAAAGCTTCTTCGGATTTCTTGCGCGCGGTGGAATCGCGCAGGACGCCGGTGAAGTGGCGTTCGCCCGCCAGCCACATGTCGCTGATCGCCATTTCGATCGGAATGCTGCTGCCGTCCTTGCGCCTGCCTTCCACTTCGCGCCCCGGGCGCAGTGCGCGCGCTTCGTCCTTCGGGCGCAGATTGTCCAGGGATCCATCCCGGCGGTCGCGATCGAGTTCGGGTATCAACAAGCCGAAATTCTGCCCGATGAGTTCCGCCGCGCTGTATCCGAACATCCTCTCCGCCGCCGGGTTGACGGTTTCGATGATGCCGCTGCCCGCATGCAGCGTGATGATGCCGTCCGCGACGGTGTTAAGAATCGTCTGCACCAGGGCGGCGCTGTCGCGCAGGCCCTGCTGCGCCGCGTCGTCCTCGGCGACATCTTGCTCGCCCGCCGTCGACGCCGCGCCGGCCTGCCGCGCCCGCTGGCTCGCCGCATCCCGCGCCTCGCGCAAATCCGGCGCTTGCTGCAGGACCGGATTCCCGGATCGGTCCATTTTTACGACATGGTTTTCAAACCAGGTTTCGCGATAGACCAGGTATGCGGTCACGATTGCAAACAGCAGCACCAGCAAGCCGACGCCGACCATGCCCTCGGACGCGCGCAGGATCACGACCACCGCTGCGACGAGCAGCGCCGCGCGGACGAGCGAAGCAATTATTCTCTGTGCGGCTTTCAATGCAGGAAGCTCCCCACCGACAGCTACGCTTGTCGGATGTTCAGAGTGTCCGCCAGATTACCCGCACAGTATGTACGGCAGCGCACGTAATGCGCCGCGCCGGCGCTCAAATGGCGGGCGTGCCGCCCGCCTTCAAGCCGCGTTCAGGCCTGCGAGCCGCTGGCTGATGATGTTGTCGGCCTCGCGCATGATGCGGTCGATCAGTTCCTTCACCGTGGGCACGTCGTGAATCAGGCCCGCGACCATGCCGCAGCTCCATGCGCCCGCCTCCATGTCGCCGTCCTGCATCACCTTCGGATACACCCCGGCGATGTGCGCAAAGATGTCGGTGATCGCCAGCGCATCGCCCTTTTCGCGCTCGATTTCGAGCAGGCGCTCCACGCCCGAGTTCTTGAGCACGCGCTCGGTATTGCGCAGCCCGCGCATGACCAGACAGGTGTCGAGTTCGGAGGCGGCGACGATCGCCCGTTTTACGTTTTCATGCACCGGCGCTTCCCTGGTCGCGATGAAGCGCGTGCCCATGTTGATGCCCTCCGCCCCCAGCGCCAGCGCCGCCACCAGGCTGCGCCCGTCGGCCATGCCGCCGGAAGCGACGAAGGGGATCTTCAACTCCTCCGCCGCCCGCGGCAGCAGGATGAAGTTGGGCACGTCGTCCTCGCCCGGATGCCCGCCGCACTCGAAGCCGTCGACGCTCACCGCGTCGCAGCCTATCGCCTCCGCCTTGAGCGAATGCCGCACCGAGGTGCACTTGTGTATCACCTTGATGCCGGCCGCCTTCAGCTGCGGCATATAGGCCTCCGGATTGCGGCCCGCCGTCTCCACCGCCTTGACCCCGCCCTCGATGATCGCGCGTATGTATTCTGGATAGGGCGGCTTGGCGAAGGCCGGCAGGAAGGTCAGGTTCACGCCGAAAGGCTTGTCGGTCATGTCGCGGCAGCGCGCGATCTCCCTGGCGAGCAGCTCCGGCGTCGGCAGCGTGAGCGCGGTGATGATGCCCAGCCCTCCCGCGTTGGCCACGGCCGCCGCCAGTTCGGCCAGGCCGACGTAATGCATGCCGCCCTGGATGATGGGGTGCTCGACGCCGAACAGTTGCGTGATGCGCGTTTTCATGCTGCTTTCCCTGATGTTGTATCGGGGCATTATAGACAAAGCAGGCGGCGCAATGCAGGCGGCAAATAGCCGCAACCACATTGAGCCGCAACCACATTGAGCCGCGACCGCATTGCGACCCCGCCGTATCCGCGTTCTGTGTGTGTTGTCGTACAGACCATTGCGCGGGACAGGTGTCTGATGACGGCAAGCAGGTCCGATCCGACTGCCACCGCGTCACACAGCAAGGGGCGCGCTTCTTTCGCCGTCAATCACTCAAAGAGGTCATGCAATGAAATACGCAGGAATATCGGCTGCAATTCTGGCACTGCTGCTGTCGGCTGGAAACGCCGCGGCGATGCCGGCCGGCAAAATCGAATTCGCCGGCGGAGACAAAGGCAAGGTGACGTTCGATGCCAAGACGCATGCGGACAAGGGCTTGAAATGCGCGGAATGCCATGCCAAGCCCAAGCTGTTCGAAATGAAGAAGGGCAAAGACAAGATGACGATGAAAGACATGAACGAAGGCAAATTCTGCGGCGCCTGCCACGACGGCAAAGCGGCCTTCAGCGTCAAGACCGAGGCGGATTGCGTCAAATGCCATAAAGCAGGCGGCACGGGCGCGCAGGCCGGAGCCGGCGGCGCAGGCGGAACGGGGGCCGGCGCCTCGAAGAAGTAATTCCGGCAAACGACCGCTTCACCCGGCGCCGGACTACGCCGGGTCCTCCGTCCCGGCCGGCGCTGCGTAAAAGCGAAAGCCGTTTCCCGCCTGTTTTGCGCTGTACATGGCGGCATCCGCCGCCTTGATCAGCGCCTCCGGGTCCCTGGCGTCCGCGGGATAGAGTGTGATGCCGATGCTGCTTCCGATACTGACGCTGCGCTTCGGCTCGCCCAGCTGAAACGGCGCGGCAAGAGCGGCAATGATTTTTCCCGCGACAGTTTCGGCATCCCCGCGCCTTCCGACGTCGGACAGAATCACAGTGAATTCATCGCCGCCGACGCGGGCCACCGTGTCCGAGTCGCGCACCTGGCCCCGGATTCTCGCGCCCACCGCTTGCAGCAGTTCGTCACCGACGGTGTGCCCAAAAACGTCGTTCACCGGCTTGAACTTGTCCAGGTCGAGGTACAGCAGCGCGAACTGGCGCGAGTCGCGCCTGGCGAGACTGATCGCCTGGCCGAGCCGGTCGTTGAACAGCAGCCGGTTCGGCAGGCCGGTGAGGCTATCGTGGTGCGCGATACGCTGGATGCGTTCCTCCGCCTTCTTGTGATCCGTAATATCGGTGGTCACCGCGTAGAATCCCAGAACCCTGCCCCGGTTCCCGATATGCGGCAGCAGCTTGATCTCGAGGTAGCGTAGCTCGCCGTTTGCGCGCTTGTCAGTCCTTTGGTAGGTGACCGGGCGCCCCTGCAGCGCCTGCGCAAAATGCGGCTCGATCTCCCGGTACACCTCTTCCCCCAAGAGCTCGCGCGCGTGCTTGCCGATGACGTCCTTGGCGGCAATAGAAAAAAACTCGGTAAACATCTTGTTGGCGAAGCGGCAACGCAGGTTTTCGTCCCAGGAGACGGTCACTGCAGGAACGTTATCGGCAAACAGGCGCAGCTTCTCCGCGCTGTCGCGCAAGGCCTGCTCGGCCTGTTTGTGCGCAGTGATGTCGGAGGTCACGACAAAACAGCCCAGGACCGTCCCCTGTCGTCCGATATGCGGCAGAAGCTTAACTTCGAGGTAGCGCGACTCGCCGTTTGCGAGTTCGCGCGTTCTTTGGTAGGTGACCTCCCGCCCCTGCAACACTTGCGCAAAGTGGCCTTCGACCTCGCCATAGGCCTTTTCCCCGACGATCTCGCGCAGGTGCCTGCCCACGATATCCGCCTGGTCGAATCCGAAAAAATCGGCATAGCGCTTGTTGGCGAACAGAAAGCGCAGGTTCTGGTCGAGCAAGACGGTCATGGCCGGAACGTTGTCGGTGAACAGGCGCAATTGCGTCGCGCTGTCGCGCAAGGCTTCTTCCGTACGTCTGCGCTCGGTAATATCGGTGCCGACGCCGCGGTAGTCCGTGAACGCGCCGGGTCCGTCGAACAGCGGCTCCCCGCTGATCGAGATGTGCCGCTCGCTGCCATCGGCGCCCAGGCGCGAAAACTCGAAAGCGCGAAACGGCTGGTGCGCATCGAGCACCGCCCGGTGAGACCGCCAGCCGGCTTCGTCCGGCGCGAGGTACGGCGCTTCCCAGCGGCGCTTGCCGATCAGCGCACTCTGCTGCAACGTCGGCACGCCCTTAGCAGCGCCGATCGAGCTCAAAAGCGTGAGCCGGTGCCCGGCGTCGCTTTCCCAGAAGTAGTCAGAAGACATCTCGGTCAGGCTGCGAAAGCGCGCCTCGCCCTCGCGCAATCTGCGCCTGAGCGCATTGATGTGTCCGCCGATGAAGGTAAAACAGGGCAGAAATCCCGCGAGCATCAGCCAGCTCATCCATTCCTGGGCGACTGCGTGAATTGCCTGCGGCCGCCAATGCATCAGCAGGTTGATGACCAGCGCATACGCCGCCAGCGTGTACAGCGTGACCAGAGTGAACTCGCGCACGCTGAGGCGGAAGATGCCGAACAGGAACACGATAAAGCCGCCGAACAATGCGATGTTGCGGCCAAAGTCCATGTGGTAGACGAGGTACATTAAGACGGTGATCGCGGTCAGAATCTGAAATCGAGTCAGACTGGGATCGTCGAAGCGAAGGTTGAGTCCGGAGCGAATGACCGCATAGAAAGCAAGATTGATCACGAGATACACCGCCGTCACCTGCAGTGCGGCCGATGCGGCAAGCGCACCGAACGCCCAGCCGGCCACCACCATTGCCACCGCCAGGACATAGCTGAGCGCGGCGAGGCCGAAGCGGCGCAGGCGCAGAGCCTGCTTTGCGCCGAGCGACGTCGGGATCAGAATCTCGGCAAGATTCATGCGCATCTTCGCTCACCCGGCGGCAGGCGGTGCAAGGAATCTTTCTTCGAACAGCGCCACCGGCACCGGTTTGCTGAACAGGAAACCCTGCATTTCGTCGCAGTCGAGCAGGCGCAGCAGGCGCG
>CAYNVY010000272.1:0-5527 GCA_964400745.1 uncultured Enterobacteriaceae bacterium | reverse complement strand
CAGCGCCGCGCATCTCCGGCGGCGCCAGATCCGCGACCAGCGCGTCGCGCGGCGCCCCGCGTATGCCCTTTCCTATGCGATCCATGAAGCGCGCGGCGAGAACCCAGTTCACCGACAGCGCGAGCGCGAACAGCGGCTTGGACAGAGCGCCCAGACCGTAACCGAGCAGCGCCAGGGACTTGCGCTTGCCGGTGTAGTCGCTGAGCACCCCGGAAAACACCTTGACGATCAGCGCGGTCGACTCGGCTATGCCTTCGACGACGCCCACGGCGAGGGCGCTCGCGCCCAGGCCGGAGACCATGAACACCGGCAGCAGGCTGTGTATCAGTTCGGACGAAACGTCCATGAACAGACTGACGAAACCGAGCATCCAGATGCCGCGCGGCAGGGCGGGAGCGCTTTTCACGTGTGTTTGACCTGGATCAAGCTTGAACAGGAACAATATATTGCAGTCGCGACGACATCGCCATAGTATCGGAAGTCAATAACGATGAACAATACAATCACACGCGCCATTTCTCTCGCCTTTGTGAGGGTGCACATCCTGCACCACGCCGCCGAAGGCCGGATCTTCGGGCTGGAGATGATGGAAGAGCTGCGGCGCCACGGCTATTCCATAGGCCCGGGAACGCTGTACCCCATTCTGCACAAGCTGGAGAGCGAAGGCTGCCTGCGCTCGAAGCAGGAAGTGGTAAACGGAAAGCAGCGCAAGAACTATGTCGCCACGGCCAAAGGCAAACGCGCGCTGGTGGAATTGCGAAAGAAGATTCGCGAACTGGTCAGCGAAGTGCTGAAGTAGGAGCAATTGGAAAGCGGAAGCTGGCGCGCTCCTGCGGCAGTCGATGCGGGCATGCCGCAAGGGCGGTGGATTCAGGCTGGATTTTTGTCGAACGCTTGTGACTCGGAGGAAACAATGAAACATCGGGGTGTGGTCCGTTCTTTGATACTGTCGGCGTGCTGTCTCGTAGCGCTCACGCCCTTGTCGCAGGCCGCGGCGGCGGTGACCGTGAAGGGGGCGGTGAGCGACGGCTCGAAACAGCCGGTCGCGAGCGCGGCGGTGTATCTCATCCCCGCTGCCGACGTGGAGAAACTCGCCAAGGCCCCCTCCATCGAAATCAAGAAGAACAGCCCGAACGATGAGCCGATGGAGGACAACCTCGCCGCCAACCGCGACAAGTACAAGAAGGGAACGACCGACAAGAAGGGGAATTTCTCCATCCCGAAAGTGGCCGACGGCAAGTACTTCGTCTATGTCGAGCCCTCGGACGCAAACTACCTTCCCGGAGGCGACGCCTCCAACAAGGCGATGAGCGCGGCCGAACTCGCCAGGAAGCCCCTCAAGATCTCGGTTTCCGGCAAGATCCCCGACAACGCCAGCTTCGTCGGCAGCACCCAGTGCATAGGCTGCCACGGGGGCTATGCCTCGCTCAAGAAGACCCTGCACAAACTCGGCATCAGCGCCGTAGGCAAGCCGGGCAGGCTGCAGGACCACTCGCGCTTTCCCGGCTTCAACGACGGGCTCAACAAGCTGATGGCCGGCACCACCTTCTATTTTTCCGGCTTCGACAAGGGCCGCGGCTTCGACAAGTACCAGATCTCCGAGAAGATGCCGGCCGACCCCGCCGCGCTCAGCTTCACCGCCACCTTCTTCAAGGACGCCGAGGGCAAGCTCAAGTTCCGCACCAAGAACGCCAAGGATCCGGCCGACGCGGAGCGCACCTACACCGTCGAGATGACCTACGGCGGCGGCCTCTACAAGCAGCGCTATCTATTTCGCGTCGGCGATTCCCTCTATCCGTTCGTTCAGTACAACTCTCTCGGCAAGGAGGAATTCAACGACCGGTCGAGGAAGCCCTGGCGCGACTATCACGCCGACTGGCTGTTCAACGAAGGCACGAAGAAGCTCACCGACCCGCCGAAGGCGAAGTCGTTCGAGAACGAATGCGCCTCCTGCCATTACACCGGCTACACGCTCACACCCACGGTCGCCGGGGGCTTCGTCGCTGGCGCGGTCAACGACCCGGGCGGCGAGGCCGACATCGACGGGGACGGCATCCCGAACGAGCTGAACGTCGGCTGCGAAGTCTGCCACGGGCCCGGCTCGGAGCACGCGAAGTCCACCCTGAAGAAGAAGTCCGCCACCATCGTCAATCCGGCCAAACTCGCGGCCGAGCGCGCCATGGTGATCTGCGACCAGTGCCACAGCCGTCCACAGGGCAATCTGAAGAACGACCAGCCGGTGAACAAGGACAACAAGATGCTAACCCCCGGCATCAGCCGCAACGACTACCTGATCAATCACACCACGCGCGAAGACGCGGCGCAGCGGGATTTCTGGGAGGACGGAATACACTCCAAGTCGCACCACCAGCAGGGCACCGACCTGCTGCGTTCGAAGAAGTACACCAACGGCAGGCAGATCATGAGTTGCCACGACTGCCACGACCCGCACGGCAAGACCGAGGTCAAGCACCAGCTCAAGCTGGAGGTGCGCGACGCGAAGAACTCGCTCTGCGCGTCCTGTCACAAGGAGGTGGACACCAAGACTCATACCCGGCAGAAGGTAGGAGTCGAACACGGCATGGAGATTTATTGCGTCGACTGCCACATGCCGAAGACGATGCAGACCGGCGCCGGACTCGGCAAAGGCGCGGCGAGAAAGGACGGCAAGAACTACTGGGTGAACGACATCAGCTCGCACATCTTCGATGTCCCGCGCAAGAGCAACAAGGCGGTGAAGGGCGTGGAAGCCGCCAAAGCGATGCCCATACCCTATACCAGCGGATGCGGCGCCTGCCATGAAGTGGACGAACTGGAAAAACCGTAGCGGACGGGCTCAGGTCTTTCCGCTTTGAAGTCAGGCCGCCTTCGGGCGGCCTTTTGCGTTTATTGCGCCCGGCCGGGCGAATCACGCCGCGGCCCTGCGCTCAGGCTAGCGCCCGAAGCGCTTCACCACCGTCATCAGTTCGTCGATCGCCGCTTCGCCCTTGCCCGAACGGATCGCCGAGCGCACGCAGCCCTTGGTGTGGCTCTCCAGCAGCTGCAGCGCGAGCGCGTCCAGCGCGGACTGGATCGCCGAAATCTGCGTCAGCACGTCGACGCAATAGCGGTCCTCCTCCACCATCTTCGCCACGCCCCGCGTCTGGCCTTCGATCCGGTTCAGGCGTTTGAGCAGGGCCGCCTTGTTCGGCTGCACCACCGCGTGATCTGCGTGATCTGCGTGATTCGCGTGGTGGGCGCACTCCACGACCTCAGGGCGTGATTTCAAATCCCGCCTCCTCGACGCTGCGCTTGAGTTGCTCGATCTGCACCTTGCCCGGATCGAACTCGACGACCGCGTTGCTCTTTTCCAGGGAGACGTCGGCTTTGGCCACGCCCTCCTGCGCCTTCAATACGTTGGTCACGCTGCGCACGCAGCCGCCGCAGGTCATGCCGGAAATTCCCAGAGTCACCGTTTGCATCACAAGCTCCTTTCGTTGAATGAACAGAAAAAATCAGTCGCGCCGCCAGCGCCGCAACAGCAGCGAGTTGCTGACCACCGATACCGAGGACAGGGCCATGGCCGCGCCGGCGATCACCGGGTTCAGCATTCCCGCCGCGGCGAGCGGTATGCCGAGCACGTTGTAGATGAACGCGAAGAACAGGTTCTGCCTGATCTTGGACAGCGTGGCGCGCGACAGGCTGATGGCGTCGGCGACCGAGTTGAGGTCGTTGCGCATCAGCGCGATGTCCGCCGCTTCGAGCGCGACATCGGAACCGGCGCCGATGGCGAAGCTGACGTCGGCCGCGGCCAGCGCCGGGGCGTCGTTCACGCCGTCGCCGACCATGCCGACGATGTGCCCTTTGGTCTTGAACTCGGCCACAGCGGCCGCTTTCTCGCCCGGCAGCACCTGGGCCCGAAACGTGTCCACGCCCGCTGCGTCGGCGATCGCTTTCGCCGTCGCGGCGTTGTCGCCGGTCAGCATCACCACATCGATGCCCATGGCTTTCAGTTTGGCCACCGCCGCGCGCGAACTGTCGCGCAGCTTGTCGGCGATGGCGAGATAGCCGAGCACGCGCCCGGCGCCGCCGACGGCGATCACGGTCTTGCCCTGCGCCACCAGGGGCGCTATCGCCGCGGTGTCGATAGCCAGGCCGGATGCGGCAAGAAAGTCGGGGGCGCCTAGCAGCAGGGCCTGTTCGTCCCCGAGCGCGGGCAGCCGCAACGACGAAACATCGAGCACCGCCTGCACGCCCTTGCCGGTGACCGAGTGAAAATCGCGCAGCGGAAGCAGTGCCAGTTCCAGCGCTTTCGCATACTCGATCACGGCGTGCGCGAGCGGATGCGCCGAGCCGGATTCGAGGCTGGCCGCGACCGTCAGCAGATCGCGCTCGGAAAAACCCGCGGCCGCGAGCACATCGGTCACCACCGGCTTGCCCTCGGTCAGGGTGCCGGTCTTGTCGACGACGAGCGTACGGATCTTTTCCGCCTGTTCCAGCGCCACCGCGTTCTTCACCAGCACGCCGACCTGGGCGCCGCGGCCGGTGCCGACCATGATGGCCGTAGGCGTCGCCAGGCCGAGCGCGCAGGGGCAGGCGATGACCAGTACCGCCACCGCGTTCACCAGCGCCGGCGCGAGCTCCCCGCCGATTACCCACCAAGCTACAAACGTCAGCGCACTGATCGCCACCACCACCGGGACGAACACCCCCGCGACCCGGTCGGCCAGGCGCTGGATCGGCGCTTTCGAACCCTGGGCTTCACGCACCAGGCGGCTGATGCCGGCGAGCATGGTCGCCGCGCCCACGCCCGCGGCGCGGCAGCGCAGCACGCCCTGCCGGGTGGACGTGGCGGCCTACCCCTTTGCCCCCGCTCCCCTGGAAATGGCCAGGCTGTCGCCGGTGATCATGCTCTCGTCCACGCCGGATTTGCCGCTCGCCACCAGCCCGTCGACCGGGATGCTCTCGCCCGGGCGGACCAGATAAATGTCGCCGATCTGCATGCTCGCGACCGGAACCTCCGCGATCGCGCCGTCGCGCTCCACGCGCGCGGTCCTGGGCTGCAGGCGCACCAGCGCTTCCATCGCGGCGGAGGTGCCCAGCTTGGCCCGCGCTTCGAGCAGCTTGCCCAGCAGCACCAGGGTGATGATCACCGCGCTGGCTTCGAAATAGACGTGCTGGTGCTCAAGGCCGGCAAGGGTCACGATGGCAGACAGGCCGTAGGCGGTGCTGGTGCCCAGCGCCACCAGCACGTCCATGTTGGCGCCGCCGCCGCGCAGCGCCTTGTAGCCGCCGGCGCAAAAGCGGGCGCCGATCCAGAACTGCACCGGCGTGGCGAGCGCGAGTTGCAACCAGCGCGGCACGAGCTCCGTGTGCGTTTCGCCGAACATGGAGAACATCCCGAGGAGCAGCGGCAGGCTGAGCGCGATTGAAATCCAAAGCATCCGCAATTCGGCGCGATAGGCGCCGGCGCGGCGCGCCTTCTCCTCCCCGGCGTTCGCCTCGATGCGCCCGCTCGCCCCGTAGCCGGCCTTGCGTACGGTCGAGG
>CAYNVY010000271.1:0-5542 GCA_964400745.1 uncultured Enterobacteriaceae bacterium | reverse complement strand
CCAGATTTCGCACGTCCTCGCCTTCGTTGTAGCCGTAGGAAACGCACACCACGGGACAGCCGGCGGCGCGCGCGGCCAGCGCGTCGTTGAGCGAGTCGCCGATCAGCAGCACTTTTTCCGGCTGCAGCGCGAATTCGGCGCAGATATGCAGGAGTTGCATCGGATCGGGCTTCTTGCGCGCCAGCGTGTCGCCGCTCACCACCAGTTCGAACCAGGGCGCCAGGCCCTTTTGCGCCAGCAGTGGCAGCGTGAAACGCTCGGCCTTGTTGGTGACGCAGGCGAGGCGCAAGTCCATTGCGCGTAGCTGCGCCAGGCCGTCGAGTACGCCGGGATAGAGCACCGAACGTTTGCCGGATTCCTCCAGGTAGCTTTCCTGGTAAAGCGCCAGCGCCTCCTCCTGCAGAGCAGCGGCGCGCGCTGGGTCTGCGCTCGCACTCAGGCAGCGCGCGACCAGATTGGGTATGCCTTTGCCGACGAAGGTGCGGATCTGTTCCTGCTTGCACAAGGGCAGAGCAAGCGCGGCGAGCATGCGCTCGGCCGCAGCGGCAAGATCCGGTATGGTATCGAGCAGCGTGCCGTCCAGGTCCAGCATCACCGCGGCGATGCCGCGCGCTAGCGCCATGCAGACGCTACGCCGACTGGATCGCCGCGCGCATCGCGGTGATGGTCGCCCGGTAATCCGCGGCGCCGAAAATGGCCGAACCCGCGACAAAGGTATCGGCGCCGGCACGCGCAATTGCCGCGATATTGTCGGCCTTCACCCCGCCGTCGACCTCGAGCATGATGTCGCGCCCGCAGAGGTCTATCCGGCGGCGTACTTCGGCCAGTTTGGCCAGCGCGTGCGGGATGAACGCCTGCCCGCCGAAACCCGGATTGACCGACATGATCAGCACCAGGTCGAGCCGGTGCAGCACGTGATCGAGAAAAGCGAGCGGCGTGCCCGGATTGAACACCAAGCCGGCCTTGCAGCCGTGTTCATGTATCAAGCCTATGGTGCGGTCGATGTGCTCGCTCGCCTCCGGATGAAAGCTGATGATATTGGCGCCGGCGCGCGCGAAATCGGGCACGATGCGATCGACCGGTTTCACCATCAGATGCACGTCGATCGGCGCCTTGGTCAGCGGCCGTATCGCCTCGCACACCATCGGCCCTATGGTCAGGTTGGGCACGTAGTGGTTGTCCATCACGTCGAAATGGATCATGTCGGCGCCGGCGGCGACGACGTTCGTCACCTCCTCGCCCAGCCGGGCGAAGTCGGCGGAAAGTATGCTCGGCGCGATGCGGTAGGTTGGCATGGGGTGTGCGTGGCGTCCGGGAAAGCGTGCGCGCATTTTACCCGCGCGCGCCAGTCGCCGCCAAAAACGTTTGGGGGCATCTCTACCAGGGATATCTCTACTTTGGCTGACAAGACGTTTGCGGCGCCCGCATGCGACGCCTGCGCCGTGTAAAATGCGCGCATGGAATCAGGCAAGAAATACGCGGTCAGCGTCTCCACCGAAACCAAGTATATCGCCGACCAGTCGGACGAGGCGAAGGACCGTTTCGTCTTCTCCTACACCGTCACCATCCGCAACAGCGGCACGGTCCCGGTGCAGTTGATCAGCCGCCACTGGGTCATCACCGACGCGCGCAACCAGGTGCAGGAAGTGCGCGGCCTGGGCGTGGTCGGCGCACAGCCCCTGCTCAAACCGGGGGAGAACTTCGAGTACACCAGCGGCACTGCGCTGGCGACCCCGGTGGGGACCATGCGCGGCAGCTATCAGATGGTGGCGGAGGACGGCACCCAGTTCGATGCGGCGATACCGGAATTCACGCTGTCGGTGCCGCGCGTGCTGCATTAGGCGCGGCGCGCGCCCCGGCTTGCCTAATCGGGTTTGCTGTCGTCCTCCTTTTCGGATCGCGGCCAGGTCCACCAGACGATGAAAACGAGCAGTCCCAGAGCGACGCCCGCTTCGAGCACGAAAATCCACATGTCCAGTCAACGCTCCCTTCTTCGCCTTCCGCTCCCCATGGCCTGCATCATAGTCCCCTGGCGCGCGCTTGTTGCGGCGGCACTGCTCGCCTGCGTCGCCGCCTGCGCGGTTCAGCCTCCCGCCGCAACGACCGCGGCCCCGGCCTGCCCCGCGCCCGCACCCGCGCCCTGCGCGGCGTGCCCGGTATGTCCGGCCGCGACACCGGACCCGCCGAAGGCGAAAACCCTGGACGCGGCGAACTGGGCCGACCTGCCGGGTTGGACGGAAGACGATCCGCGCGCCGCCTGGGACGCCTTTCTGCACAGTTGCCGCCGCCTCAAGGCGCAAAACGCATGGCGCGGGGCCTGCGCGCTGGCCGAACAGCTTCCCGCTGCAGGGTCGGTGCGCGCGTTCTTCGAAACCCATTTCACGCCCTACCGCGTAGCCAACGCCGACGGCAGCGTGCGCGGACTCGCCACCGGCTACTATGAGCCGCTGCTGCGCGGCAGCCGCCTCAGGCAGGGGCCCTACCGCTTCCCGCTATACGCCGCGCCCGAAGATCTGCTCATCGTCGATCTGTCCGAGATCAACCCCGAACTCAAGCACATGCGCCTGCGCGGGCGGCTGGAGGGGCGGCGCGTAGTGCCATATCACGCGCGCGCCGAGATCGAACGCGGCCTCCCCGCCCTGGCCGGAAAGGAACTGCTCTGGGTCGACGATGCGGTCGATCTGTTCTTCCTGCAGATCCAGGGCTCGGGCCGGGTGCGCCTGCCCTCGGGCGAACTGGTGCGCGTGGCCTACGCCGACCAGAACGGCCAGCCCTATAAGTCGATCGGGCGCTACCTGGTCGAACAGGGTGAATTGAAGCTGGAACAAGCGTCGATGCAGGGGATCAAGGCCTGGGGCGCGGCAAATCCGGCGCGGCTCGAGGCCCTGCTCAACCAGAATCCGAGTTATGTCTTTTTCCGCGAAATGCCCGGCACAAGCGGTCAGGGTGCAGACGCCGGCGGGCCGGTGGGTGCGCTGGGCGTGCCGCTGACGCCGGAGCGCTCCATCGCGGTCGATCCGCGGCATATTCCGCTCGGCGCTCCGGTGTTTCTGGCGACCACCTGGCCCAACAGCGCGCAGCCGCTGGCGCGCCTGATGCTGGCGCAGGATACCGGCGGCGCCATTCGCGGCGCGGTGCGCGCCGACTTCTTCTGGGGCTTCGGCGAAGCCCCCGGCGCCCAGGCCGGGCGCATGCGCCAGGAAGCGAGAATGTGGGTACTGCTGCCGCGGAACTATCCGCTACCGTGAAAACCGGAAAACCGGGGACAGACCACGTTTTTCGAAACACTGACCGAGTCAGCGACCCGGGCGCGGAAAAACGTGGTCTGTCCCCGGTTTTCCTTACTTTGAGTTCGCCGCGAGCAGCTTCTCGATCTGCTCCGCCGGAACCGCTCCGGGAACGCGCTCGCCGTTGGTGAAGAAAAGCGTAGGCGTGCCGGTGACGCGATGCTTGCGGCCCAGTTCGATGGTTCTCTCGATCGGCGTGTCGCAACGCGCCGTTGCCGGGATTGTTCCGTTGAGCATCAGGTCGAGCCAGGCCTTGGACTTGTCGGCCGAGCACCATACCGCCTTGGATTTGTCGTGCGAGTCCTGCGACAGGATCGGATACAGAAAAGTGTAGACGGTGACATTGTCGACCTTGAACAGGTCCTTCTCGAAACGCTTGCAGTAGGCGCAGTTGGGATCCGAGAACACGGCAAGCATGCGCTTGCCGTTGCCGCGCACCGTTTTCACCGCGGTGTCCAGGGGCAAATTCTCCCACTTGATGCTGGATAGATCGCGCAGCCGCTTCTCCGTCAGGTTCTGCATGTTCTTGGCGTCGATGATGTTGCCGCTGAAGATGTAGTTCATCTTCTCGTCGGTGTAGATGAGCTCGGTGTCCAGGCGCACTTCGTACAAACCCAAGTAAGGCGTTTTCGTGACCGTGTCGACCTTGACCCCGCCCAGGCGGCCCTCGAGGGTGCGCTTGATGATGGACTCGGTGGTGAGCTTGCCTGCCGGCTCGCCGGTTTGCGCCAGCGCCGGCAGCGGGGCGAGCAGGGAGAGCAGGGAAATGACAATTAGTCGCTTGAACATGGGTTTCCTTAGGTCAATTTCAGGCCAGCGCGCGGCGGATCAACAGATTCTTTAGGACCGGCAGGGCATTGGTTAAGTTCAGTCCGGTATTGCGCAATTTGGCCGCAGCACCGCTTGGTGCGGCGAACAGATGATGCAGTCCGTCGGTGACCCAGGCCAGCGCGAGTATATCTTCGGCGCGCGCGCGCTCATAGCGGCGCAGCAGGCGAATTTCGCCCGGATCGCGAAATACTTCACGCTGCAGCAGCACCTTCGCCAGGGCCGCCGCATCGCCGAAGCCGAGATTGACGCCCTGCCCGGCCAAAGGATGCAACACATGGCCCGCGTCGCCGATCAAGGCGACGCGCGGCGCAGCCAGTCGCGCCGCCTGCTGGCGCATGAGCGGGAACTGCGCCGCCGGCGAAAGCAGGGTGAGCGTCCCCAGCGCATGCCTGCCCGCCTCGGCTACCCGCGCGCAAAGCGCCTCGGCGGGCAGCGTCAGCAGCTCGGCCGCATGCGCGTCGGACGTGGACCACACCATCGACATGCGCCGCCCCGGCAGCGGCAGATAGGCGAGCACGCCGTCTTCGCGGAACCACTGGTAGGCCGTCTCGCGATGCTCGCCGGTGCAATCGAAATTTGCCACTACGCCCATCTGGCCGTAGGGCTTGGCCTCGGCCGCGATCCCCGCAGCCTGGCGCACCCAGGAATGCTTGCCGTCTGCCGCGACCACCAGTTTTGCGCGCAGCGTTTTGCCGCCGGCCAGCGTGAGTTCGGCCGCGTCCGCGCCGACCTGCAGGCCTTCGCATTTCTCCGGGCACAGCAGTTCAAGATTGTGCTGATGCTCCAGCGCCTGCCACAGCACCGATTGCAGCCGCTTGCTCTCCACCGTCCACGCAAGTTCCGGCACGCCCGACTCGTACGCCGAAAACTGCAACTCGGCGCCGGCGGCGTCGCCATAGATCTGCATCTCGCGCACCGCGGTCATGCGCGCGCGATCGACGCGCTTCCATGCGCCCATGCCCTCGAGGAAGGCGGCGCTGCCCGGGCTGACGGCATACACGCGGCTGTCCCAGTCCTCGCCCGCCGCGGCGGGCGCCTGCGCCTCCACCAAGGCCAGCTTGAGTCCGGCGCCGCGCAGCGCCACAGCGAAGCTCGCGCCGACCAAGCCGGCACCGACAATGACGATATCGAAGTCCATGGGGGAATTCTAATCGCAAAGCCCGGACAGGGGCGCAAACACGGCGCAATCGAGCCTTGCGTACCGCGCGGCACCGCAGCGGAACCCGCCCGCATCGCTGCGAGCCCCAAGTATTTCTTCCTGAATTCAGACGCATAGCCGGCGAGTCCGAAGCCAGCTGCTGGCTTGACAGGCCTAGTGCGGCGCGAGGATAATCCGCGCCTTCGCCTGGCGAATTAGCTCAGCCGGTTAGAGCGACGGAATCATAATCCGCAGGTCCCGTGTTCGAATCACGGATTCGCCACCA
>CAYNVY010000270.1:0-5637 GCA_964400745.1 uncultured Enterobacteriaceae bacterium | reverse complement strand
CGACGTTCAGCAGCAGGCCCGAGAGCACCGCCGATACCGGCGTCGGGCCTTCGGCGTGAGCGTCCGGCAGCCAGTTGTGCAGCGGCACCAGCCCGACCTTGGTGCCGTAGCCCACGAGAAGAAACACGAACGCGAGCGACATCACCGTGGGTTCCAGGCTGCCGGCCACCCGCTCCAGGTGCGTCCACAACAGCGCGCCGCCTCCCGAGCCGAGCATCTTCTCCGAAGCGGAGTAGAGCAGGATGGTGCCGAACAAGGCCTGGGCGATGCCCACGCCGCACAGGATGAAAGACTTCCACGCCGCTTCCAGGCTGGCCGGCGTGCGATACAGGCTCACCAGCAACACGGTGGTGAGCGTGGCGGCTTCGAGGGCGACCCACAGGATGCCGAGGTTGTTGGTGAGCAGCACCAGCAGCATGGTGAATACGAACAACTGGTACATGCTGTGGAACAGGCGCAGGCGATTGTCGCTCAATTTGCCGTGCGCGTGCTCGATGCGCATATAGGGGCGGGAGAAGATCGACGTCGTCATCGAAACGAAGGCGGTGAGCGCGACCAGGAACACGTTGAGCGAGTCGACGAAAAACTGCTCGTCCGCGGTGATCATCGGCCCGTCGGACATGATGTTCGCGGTGAGCGCGGCGGCCGCGCCGAAGGTGGCGATACTCATGGCGATGTTGAGTTCGGCGGCCCAGGTCCTGTGGCCCCACAACGCGAGCAGGCCGCCACCCAGCAGCGGGGTGCCGAGCACGAGATAGAGCTCCCAATTCATGCGAGACCCGCCTGCGCTGCGTGCTTCATTCTTCCTTCAGCTTTTCAAGGTGCCGGATGTCGAGGCTGTCGAAGCGCTCGCGGATCTGGAAAAAGAACACGCCGAGGATGACCATGCCCACCATCACGTCGAGGGCGATGCCGAACTCGACCACCATGGGCATGCCGTAGGTGGCGCTGGTGGCGGCGAAAAAGAGGCCGTTCTCCATGGCGAGAAAGCCGATCACCTGCGGCACGGCCTTGGAGCGCGTGATCATGGTGAGGAAGGCGAGCAGCACGCAGGCGAGCGCAATGCCCAGGGTGCTCTTGGTGATGGTGCCGGCGAGTTGCGAGATCGGCAGCGCCACGTTGAAGGCGAGGATCACCAGCACGATGCCGACCAGCATGGTGGTGGGAATGTTGATCAGCGTCTCCACGTCCCATTTGACGTTGAGCTTGCGGATCAGGCGGTGCAGCACCCAGGGCAGGATCAGCACTTTGAGGAAGAAGGTCAGGCCGGCCGAGTAATACAGATGGTGCTGTCCGGTGCTCAGCGCCACGACCAGGGTGGAGAGCGTCAGCGTCAGTCCCTGCAGCGCGAACAGATTGATCAGCGACAGGATGCGCCGCTGCGTCAGCATGGCGAACGAAAGCAGCAGCAGCACCGCGGCGAGGAGGTTGATGATCTGCGATGCGAAAGACAGATGCACCTCAGCTCTCCAGCAGGAAGTGGATCAGCATCGCCAGCACCGCCAGCAGGAAGGCCGTGCCGAGGAACTCCGGCGCTCGAAAGATGCGCATCTTGGCGCTCAGCATCTCGATCACGGCCATGGCGAATCCGCCGACCGCGAGCTTGGCCACCAGTACCGGCAGGGCCAGCGCAAGGCCGAGCGCGTCGCCGCCTTGAGCGATGCCGAACGGGAAAAAGAGCGCGATGCCGATGCAGGAGTAGACGAAGAGTTTCAGCGCCGCAGACCACTCGATGAGCGCCAGATGGCGGCCCGAGTATTCCAGCACCATCGCCTCGTGGATCATGGTGAGTTCGAGGTGTGTGGACGGATTGTCCACCGGAATGCGCGCGTTCTCCGCCAGCGACACCATGGTGAAGGCGACCCCGGCGAAGGCGAGGCTGGGGTAGATGACGAACTCCATGTGCGCCAGGTACTCGACGATGGTGGCGAGCGAGGTGGAATGCGAGATCAGGGAGGCGGTAAACAGCACCATCAGCAGCGCCGGTTCGGCGAGGAAGCCGACCATCATCTCGCGCCGCGCGCCCAGCGTGCCGAACGCGGTGCCGATGTCCATCGCCGCGAGCGAGATGAACACCCGCGCCAGCGCGAAAATGCCCACCAGAGCGATGGCATCGGCCGCGGGGGAGAAGGGCAGGTCGGTGGCGAGCGTGGGCACGATGGCCGCGGCGAGGCACATGCAGGCGAACAGCACATAAGGCGTGGCGCGAAACAGCGGCGAGGCCGTATGCGCGATCACGGCTTCCTTGGCGAAGAGCTTTCTCAGGGTGCGGTAGGGCTGCAGGATGCCGGGACCGCTTTTGTTCTGCAGCCAGGCGCGGCACTGGTTGACCCAGCCGAGCAGCACCGGCGCGAGCAGCACCGCGAGCACGACTTCGGTGAATTGGGCGGCGAGTCCGGACCAGGAAATCATCTGACGAACAAGAGCAGTATGAGGAGGGTGACGAAACTGTACATCAGGTACACCGAGATGCGGCCGCGCTGCAGCAGGGTCACCACGCGGGTGATCGCGTTCGTGACCCGGGCGATGGGCAGGTAGAGCCAGTGCCAGAGGTTGTCCTCGATGCTGACGAGATAGCGCGGTTCGGCGTCGAACGGCGTGGGCAATTCACGCCGCATGCGGAAGAACGGCTCGAATACCTGGCGTATCGGCTGGCCGAAGCCTTCGGCGGTGTCCTGCATGCGTGCGGTCTGCGCCGGAAAGCCGCAGTCCCAGGGCGGCGCGCGGCGCACCCGGCCGTGATAGAACCGGCGCACGGCAAGCCAGGTCAGGAGCCACACGGCGAGGATCGCAACCAGAAACAGGAAGGGGGCGTAGCTCGCCCGGTCGGGACTGATGGGCGCGAGCAGCATCCAGCCGTTTGCGCTCGCGTTCAATGTCTTGCCCAAGAGTTGTGCGTTTACGGCATCGATGGCGTTGATGACCGTTATCGGCGCCACGCCGAGGGCAACGCAGCCGGCGGCGAGCCAGACGAGGCCGGCGCGCTCCCAGAGGCCGGCGTCGTGCGCGTCGGCCAGGCGCTCTTCGCGCGGCTGGCCGAGAAACACGACGCCGTAGAACTTGACCATGACATAGCCCGCGAGCGCCGCGGCGAGCGCGACCGCGGCGGCGGCGACCGGCACCAGCATGTTCAGGTAAGGATGCGGCAGTCCCGGCGTGAACAGAAACGCCTGCAGCAACAGCCATTCGGAAACGAAGCCGTTCAGGGGCGGCAGGCCGGCGATGGCGAGGGTGCCGACCAGCGCCAGCCAGGCCACCCAGGGCATGCGGTGTATCAGTCCGCCGAGCTTGCCCAGGGCGCGCTCGCGCGTGGCGTGCAGCACCGAGCCCGTGGCGAGGAAGAGCAGGCTCTTGAAATAGGCGTGGTTGATGCAATGGTACAGCGCGGCGGTGAGCGCCAGCGCCGCCAGCGCCTGCATGCCGTAGGACTGGAACATGACCGCGAGACCGATGCCGACCAGGATGAAGCCGATGTTCTCGATCGAGGAATAGGCGAGCAGGCGCTTCATGTCGCTTTGCACGGCGGAAAAGATCACGCCGTAGAGCGCCGTGGCCAGGCCCAGCACCAGGATGATCACGCCCCACCACCACACCTGCGTGTGCAGCAGGTCGAACAGCACGCGCAAGAGGCCGTAGATCGCGGTCTTCAGCATCACCGCGGACATCAGCGCCGAGACCGGCGAGGGCGCTGCCGGGTGGGCCTCGGGCAGCCATACGTGCAGCGGCAGCATGCCGGCTTTGGCGCCGAAGCCGAAGAGCGCGAGCGCGAACGCGGCCGTGGCCCAGAACGGGGCAAGCTGTACCGAGCGCATATTGTCGAACGTGTAGTCGCCGCTGCCGTGCAGCACGCCGAAGCAGAGCAGGATGCCGATGGCGCCGACGTGGGCGATCAGCAGGTAGAGAAAGCCGGCACGGCGGATCTCGGCCTTGGTGTGGTCGCTGGTGACGAGGAAGTAGGACGACAGCGCCATGGTTTCCCAGAACACCATGAAGGCGTAGGCGTCGTCGGCCAGCAGCACCAGCGCCATGCTCGCGATGAACACGTGGTAGTACAGGCACTGCAGCCCGGGAGGGGTGCCTTCGCCCTGGCGGAAGTAACCGGAGGCGAACACCGAGATGCCCGCGGTGACCGCGCCCAGCAGCAGCAGGAAAAAGGCCGAGAGCGCATCCAGGCGCAGGTGGAAGGGGAGGTCGGGCAGGCCCAGCGGCAGTATCAGGGAATGGGGGTCGCCGCCCAGCGCGGCTAGCGCCGCGACCGAAAGCGCCAGCGCGCCCAGGGCGCCCGCGGGAAACAGCACCCGGCTGACCAGGCGCAGATTGCGCGGGAAGAACACGCCGCCCAAACCCAGCGCGAGCCAGAGCAGGATCACGCCCAGGATCAGCTGCAAGGCTGAACCGGGTCCGGTCATTACTTGACTTTCATTCCCGGCTGGGCGCCGCTGTCGGGCGCGAGCAGAAAGACGCCGGGCGCTTCGCCGCTGGCGGCGAGGATCATCCCCTGCGACAGGCCGAATTTCATCTTGCGCGGGGCGAGGTTGGCGACCATGACGGTAAGGCGGCCTTCGAGCGTAGCCGGGTCGTAGGCGGACTTGATGCCGGCGAACACGGTGCGTTGTTCGCTGCCGATATCGAGCGTGAGCTTCAACAGCTTGTCGGCGCCTTCGACGTGTTCGGCCTTGACGATTTTCGCCACGCGCAGGTCGATCTTGGCGAAATCGTCGATCGAAATCGTTGCGGACGCTGCAGGCGGCGCGGCAGGTCCGGGCGATGTCGGGTGCGGCGTGGAGGGCGCGGAAATGGCTGAAGATCCGCTCTGGGAGCCGACCTTGGGGGTTTCTGTCATCTTGTTTGCTTCCTTTTCCGGCGCGCTCGCCGGGAGGTCGAACAGCGCGTCGAGCTGCTTTTCTTCGACGCGGGTCATCAGATGTTTGTAGGCGTTGATGCGGTGGCCGTCGGGCAATAGCGCAGCGGCGTCGCTCCACGACAGCGGCGCTATGCCCAGAAACGCTTCCACCTGGGCTGCGAGCTGCGGCAGCGCCGGCTTCAGATACAGGGTCAGCAGGCGGAACATCTGCATGGCTTCGGAGCAGACGCTATGCAGCTGATCTTCCGCTCCCGCCTGTTTCGCCAGTTCCCAGGGTTTGGCGTGGTCGACATAGGCGTTGACCTCGTCGGCGAGCGCCATCACTTCGCGCAGCGCGCGGCCGAAATCGCGGTTCTCATAGAGCCGGGCGATCTCCGCGGCCGCTGCCTGGATTCGCTCGACGATTGCGTTGCGGCCGCTTGCGCGGATCTTTCCGGAAAAGCGCTTGGCCAGGAAACCCGCCGAGCGGCTGGCGATATTGATGTACTTGCCGATCAAATCGCTGTTGACCCGCGCCACGAAGTCGTCGGGATTGAAGTCCAGGTCCTCGACGTTGGCGTTGAGCTTGGCCGCGATGTAATAGCGCAGCCACTCCGGGTTCATGCCGATTTCGAGATAGCGCAGCGGGCTGATGCCGGTGCCGCGCGATTTGGACATCTTCGCGCCCGAGACGGTGATGAAGCCGTGCACATAGACGTTGTTCGGAACCTTGTAGCCGGCGAATTTGAGCATCGCCGGCCAGAACAGGGTGTGGAAGTAGATGATGTCCTTGC
>CAYNVY010000269.1:0-5650 GCA_964400745.1 uncultured Enterobacteriaceae bacterium | reverse complement strand
GCTGATCTCCTCCTTCGAGACCGCGGTGTCCTCCATCACGTCGTGCAGCAGCGCCGCCATCAGCGCCTGCGAGTCCAGGTGCCAGTCGGCGAGAATTCCGGCCACCGCGAGCGGGTGGGAGATATAGGGCTCCCCCGAATCGCGAAACTGCCCCTTATGGGCGTTGCCGCTGAAATGGTAAGCCTCCTCTATGCGTCCGATGTCGGGCGGTTTGAGGTAGCTTGAGAGGTTGCCGGTGAATTCAGCGAGAGCAGTCATGTGTGCGTGAGCCCCCGCCGCGGGTAGTAGGCGGGGAAACCCGCCTGTTGTTTAGGTCGCGTTGGACCGGTTGAGCATTTCCTTGCCCACCTTGCCGGCGGCGATCTCGCGCAGCGCGATGACCGTCGCCTTGTCCTTGTCCGGATCCACCAGGGGCGTAGCGCCGTTGGTCAACTGACGCGCGCGATAGGTCGCGGCGAGCGTGAGTTCGAAACGATTGGAAATCAGCTTCATGCAATCATCGACAGTAATGCGGGCCATGTTATTCCTTGGTTAAGGGAAGCGCCGGAGATGTTTTCCCCGCGATCGCTCCCGTCTCAGTACTTGAATACGTCAGGATGGCGTTCAAGCTGGCGCGAAAGCGCCAGCCTGGACGCACGCACGACCGCGATCAGGTCCTTGCACGCTTCCTCGAAGTCTTTGTTAATAATAACATATTCAAACTCGGCTGCGTGGCTCATTTCATCCGCCGCGGCGGCGAGACGGCGCCGCACCACCTCTTCGCTGTCCTTGCCGCGCGCGCGCATGCGCCGCTCGAGTTCGCCGATCGACGGCGGCAGGATGAATATGCCTATCGTGTCCGAAATGATCCGCCGCACCTGCTGCGCGCCCTGCCAGTCGATTTCGAGCAGTATGTCGTGTCCGGCGGCGCGCTCGGCGCGTATCCAGGCTTCGGCCGTGCCGTAGTGGTTGCCGTGCACTTCCGCGCTTTCGAGGAATTCGCCGCCCGCCAACATGCCCATGAACGCGGCTTGGTCCACGAAATGATAGTCGCGTCCGTCGACCTCGCCCGGTCGCGGGGCGCGCGTGGTGTAGGACACCGACAGGTGGACGCCCTTGTCGTGTTGCAGCAGCTTGGCCGTAAGCGTCGATTTACCCGCGCCCGAGGGCGCGCTGATGATGAAAAAGTTGCCGGTCATGGTAGGCACTACTCGATGTTTTGAATTTGCTCGCGCATTTGCTCGATCAGCAGCTTAAGCTCGATCGCGGCTTCGGACACGTCTTTCGACACCGATTTCGAGCCGAGCGTGTTGGCTTCGCGATTCAGTTCCTGCATCAGGAAATCCAGCCGCTTGCCCGCGGCACCGCCGGCCTCGAGCACCCTTCCGACTTCCTGCAGGTGCGCCGCGAGCCGGTTGAGTTCCTCGGCGACGTCGACCTTGATTCCGAACACCGCAATTTCCTGGCGGATGCGCTCCTCGTCGTTCGAGGCCAGGGCTTCGCGCAGGCGCGCGGCGAGCTTTTCCTGATAGGCGGCGATCGCAAGGGGCAGCAGCGGCGTGACGCGTTCCACCAGCGCCTGCATCTTGGCGACGCGATCGAGGATCATGGCCTTGAGCTTTTCCCCCTCGCGCGCCCGCGTGGCGCAAAACTCGGCCAGCGCATCGCGCATCAGCGCGAGGCAGGGTTCGCGCAAGTCCTCGGTCTTGGCCGCCGCATCGCCCAGCATGCCGGGCCAGTGCAGCACTTCGCCGGCGCGCAGCGCCTGCGCCTGCGGCATCGCAGCCCGCACTTCGCGCTCGAGTTCGGCCAGCCGCTGCAGCAATTCGGCGTTGAGCGAAAGCTGTTTGCCGGCCGCGGCAGCCGGGGTGAAGCTGACGCGGCAATCGACTTTGCCGCGCCCGATTTTCGCCGCAATCATTTCGCGCAGACCGGGCTCGATCGCGCGCAGATCCTCGACCACGCGGAACTGCAGGTCGAGAAAGCGGTTGTTTACGCTCTTGAGCTCCATAAACAAGGAGCCCTGCGCAGTTTCGCGCGCGAGCGCGGCATATCCGGTCATGCTCTGTATCATGTGGTTCCGTGTCGGTGTGATGTGAGTGCGGGAGTGCGAACCAGCGTGGCTTGGTGTGCGCTTTACTTTGCCTGCCTGCAGACCGAGAATGCTTGCGGCGCAAAACGCCTTCTCCATAATCATATCAGACCCCGGGGCCATGGCCGCGCAGACCAACCAGCCGCTGCAGGACGGTTATCAGCTGCAGAACTATCGCATTCGCAGGGTGCTGTCCAGCGGCGGGTTTTCCATCGTCTACCTGGCCGAGGACGAGAACGACGTGCCGGTGGCGATCAAGGAGTACCTGCCGGCCTCGCTCGCGCTGAGGCGCGAAGGCGACGTGCTGCCGGCGATCGCCGAGGAAAACCTGGCCATTTTTCGCTACGGCATGAAGTGCTTTTTCGAGGAAGGCAGGTCGCTCGCGGGCCTGGCGCACACGAACCTGGTGCGCGTGCTGAATTTCTTCCGTGCCAACGAGACGGCCTACATGGTGATGCGCTACGAGCGCGGCCGCACGCTGCAGGAGCATATAGAGCATCACCGCGGCAGCCTCAAGGAGGATTTCATACGCCGCATCTTCACCTTGCTGCTCAACGGCCTGCGCGAAGTGCACGCGAACAAGCTGCTGCACCTGGACATCAAACCGGCCAACATCTACATCCGCAACGAAGGCACTCCGGTGCTGATCGACTTCGGCGCGGCGAGGCAGACGCTCACCGACGAAGCGGAGCGCCTCGCGCCCACCTATACGCCGGGCTTCGCCTCGCCCGAGCAATACCGCAGGCGCGAACTGCTCGGGCCGTGGAGCGACATCTACAGCGTGGGCGCAAGCATGTTCGCCTGTCTTGCGGCGGCCGCGCCGCCGGCGGCCGATCAGCGCATGGATCGCGACCGGCACATTCCGGCGAGCAAGGCGTGGAGCGACAAGTACTCCAGGCAGCTGCTCGAAACCATAGACTGGTGCCTGCGCCTGGACCATCTGCAGCGACCGCAGAGCGTGCTCGCGCTGCAAAAGGCACTGCTGCGCGAACGCGACCCGGACGTCTCCGAGATCCCCGCAGCGATCGGCCTGCGCGGCATGCTGGGTAAGCTCGCCGCCTGGCGCGGCGGAAGGTGAGATCGGCGATGCAATTCTTCCTCTTCCAGGAAAGCCGGCGCGGGGCGCGCAAGATCAACCAGGACCGCATCGCGCATTGCCGCACCGAGGACGCACTGCTGATGCTGGTTGCCGACGGCATGGGCGGACACCTGCACGGCGAAATCGCGGCCGAGATCGCGGCGCAATTCATCGCGGCCGCCTTCCGCCGCGAGGCCGCTCCGGCGCTGCCCGACCCGGCCCTCTTCCTGCGCCGCGCCATCATCGGCGCCCACCACGCGATCATCCGGCATGCGGCCGGCGCCGGACTCGCTGGCGCGCCGCGCACCACCTGCGTCGCCTGCGTGGTGCGGGACGATGTCGCCTGCTGGGCGCATGCCGGCGATTCACGTCTGTACCACATCCGCAAGGGCGCGATACTGGCGCAGACCAAGGACCATTCGCACGTGCAACGACTCATCGACCAGGGGCGCATCCGCGCGGAGGCCGTCGGGGCGCATCCCGAACGCAACCTGATCTTCAGCTGCCTGGGATCGGACGCGCTGCCGCAACTCACGCTATCGGCACCGATCCGCCTGGCGGCCGGCGATATCCTGCTGCTGTGCTCCGACGGATTGTGGGGGCCCCTGTCGTCGAAGATAATCGGCGGCGCGCTGCAGACCGGCGACATCGCGCGCGCCGTGCCGCGGCTGCTCGACGAAGCCGAGCGGCGCGCCGGGCGCGGGTGCGACAATCTGTCGGTGATCGCCGCGACCTGGGAGTAGAATCCGCAACCCGGCGGACGGCCGGAGCGACGAACGAACCATTCGATGAACGAACAATCCGATCAACGAACCGTTCGATGAACGAACAATTCGATGAACGAACCATTGGCGACAGGGTGACAGCATGAGCAGGTACAGCGGCAGACAAGACAACGAACTGCGCAACATCCGGATCAGCCGAGCCTATACGAAGCACGCCGAGGGGTCGGTGCTGGTGGAGTTCGGCGACACCAAGGTATTGTGCACGGCGAGCGTGGAGGAAAAAGTGCCGGGATTTCTGCGCGGCAAAGGCCGAGGCTGGCTGACGGCCGAGTACGGCATGCTGCCGCGCGCGACCAATACCCGCACCGACCGCGAGGCCGCGCGCGGCAAACAGTCGGGCCGGTCGCAGGAAATCCAGCGCCTCATAGGCCGCAGCCTGCGCTCGATTGCCGACCTGTCGGCGCTGGGCGAGCGCACTATACAGATCGACTGCGACGTGATACAGGCCGACGGCGGCACGCGCACCGCCAGCATCACCGGCGCCTGCGTCGCCGTGCACGACGCGGTCACGCTGCTGCTTGCGCGCGGGGCGATCGCAAGTTCGCCACTGCGCGATTTCGTCGCCGCGGTTTCTGTCGGGGTGTACCAGGGCAGGCCCGTGCTTGACCTGGACTACGCGGAAGACTCGGCCTGCGACACCGACATGAACGTGGTGATGACTGGCTCGGGCGGATTCGTGGAGGTCCAGGGCACGGCCGAAGGCGCTCCGTTCTCGCGCGATGAAATGGATGCGCTGTTCAGCCTTGCGCAAGGCGGGATCGCGCAACTGGTCGCAAAGCAGAAGCTGGCGCTGGGTTTGGCCTGACGCAATAGGCAAGAGGGGGCATGCCCCCTCTTGCGTTCACCGATTCCCGGCGAATACCCGGCGTCTAGGCGAGCGCCGAAGGCGCCCGCGCCGGGGGTCAGGCCATCAGTCGGCGGCTAGCAGCAGCGCGAGCGCGGCGCCGATGCCGGCGGGGATGCCAACTCGCTCCCACGCCGATATGGTGTCGCCCGCAATGATCTCGACCGGCACCGAAGTGAGCTCTATCACTTTGTTGCTGACGGAGTTTTCAACTAGGCGCGTGAGCGAGTTCTTGCGCGCTGTGCTCATCACGATCAGGTTGCAATGCAGGCGGCGCGCCGTCTCGGTGATGATTTTCGCTTTCTCGCCCACTTCGGCGTGGGCCGAGTAGGGAATGCTGAAAGCATCGAACATCTGCTTCACCGGGCCTAGCGCCTTCTCGGCCTCGTCGCGATGATAGTCGCGCAGGTTCTTGCGGCTGACAAAGCGCGAGATATCCCGGTTGAACGGCGATTGAACGTTCAGCAGATGTATCTCCATCGCCGTGTTGTTCATGAATTCCTTGATCACGTGCTTTACCGCAAACTGGCAATTGCGGGAGCCGTCTACCGGAACGAGTACTTTGATCATGGCGTTCCCTCCTGTGGATGGTTGCGTCTTGGAACTCAAATCTGTGCCCTGCGATGCGATGCTGGCGTGGAATTCCGATTGCTGCGCCGTGTCCATCCCACCTACTTTGCGTCTGCGGAAATAGATCTTGAGCAATTCCATCGCGACGGGTGAAGCAAAGAAGAAGGGCAGCATGAACAGCCAATCGTCCATGCTGAGCGGCACGGTGTCGAAGAAGGGCTGCAGGAACGGCACGTAGACCACCATCAGCACCAGCAGGAACGACACGCCGACGGCCCAGACCATCCAGCGGTTGGAGAACA
>CAYNVY010000268.1:0-5720 GCA_964400745.1 uncultured Enterobacteriaceae bacterium | reverse complement strand
CAGTTGGCGCGCCTTCTCCGCAAACAGGGGCCAGTTGGAGGCCGGATCGACCACTACGGCTTCGAGTTTCTTGCCGAGCACGCCGCCCTTGGCGTTGATCTCGTCGATCGCCATCAGGGTCACGTCCTTGAGCACGGTTTCGCTGATCGCCATGGTGCCGGAGAGCGAATGCAGCACGCCGACCTTGATGGTGTCTGCAGCCATGGCGTAACGGCCCGGAATCAGGGTCGATGCCGCTACCACCGCGCCTACTGCAATACCTTTGACAAAATTACGCCTTTGCATGTTTGCCTCTCCCGAAAATTCAATAAATGGATGACGACTCGGATCGCCTGAGCTCAAGCCTGCTCAGCCAGGTCAATGGAGCATTCAGCACAGTTCGTGCCAGGCGAGAAAACAGCCGGGCATGGCTGTTTAAATGCTTGTTTGGGAAGGGAATGGGAAACAGGCGCGATACCGTGCCGCATGCCGCGTCGAAAATCGGGCCGGGCATCCGGTTGCTTTTGGTGCACGCGATTCGGCCGGCGCACCAAATGGCGGCACGATGGCGGCACGAAGCGCGGCGGCTATCCTGTGCGCGCTCGAGCTTCACTGATGTCGGGCGCGCGTGAGTTAGAGCGGATGTTCGGCCGTTGGTGTACTGTTCTGCCTGAGACTTCCCCATGCTGTTGACCACGATCCGCTGCTTCCTTATTTTTCTTGCGTGCCACTGCGCCAGCGCCATGGCCCAGCCCGCGGCCGCGGAGGCGCTGTTTTGCGGCGCCGCGGAGCGGGCGGGATTTGCCCCCATCGCCGGACGCGGCATCGCCGAGCTTCGCGGTCTGCTCTTTGCCAAGAAGCAACTGGATCAACTGGCAAGGTTCCTCGAATCCAGCGAGGGCGGGCCCAAATGGAACGGGGCCACGGAGGCTTCGCAACTCAGGCTCATCGAGGCCGCGGCGCGCAGCGCGACCAACGCAAACGTGGCGGTCGCCCAGCTTCCTTTCCTGCCCTCGACCCGATACGCGTTCGACGGCCTGTTTCCGTTCGAGTGCTCCAAGTCCGCGCAACTCCTGGATCAGATGCGTACGCCCGGCTTTACCCGCTATCTGGAAGTTCGCGCACGGGTGGCCGCCGCCGCTTCGGCCTGGTACGCGAGCGGCCTCTACGCCAGACTGACGCACCGCGCAGCACCGCCATTGCTGCAGCCGGCTGTCGCGGCGCCTGCCGATGCTCCGGCGAAAGTCGCGCCGGCCAGAGTCACGTCTGCCGCCGCCGCGCCTGCCAAAGTCGCATACTCGAAAGGACGGCCATTGCAACCAAGCAAGCCGGCAACGAAGCCGAAAGCGAAGACCGCGGCGAAGACGTCAGCGGCTGAGCGGAAGGCCGCGCTGGCGAAACGAGTGGCGGATGTCGACCTGATGCTGCGTGAGATCGGCCTGTTCAATGTGGGCATGACGCCGGTCGAGGACGATGTGCTTCGCACCGGCGCGCTGGCATCTGCTCCGGCGGCGTTGCTTACCGAAGCGGTCGAAGCGCTCGCGGACCCGGCTTTGCGATCGCTTCTGCTCGATCCGGCTTACGTCGCGTTCAGCCATGCGGTGAAAAGCACGGCGCACAAAACGGAGCCCTTGCTGATACAGGACTACCCGCACCTCGAACCCCTGAGCCGGGATGTGAGTCAGGCCTGGGTCGCCGATTTGCTGCGACCCGCCCCGAAACCCTCGGCCTCCGATCAGAAGCCGGCGCCGGTTGCGCCCATCGCCCCCATCGCGCCCATCGCGCCCATCCCGCCGATTGCGCCGGTCGCGCCGGTCGCACCCAAGCCCTGAATTCCCGCGCGGCGATTACTGTGGCCGTTGGCGCGACAGCGCCGCCTGCAGTCTGCGCCAGAGCACGCGAAGCCCGCGCCAGATCCGCTGCTGATTCAGGACTACCCGCATCTGGAACCCTTGAGCCGCGACGTGAGCCAGGCTTGGGCGGCCGATCTGCGACCTGCGCCGGAGCGGCTGCCGCCTGAGCAGAAGCCCGCGTCCTCCGCACCGGTTGCGCCGGCTGCTCCGGTCGCGTCCAAACCCTGAACGACTGCGCGCCGGCGCGAAGACGGTTTGCTGTGGCATGTTAGTTCACCCTGTTGCAGTTCCGTCGCGGTATGACTATTTTCCAGCGTATTGGATTATAGTCTTGACTTTATTCCAGTCAACTAGATAATAGTCATAATGGAACGCACACTGACTCCCCTGGTTCAGGCTGATCTGGCACGCAAGATGGTCTTTCTTTCCGGCCCTCGTCAAACGGGAAAGACCACGCTCGCGCGGTCGCTGGCGCGAGCCTGGCCAAATGCACAGGTGCTCAATTGGGACGTGGCCGCGGACCGCCGGGTCATCCTCGATCAAAGCTGGTCGCCTGCGGCGCAGCTTGTCGTGTTCGATGAACTGCACAAAATGAAGGACTGGAAGGCCTGGTTGAAGGGCGTGTTCGACGGGCGCAGGGAGGGGCAGGCGCTGTTGGTGACCGGCAGCGCGCGTCTCGACATCTTGCGTCAGTCGGGCGAGTCCCTTGCCGGCCGCTATTTTTCCTGGCGCCTGCATCCGGTCACCGTGAAGGAATGGGTCGAGACTTCGTCCGCCACGCCCGAAGCGGCTTTAATGCGCATCCTCGATCGCGGTGGATTTCCCGAACCGTTTCTCGCCGATCAGGCAAGCGACGCCGCGCGATGGCGGCAACTGTATCTCGACGGAGTGATTCGCGACGATATTCTCGAGTTTTCGCGTATCGGCGAAATTCGCGCCATGCGCGTTTTCGTCGACATGCTCAGGAGTCGCGTAAGCTCGCCGCTCTCGCTCGCTTCGCTGGCGCGTGATCTGCAGATTTCCCCGACTACGCTAGGGCGCTATCTGGAAATCCTCGAGTCTTTGCATATCGTCTTTGCGATTCGTCCCTTTCACCGCAACATTGCCCGGGCCTTGCTCAAGGAACCCAAGGTGTATTTCTTCGACACCGGCCTGGTGCAGGGGGACGAGGGTGTGCGCTTCGAGAATGCGTGCGCCACGATGCTGTTGCGCCACGCGCATTTCTTGCAGGATTCGGCCGGGCGCGCCATGAGCTTGCACTATGTGCGCGACAAGGAGGGGCGTGAAATCGACTTCGCGCTTTGTGAAGGCGGGGAGCCCGTCGGCTTCGCCGAATGCAAACTGAGCGATCCGGCAGTGCCGCCCTATCTTGCCGCTATTGCCGAACGATTCCCTTCGGCCGGCGCCAGTCTGCTGGTGCGCTACCTGCGGCAGCCAGAACAGCGCGGTCGAGTTGCGGTCGAACGGGCGGCGGATTGGTTGGCGCGACTTTCGGCTTGAGTTCAGCGCCGAGGCGTCAGAGGTCATTTTGACTTTAGTTCGAATTCCGGTGCCCGCTCGGACCGTCAATGTTTGAATGTTATGCTTTCGCTGCGATTGAATCGCCCGAAGTCAAATTACACAAAGTTGAATTACACAAAGTTGAACCACACAAAGGAGAGGCCCACATGAAATTTCGGTTCGGTGTTTTCGTTTTTTCCCTGCTCATGTTGGCAGGATCGGCCGTGGCGCAGAACGAAGAGCGGCGCTTCCGGCTGATTCCCCTGGACGAGATGACGCCGGACCAGCGTGCCGTGGCCGAAGCGATACGCTCCGGGCCGCGCGCCTCGGTCGCGGGATCCTCCGCCAACGCCGCGACGCCCGGCAGTCCGTTCAATCCCTGGCTGCGCAGTCCGGAAGCCGCGGATATTCTGCAGCGCCTGGGCTCTTACCTGCGCTTCAAGAGCTCGCTGCCGCCGCGCCTGAACGAATTCGCCATTCTGATCACGGCGCGCGACTGGACCTCGCAGTACGAGTGGTACGCGCACCACCGCCTTGCGCTCGCGGGCGGCCTGAATCCCGCGGTGGCCGCCGATCTGGCCGAAGGCAAACGCCCGGCCGGGATGCTGGAGGACGAGACTATCGTCTATGACTTTTGCACCGAGATGCACCGCGAGCGCAAGGTCAGCGACGCCACTTACAAACGGGCGCTGGACAAGTTCGGCGAGCGCGGCATCATCGATCTGATCGCGGTGAGCGGCTACTACGTGCTGGTGTCGATGACGCTGAACGTGGACCGTACGCCGGTTCCCGGCGACGGCAAGTTGCCGCTACGGCCGCTGCCGCGCTGACCTTGCCTGCAGGCTGCGCCAGGCGAGGCGCAGCCCGCGCCAGATTTTCGGCAGCAGCCACAGCGCCGCGAGCAGGAATAAAGCCAGGCCGGCAAGAAACGCGATCGGATGCATGAACGCGGTCCACAGCCCGCCGAGCAGCAGGGCGTCCTCGCCGAAGGAGGCGGTCCAATTGGAGAAGGGCTCGGGCGAGGCATTGATGAGCGCCCGCCCGCCGGCCTTGGTGAGATGCACCGCGGACGCGAGCGTGCCGCCGAGGATCGCTGCCGCCAGCACCAGCGCCGGATCCTGGTCGGCGAGCGCAAATGCCGCCAGCAGCGCGCCCGCCGGAATGCGGATGAAGGTATGCGCGGCGTCCCACAGCGTGTCCAAGCCGGGCACCTTGTCGGCGAAGAATTCGATGAATAACATGAAGCCGGAAGCACCCAGCACCGCCGGATGGGTCAGCAGGGCGAGGCCGGGCGGCAACTCGATGTATCCCAGGCGCGCCACGAGACCCGCGAGAAACAGCACCGCGTAGAGCCTGATGCCGCTGCCCCAGGCGAGACCCGCGGCGAGCGCGACCGATTGAATCAAGTCCATGCCTCTATTGTAGCTGTACGCCGGGGTGCGCTGCTTCCGGGCGCGATCGCATGCGACTACCCGGGGGAATGATAAACTTGGGCCCTCGCCCCCTCTGCGCACGAATCCAGCAAAGTCAAAAAGGCATGTTCCAAAATGATACGCAGCACTAAGATCGTCGCCACGCTCGGCCCCGCCTCCAGCAGCCTTGAAATTCTAGAGAAAATGTTCCGCGCGGGGGTCGACGTCGTGCGCATCAATTTCTCGCATGGCAGCGCGGAAGACCATTTGCAGCGCGCAGAAATGGTGCGCGAGATCTGCCGCAAGACGGGCCGCACCGTCGGCATCATGGGCGATCTGCAGGGGCCGAAGATTCGCGTCGGCAAGTTCAAAGACGGCAAGATCACGCTCAAGGCGGGCGACGCGTTCATTCTGGACGCGGCGTGCGAGATCGGCGACCAGGAGCGCGCCGGACTCGACTACAAGGAGCTGCCGCAAGACGTGAGGGCCGGCGACATCCTGCTGCTCGACGACGGCCGCATCGAATTCGAAGTCGAGCGCGTGGCGGGCACGGAAGTGCACTGCCGCGTTCACCACGGCGGGGTGTTGTCGAACAACAAGGGCATCAACCGCCGCGGCGGCGGCTTGACCGCGCCGGCGCTGACGACCAAGGACATGGACGACATTCGCACCGCGGCGAAGATCAACGTGGACTTCCTCGCGGTTTCGTTTCCCAAGTCGAGCGCCGACATGTACATGGCGCGCCAGTTGCTGCGCGCGGCCGGCGGCGAGGCCTTCCTGATCGCCAAGATCGAGCGCGCGGAAGCGGTGGAGCCCGGGGCGCTGGAGGACATCATGTCGGCCTGCGACGGCATCATGGTGGCGCGCGGCGATCTCGCGGTGGAAGTCGGCGACGCCTCGGTGCCGGCGCTGCAAAAGCGCATGATCCGCATGGCGCGCGACATGAACAAGCTGACCATCACCGCGACGCAGATGA
>CAYNVY010000267.1:0-5777 GCA_964400745.1 uncultured Enterobacteriaceae bacterium | reverse complement strand
GCAGCCAGTCCATGGGCGCGGCGTTGAAGGTCGGCGCGAACAGGGCGCGGCCGGAGGTCACGCCGTCTTCGGACACGATGCAGTTCTCCGGCAGCAGCGCGGCGAGCGTGCTGGCGAAGGCCTCGGGCTCGAACTTGCCGCTCACGAGTTGCGGTTTGATCCCGCCCTCGGGGATCGGCACCTGGCGCGGCGCGCCCAGCTCGTCTGCGAGCGCGTTGAGCGCATCGACCGCATCCTGCTCCGGCCGCGCCAGCACATGCGTGAGCGAATCGGCCGGTGCCATGAGGCTGGGCTTGCCCGGATAGGCGAAGAAGCCCGTGGGCGGCTTGGCGCCGACCAGCACCACGTGCTTCATGCCGGCGAGCACTTTGATCGCGTTGTCGATCACGTAGGGTATGCGGTCCACCGGCACGCGGCCCCGTCCGCGCGCCATGCGCGACACCTGGGTGGGCGTGCGCAGCTTCGCGCCGGTGGCATGGGCCACGCGGTTGGCCGCGAGCAGACCGGCCTCGCACAAGGCGTGCCCGGCCAGGACCAGCACCGCCGGCTCCTTCGCGCGCAGCGCCTGGGCAATGCTGCGCACCGTGTCCGGCGCGGCGAGGGGTCGCGCCGGCACGGTCAGCGGCGCGGCCACCACGCCGCCCTCGTTCCAGGCCGTGTCGGCCGGCAGGATCAGCGTCGCGATCTGGCCCGGCGCGGTGTTCGCCGCCTGCACCGCGGCGGCGGCATCCTCGCCCACGGTCGCAGACGACGTACTCGTGCGCACCCAGTGCGAGGCCGCGCGCGCCAGGCCGTCGGTGTCCGAAGTCAGCGGCGCGTCGTAAGGCCGGTGGTAGGTCGCATGGTCACCGACGATATTGACCATGGGTGAAAACGCGCGGCGCGCGTTGTGCACGTTGGCGATGCCGTTGGCGAATCCCGGCCCGCAATGCAGCAGCGTCGCGGCCGGCTTGCCCGCCATGCGGCCGTAGCCGTCGGCGGCGCCGGTCACCACGGTTTCGGCCATGCCGAGGATGCAGCGCATGCCCTCGACCTTGTCCAGCGCCGCGACGAAGTGCATTTCGGATGTGCCGGGATTGGCAAAACAGGTATCTACGCCGCTGGCAAGCAGCGTGCGGACTAGGCTTTCGGCGCCGTTCATGTGGAGGATCCGTTAGAGTGAGAGACAGTGAATGAAAATTCCCGCGTGCAGATGCGGGTTATGAGAAGCATCGAGCTTGCATAGGCTACTCGCGCCGGCGCCTAACATCAACCGGCGCTAGAAATCGTATTCAACGCGTCGCTCGGTCCGGGCGACGATGCGGCCGCGCTTCACCACGAAATTGCGCTCGGGCAGGTCGATGATCACGTCGGCGACACGTTGCGTGTCCAGCAGCACCAGATCGGCGTCCTTGCCGACTTCCAGACCGTAGTTCGGCAGGCGCAGCGCGCGCGCCGGATTGGCCGTCAGCATCGGCAGCACGCTCGCCTGATCGTCCGCGCCGCCGAGGTGGCAGGCGGGCAGGGCGAGCGCGGCGATCTGCAGCAGGTCGCCGTTGCCGTAGGGCGTGAACGCATTGCAGATGTTGTTGGTGGCGAGGCAGACGTTCACCCCGCCGTCGCGCAAGCTGCGCACCGGCGCCAGCGTGCGCCGCACGTTGGTCTCGTCCTTGCGCCCGCCCAGATGCAGATCGGTCGCCGGCAGGCACATCACCGAAATGCCGGCGTCGCGCAGGAGCGCGATGATTGTATCGCGGCGCGCGGGCGTCGCCGCGCCGAGCGCGGTCAGGTGACCGACGCTGACCCGTCCCTGGTAATTCAGCTCGATGGTCTTGCGCGCCAGGTATTCGATCGACATCGCATCCGCGTCGTCGCGGAAATCCTGGTGGAAATCGAGGTCCTTGTCGAAATCGCGCGCGAGCTTGAACACCCAGTCGATGTGTTCGCGCGCGTCGCGGTCGTTGTAGGGGATGGCGCCGACCACGTCCGCGCCTTTCTTCATCGCCTCGACCATCATCGCGTCGGTGCCCGGCGTCTTCAGGATCCCCTCCTGCGGAAACGCGACCACCTGGATGTCGATCACGCCGGCGAATTCGCGGCGCAGGTCGAGCACGGTGTCGAATCCGGTGAAACCCTGCGCCGGATCGAACTCCGCGTGCGCGCGCACGTGGGTGCTGCCGAAGCCGACCAGCCGGCGCAGCACCCGGCGCGAGCGCGCCTCGATGTCCTCGCGCGTGAACGTGGGCTTGAGCGCCGCGGTCACCGCGATCGCCTCCATCAGGGTGCCCGAGCGGTTCGGCTTGCGGTCTTTCACGAACGCCTTTTCCAGATGCAGATGGCTTTCGATCAGGCCGGGAATCAGCACCCTGCCGGCGGCGTTGATCTCGGTCGTGCCGCTGCACGCAAGTGCCGGCGCCATGGCCGCGATGCGCCCGTTCACCACGGCGACATCGGTCAAGGCCGCGCCGTCGTCGACGCGCGCCTGGCGAAATACGAGATCCATGCCGGCGCACTCGGGCGCCGCGGCGGCAGCCGCGTTCATGCCGCTATGCCTAGTTCGGCGGCCAGCGCCTCCAGCGCCTGCTCGAAGCAATGGATAGGCGGATGCACGGTGCCGGCGCCGACCTGCCCGATGCCAGCCTTGCGGTGGGCGATGCCGGTGTTGATCACCGGGGTGATGCCGGTCTCCACCACGCGGCGCACATCGAGCCCGAGGCAGGCGCCCTGAAAATTCCAGGTCGGAATTTGAAACATGGGGTTGCTGTCGACATAGATTTCGCGCATTTCTTCGCTGATCTCCAGCGCCTCGGCAAAGCCGCCGGCGCCGACGAAACGGGTCACGCCCGGGGCCGCGATCATCGCCGCCCCGCCGATGCCGAGGGTCTCCGTGATCGCGCTGTCGCCGATGTCGGGGCTGGCGTCCTCCTGGCTGTAGCCGGTGAAGAACAGGCCGACCGGCATATTCACCGGCGCGGTGAACCAGCGCGCGCCCAGGCCGCTCACGCGGATGCCGAAATCGCGGCCGTTGCGCGTCATCGCTGTGACGATGGAACCCGCCTTCACCTTCGCGCCGGCGTCCATCGCGCATTTGGCATAGGCCATCGCGACATTGAGAAAAAACTGATCGGTGCGCGCGAGAAAACCCAGGCTCTCCTGCTGCGCGCCCGCGCCGCAGTCGCTGCCGGCGATATCGGCGGCCAGGGCCTTGAGCAGCAGCGCCGAGGCGGCGATGTTGCGCTGGTGAAATTCGTCGCCCATGGTGATCGCCTGCGCCATCAGCGCCGTGAGGTCTATGCCCTCGGGCTGGCGCGCCAGCGCTGCGGCCAGCGTCGGCCCCAGCACGTCGCGCATCCACGCCAGGCGCGTCTGCACTTCGCCTTCGTAGGCGCCGAAGCGCATCACCTTGCCTATGCCTTCGTTCAGGTTGCAGTAGGCGAAGTTGCCCTGCTCGGCGTTGCGCACCACCAGCACCGGCATATGGCGCGATGTGATGCCGCCCATCGGGCCCACCGCCGAATTGTCGTGGCAGGGCAGGAAGCGGATTTTGCCGGATGCGGCGAGCGCCTCGGCTTCGGCCGGGTTCGCCGCCCATTGTTCGAACATGCTGGCGCCGAGCACGGCGCCCCGCATCGGTCCGGTCATCTCCGGCCAGGCGATCGGCGGGCCGGCGTGCAGCAGGGTCATTCCTTCGCGCAGCGCAGGGATGCAAGCCTCTGCCGGTTTGACGTCGACGAGGCGCGGTCGCGCCTTCTTGATTTCCGCGATCACCGCGGCGTTGGCTTCGTTCAAATTTTCGTACATGGTGACTGGCTCCGCGTCATTGTCATTGCATCAGCGCGATCAGGCGCTGCAGGCGCTCGTTGCCTCCGGCCGCGGGCTGCCACTGCTGGTGGACCACGCGAACGCCGTTGGCGTGCAGGTCTTCGGCGAAGCCGCGCAAGCCGATATTGATCACCTGCGGCGCATCCCGCAGCAGGGCCGGCGCTTCGCCCGGCGACGGCGTCTTCGCGGCCACCGCGCGCGCCGCGAGCAATACCGCCGCGCGCGCGCTGTCCGCGATCGCGATTCCGGCCTCGGCCAGGGTTGCGGCTTGGGCCTCGCGGTTCTGCGGATCGTCCGCGGTGCCGGTCAGCGTGGCGATCACGACGATGGGTGCTTCCGAGCCGCGCGCGGCGCGCAGCGCCGTCACCGAGCGCGCCACTTCCCCGGCCGGATCGCCGTGGGCGCCGTAACCGAGCACGACGTCTAGCAGCAGCACGCCGGCGGTCAGATCGTCGGCGAGGCGCAGGATCATTTCGTTGCGCGCCGCCGGATCTATCATCGGATGCGGCCGGCCGCGGGTGTAGGCGTCATCGCCCAGGTCGATTATCCAGTGGCGATCGGCGCGCAGCATATAGCCCGCGGCGTGCGCCGCATCCGGTGCGAGTTCCAGCGCTTCGGCCAGCAGCAGCGCGGCTTCGGCCGCCAGCGTGCCGCCGGTATAGAGGCCGCGGACGCCCTGTCCCGCCACCTCGGGCAGCGCCGCCGCATGCAGGTCCATGCGGCTGAGTTCGAACGCGAGCGCCGCGGCTTCGTCCAGGGTGCGCGCGAGATGCACGTCGCCGATGTCGCGCCGCGCCGGCCGTTCGCCCAGGAACAGCGCGACCACCGGCTTGCCAATGGCCTGCATCGCCTCGAGTACGCGCGCCTTGACCGCGGGCGCCGGCGGCTTGGAGACGAACACGATCACGCGGCTCGCGGGGTCGCGCGCGACGAGGTCCAGCGCGGTCAGGGCGCTGATGCCGCCGATGTCCTCCGACAGGTCGCGGCCGCCCAGCCCCAGGGCGTGCGAGACGCCGCCGCCCAGGCGCGCGATCTGCGAGGTGATTTCCTGTATGCCCGTGCCCGAGGCGCCGATCACTGCGATGGGCCCGGCCGGGATGCGGTTGGCGAAGGCGAGCGGCGCCGTGCCGAGGATCGCCGTGCCGCAGTCCGGCCCCATCACGAGCAGCCCGCGTTCGCGCGCGCAGGTCTTGAGTTCGAGTTCCTGCGCCAGGCTCACGTTGTCGGAGAACAGCATGACGTGGCAGCCGTCTTCCAGCGCCTGCCGCGCCGGTTCGAACGCGTGGTGTCCGGCGATCGAGATCAGCGCGATATTGGCCCCGGGCAGCAGCGCTCGCGCGCGGCGCCAGCTGCGCACCCGCGGGAAACCGGTGTTGCGGTTGCCGCGCGCGAGTTCGGCCAGCCGCACGCCGATCTGCGCCGCCATGGTTTCGGCGCCTGCCGGATCGCCGGCGTCGCTATCGACCACGACGCACAGATCGTTCGGCGTGGCGGCGGCGAGCGCTTCGTGCCACAGCCCCGTTTCCCGGTACACGTCCTTGTTGGCGGGCGTGCCCATCATCACCGAAACGCGGTTGACGCCGGGGGTCGCCGAGAGATCGCGCGACAGCACCATCAGCGTCACCGAATCCTGGAACCTGCCTTTGATCAGCATTGCATGCAACATCGTCAATTCTCCGGGCGAAGGATCATGCCCTCGCCGCCGCGGGTCTAAGCCGGGGATTTTAGACCAGGCAGGGTCGGTCGTCGTTCGGATCTTTCCGGGACCAGCGCACCCGTGCACTGCACTTGCGCGGCACCATGTCAGTTCACCGCGTCGTCCTGCGCGCCCAGGTAGGCGCGATGCAGTGCGCCGTCGGCGGCGATTTCGGCGGCGGTCCCGGCAGCCACGATCTTCCCGCCTTCGATGACGTAGGCCCGGTCGGCCAGCGCCAGCGCGAGGCCGGCCATCTGGTCCACCAGCAGAATGGTAACCC
>CAYNVY010000266.1:0-5796 GCA_964400745.1 uncultured Enterobacteriaceae bacterium | reverse complement strand
TTGCCGTTGTGGCCGAGGACGATGCCGAACGGCGAATTGACGTAGAACGGCTGCGATTCGGCCGCGCTCGAGGCCGAGCCCGCCGTGGGATAACGGCAGTGGGCGATGCCCATGTTGCCCGGCAGGGCGCGCATATTGCGGGTGTGAAACACGTCGCGCACCAGGCCGCCGCCCTTGTGCATGTGGAAGGTCTGCCCCTCGGACGTGGCTATGCCTGCCGCATCCTGTCCGCGATGCTGCAGCACCAGCAGCCCGTCGTAGAGCAACTGGTTGACCGGACTTCTTGCCACTACACCGAGGATCCCGCACATGGTTTCACCTACCTGTAACGGATGCGTTGCGCCAAATCTTTCGGCAACAGCGGCTTTGCCGCCAGCACCGCCGTTTCAGCCGGACCGGAAAACACCGCCTCGCGCCAGATGTCTTCCTTCGGCAGCGGGGTCAATCCAGCCAGCATCACCACGACAAATACGATCATCGCCCCCCGCGCCAGTCCGAACAGGGCGCCGATCGCACGGTCGGTAAATCCCAGGCCGGCGGCATGAAACAGTTTGGCCAGCAGCATCCCGGCCAGTCCCGAAAGAAGGAGCACGCTGAGAAAAATCACCAGATAGGCCACGACCGCCTTCAACATCGGCGACAATGCTATCGGCAGTTGCTGCGCCAGTTCCTGCGCAAACAGGCCCGCCAGCACAAATGCCGCTACCCACCCGGCAAGCGCCGAAATCTCCCTCACCACCCCGCGATATACCGCGAGCAAAACAGACAAACCGACGATGGCGAGCACGGCATAGTCAAACCATGTCATCGGCTCGCGACTGCGCCAGGCTTGAGTCCCATCGCCTCCAGCTTGGCGCGCGCCCTTTCGGCGGCATCCTTGCTGGCAAAAGGCCCTGCGCGCACGCGCGTCAACTCGCCCTTGCTCGTCTTCACTGGTTCAGTATATGACTTTACTCCCGCCGCAGAAAGCTTGGACCGCAACTGCTTCACGTTCTTCACGTCGGAAAATGCATCGAGCGACACGACCCAGGCTTCGTCGCGAAGCGCGGCCTGCGCCCGCTCCTGCTCGTCCTTGTCCGCACTCGAGGCGGGTTGCGCAGCGGCCTTTCCCGCCGCCGGTTCCGGCTTGGCCGGCCCAGCCTTGCTCGCTTCTGTTCTTGCCGGCGCTGCTTTTTCGGCCGACAACTCCGCCTTGGCTACCGGGCTGGCGCTCTTGGATGCCGAGGGCGCGGCCTTGCTCACAGGCGCTTCTGCGCTGGCGGCAGTGGATGCAGCCTGCGCCTGCGCCGGCGCCGCGTCGACCTTCTTTTGGGGCAAAGGAGGTGCAGGCAATGCAAGCGGTTGAACTGCGCTCGCCCCGATGCGAGCGCCGATGCCGCCCGGTTCCTGCTTGGGTATCTGCACATCAAGCGGAGGGCCGGCCGGTCCGGGTTCCTTGTCCAAAAGCAGCGGCAGAATGATGACGACGAAACACATCAGCGCTATGGCACCGATGAGACGGCGCCGTGCTCGCCGCTTCAACTGCAGGGCTTCTTCGCTTTCCGCCATCTAAACCTTTGGGTTCATTGCAATACGAGGGGATATCCCCCAAGAGGTTTGCCTCCGGGGCGTCTTTCCTCGCCCGCCCCTGTGTCAAGGGCCATTCCGAGCATTCCGAACCGACCGCTCGGTCAACTCCCGCGCAACGAGAACGTCTGCAACGGTATGGAACGATCCGAACACGACGATTCTATCATTATCGGCAGCCTCGCTGCAGGCAGCCGCATAGGCCAAAGCCGGGCTTTCGAACTCGCGCACCGCATGCGCGCCAACCCGGCGCAGAACCCGCGCCAATTCTGCCGCCAGGGCTCCGCGTGGCGGCGGCAGGGTGCACGCGAGCCATTGATCCACCTGCTGTGCGAGCAAGCCGGCCACGCCTTCGATGTCCTTGTCGCGCAGCATGCCGAATACCGCCCAGGTGCTCGCGCAAGGACCCGCGTTGTGCAGATTCTGCGCAAGCACTCTGGCTGCCTGCGGATTGTGCCCCACGTCGAGCACGACCGCAGGACGCCCGGGAAGCAGCTGGAAGCGTCCTGTCAGCCTGACCTCGGCCAGCCCACGCCGCACCTGCTGCTGCGAGACAGGCAAGCGCTGGCGCAGGGCATCCAGCGCCGCGAGCGCCGCGCTCGCATTCTGCAACTGCACCCGGCCCGCAAGCGCCGGATGCGCCAGACCGGAGATCGCGCCCGCAGGCCCCCAGAAACGCCACTCCCCCAGCGCCTCGTGAAAACCGAAGTCCGCGCCCAGACATAGCAGCCGCGCGCCTATCGCCTGCGCGTGCGCGCCCACCGAAGCCGGAGGCGCCGGATCGGCGATCACGGCCGGCTTGCCGCTGCGGAATATGCCGGCCTTTTCATGGCCGATGGCCTCGCGCGTGCTGCCCAGATACTCCATGTGATCCAGGTCTATGCCGGTGACAATGGCACAATCGGCATCGAAGGCGTTCACCGCGTCAAGGCGGCCGCCCATGCCCACTTCCAGGATCATCACGTCCACCCGGCCGCGCAGGAACAGTTCTACCGCCGCGAGCGTGCCGAACTCGAAGTAAGTCAGGCGCGCGTTGCCGGCTTTTCCGGTCCGCGCCGCCTCCACCCGGGCGAACGCCGCGACGAGCGCCGCGTCCTCGGCCTCTTTCCCTGCGATGCGCACCCGTTCGTTGTAGCGCAACAGGTGCGGCGAGCTGTACAGGCCCACGCGGTAGCCGGCTGCCGACAGGATCGCTTCCAGCATGGCGCAGGTGGAGCCCTTGCCATTGGTGCCGGCGACGGTAATGACGGGGACATCCGGTGCCAGGCCCATCGCATCGCGCACGCGCTCGACCCGATCCAGCCCTAGCGCGATAGCCTGCGGGTGCTGCTGCTCGATGTAGGCGAGCCAGCCGGCGAGGTCTTTGTCCTTGCACAAAACGCGAATCCAGCGGGCTCAGGCGCTCTCAGGAGCGATGCGCATCAGCAGCGCGATCAACTGCGCCAGCCGGTCGCGCATCTGGCGCCGGTCGACGATCATGTCGATGGCCCCCTTCTCCAGCAGAAACTCGGCGCGCTGGAAACCTTCAGGCAGCGTCTCGCGCACTGTCTGCTCGATCACGCGCGGGCCGGCGAATCCGATCAGCGCCTTGGGTTCGGCGACGATCACGTCACCCAGCATGGCAAAGCTCGCCGACACCCCGCCCATGGTCGGATCGGTCAAAACCGAGATGAAAGGCAGCTTGCGCGTTGCCAGTTGGGTCAGCACTGCGGTGGTCTTCGCCATCTGCATCAGCGACAGCAAGCCTTCCTGCATGCGCGCCCCGCCGGTGGCGGTGAAGCAGACGAAGGGCAGGTTCTGCTCCACGCACGCGTGCACGCCGCGCACGAAGCGCTCGCCCACCACCGATCCCATCGAACCGCCCATGAACTCGAACTCGAATACCGCGACCACCAAGGGGATGTTCTTGATCGCCCCCTGCATCACCACCAGCGCGTCGGTCTCGCCCGTCTGCCGCTGCGCGTCTTCGAGGCGGTCCGAATAGCGCTTGCTGTCCTTGAACTTGAGGCTGTCCACCGGCTGCACCTCGACGCCAATCTCGAAACGGCCCTCGTCGTCGAGCAGCATGTCGATGCGCGCGCGCGCGGACAGTCGATTGTGGTAGCCGCACTTGGGGCAGACGTTGAGATTCTTTTCCAGGTCCGTGGCGTAGAGCACCGCATCGCAGGAAGCGCACTTGATCCACAGCCCTTCCGGAACGGCGCGCTTGTTCGGGCCGATCGAGCGCTTGATCTTGGGCGGCAGCAGCTTCTGCAGCCAGCTCATTTCGCGTCCAGCGCCTCGCGAATCCCGCGCATGAAGCTGCCCGCCTGCCGCACCTGCTCGCCCTCGGCCGCGGCCTCCATTTGCTGGATGATGGCGCTGCCGATGACGACCGCGTCGGCAAATTCGGCCACCGACCTCGCCGTGGCCGCATCGCGGATGCCGAAGCCGACTCCGACCGGCAAACTGGTCTGCCTGCGGATGCGCGGAATCTTGTCCGCCACCTCCGACAGATCCAGATGGCCCGCACCGGTGACCCCCTTGAGCGAAACGTAATACAGGTATCCGCTAGCCAGCTTCGCCACCTGCGCCATGCGCGCATCGCTGGAGGTGGGTGCAAGCAGAAATATGAGATCCATATCATGGCCGCGCATGAGTTCGGCGAAGCCGGTGCATTCCTCCGGCGGATAATCGACCACCAGCACCCCGTCCACGCCGGCTTGCTGCGCCTCTCCGGCAAAGCGTTCCGTGCCCATCGCCTCGATCGGATTCGCGTATCCCATCAGCACGACCGGCGTGGTCTGGTTGCCGCTGCGGAATTCGCGCACGAACGTGAGCACGCGGTCCAGGCCCACGCCGTGCTTCAGGGCGCGATCGCTCGCGCGCTGGATCACCGGCCCGTCGGCCATGGGGTCGGAGAACGGCACGCCGAGTTCGATCACGTCGGCGCCCGCAGCGACCAGTTCGTGCATCAGAGGCAGCGTCGTGGCCGGATCGGGATCGCCCGCGGTCACGAAAGGAATGAGCGCCTTTCGACGCGCCTTCGCGAGCTGTGCGAAGGTAGACTGAATGCGGGACATTAGGGGTTCACCGTAGAGGGAAAAAGATCTGCCACTTGCTCGCCGGGTTTGCCGGCCAGGGTTACGGCAATGCGCTTTTCGGCAATGCGCTTTTCGGCGATGGCGCAATAGTCCGGATTGAGTTCGAAGCCGACGAAGCGGCGTTGGTTCCGGACGGCGGCCACGGCCGACGTGCCGCTGCCCATGAAGGGGTCGAGCACCAGCCCGCCCTCGGGGCAGCTGGCGCGCACCATGCGCTCGACGATCTCCAGCGGCTTTTGCGTGGGATGGTCCTCGCGCTCGCCGTGCTGGCGGTGCAGGCGGGACACGCTCCACACGTCCTTGGGGTTGTAGCCGACTTCCAGCCACTTTGCGCCGACGAAAATCGAGCGCGAGCGCGCCTTCTTGGTCTCGGCGTCATAGGGTATGCGCACCGCGTCGACATCGAAGTAATAGTCGCGCGACTTGGCGAAGAAGCCGATATTGTCGTGCACCGACGAGAACTTGCGCGTGCTGCCGCCCATGCTCGGCACCCTGCGGTCCCAGATGATCTCGTTCACCATGGCGAGGTGCTGCTTGAGATAGCTGAACACCTCCGGGCTGTGCTGCCAGGTGAGAAACACGTAGAGGCTGCCGCTCGCTTTTAGCTTCGGCAGCACCGCGTCTATCCAGCGCCGGCTCCATGCAAGATATTCGTGGGCGCCGAGGCGGTCCGAATCGTTGCCATAGTCCTTCCCCAAGCCGTAGGGCGGATCGGCGACGACCAGATCCACCGACGCATCGGCCACGCGTTCGAGCCCCGTCAGGGCGTCCTCGTTGTAGAGCAGCGCGCTCATCTCGAACCGGTCAAAACTGGATGCCGGACTTTTCGGCGACGGTGTGCATGTCCTTGTCGCCGCGGCCGGACAGATTCACCAGCAGAATCCTGTCTTTCGGCATTTGCGGCGCCAGCTTTGCCGCATGCGCCAGCGCGTGGCTCGATTCCAGCGCGGGAATGATTCCCTCGAAATGGCACAGGTCGTGGAACGCCTTGAGGGCTTCGTCGTCGGTGATCGTGGCGTACTCGGCGCGGCCGGTGTCTTTCAGCCAGGCGTGTTCCGGCCCGACCCCCGGATAATTCAGGCCGGCCGAAATTGAATGCGTCTCTACGATCTGTCCGGTCGCGTCCTTCCGCCGATAGGTCCGGTTT
>CAYNVY010000265.1:0-5799 GCA_964400745.1 uncultured Enterobacteriaceae bacterium | reverse complement strand
CGACGATCTCGCCCTTCTTCTGCAGGGCCTGGACGATCAGCATCTTCTGCTCGGCCGCGACGCGGGCGAAGATGATCTCTTTCGCGTCGAGCGCGAGTTGCAGCTGCGCCGGCGACATGGCGCGCAGCGCGTCGCCGCCGATCACCACCGGTTGGCCGGATTTCACCAGGCCGATTTCGCGCGCGATGGCCAGCGCCGTGTGCGGGTGGTCGCCGGTGACCATGATGATGCGGATGCCGGCCGAAGCGCAGCGCGCGATGGCAGACGCCACTTCGGGCCGCGGCGGGTCTTCCAGCCCGACGAGACCGCTCAGGGTCATGCCGCTCTCCTCGGCCGGCATGTCGCCTTCGACCGTGCAGTGGGCAAAAGCGAGCACGCGCAGGCCGGAATCGGTCATCTGATCCTGCGCGGCCAGCAGGCGCGTTTTCGCCGCCGAGTCCAGCGGCGCGATACCGGCGTCGAACTGGATGAAATCACACGCCGCGAGCGCGGTTTCGGGCGCGCCCTTGCAAAACAGCATCCGGCCCTGCGGCGTTTCGCACAGTACCGACATGCGCTTGCGGTCGGCATCGAACGGTATTTCGTCGATGCGCGAGTAGGCGGCCAGGCCGCTATCTTCGTCGGTGCCGCCGATCACGCGCCGGCCCAGGTCGGCCAGCGCCACTTCCATCGGATCGCCCAGCCACTTGCGCTGGCCGTGGACCTCCACCTGGTTGAGGTTGTGGCAGAGCGCGGCGTTGAGAAACAGCTGCCGGTTGTCCTGCGCCAGGCGCGGCTGCGCTTCCAGGTCGCCCGGCTCCACCAGCCCGCCGCCCAGCCACAGCCGGCGTACCGACATGCGGTTCTGGGTCAGCGTGCCGGTCTTGTCGCAACAGATGGTCGTGGTCGAACCGAGCGCCTCGACCGCGGGCAGATGGCGCACCAGGGCGTTGCGCTTCGCCATGCGTTGCGTCGCCATCGCCAGCGACAGCGTTACCGTCGGCAGCAGGCCTTCGGGCACATTGGCGACGATGATGCCGATGGCGAAGAGCAGGTTTTCCCAGGTCGGCAGCCCCAGCGCCTGGCCGATGAAGAAAAACGCGACGCCCAGCCCCATCGCCATTGCCGCCACGATGCGCGAGAGCCGCGCGATCTCGCGTTGCAGCGGCGAACTGAGCTCGCCCACGGTCTGCGTGAGGTGGGCGATCTTTCCGAACTCGGTGCGCATGCCGGTGGCGTACACGACTGCCCGCGCCTGACCCGACACCACCGAGGTGCCGGCCAGCACGATGTTTTTCGCGAACAGCAGCGATTCCTCCGTGCTGGGCTCGGTGTTGCGCGCCTTGGGCAGGGATTCGCCGGTGACCGTCGCAGTATTCATGCGCAGCGCGAAGGCCTCGAACAACCGGCAGTCGGCCGGAATCAGGTTTCCCTCCTCGAGCAGCACGATGTCTCCGGGCACCAGGCTCGTGGCGAGTATCTCCACCGTCTCGCCGCCGCGCCGCGTCTTTACCTTCTGCGGCAACAGCTGGCGCAGCGCCGCCACCGCGCGCTCGGCCTTGTATTCCTGCCAGAAAGAGAAGACGCCGTTGATGAGGATGACGCCGACGATGGCGATGCCGAGGCGGCCCATGCCCTGGCCCGGGTCGAAGTGTTCGGCGACAAACGCCAGCGCCGCGGCGACCCAGAGGATGAGGGCGAAGAAGTGCGTGAATTCGCGCGCGAAGCCGAGCAGCAGGTGCTCGCGGGCCAGTTCCTCGACGTGGTTGGGTCCGAACTCTGCCAGCCGGCGCGTGGCCTCAGCCTCGAGCAGGCCGGCGGGAGAAGTTTTCAGACTGGCGAGAGCGTCGTCGGCGGTGAGCTTGTGGATGTGCACGGAGAAGGGGGCGGGGCGTCGGGCCGCGCCGTCTGCCTTGCATCCTAGGCCGCCGAAACCCGGGTGCATTGACCTTTGTCAAACTCCTCGCCAGCCCGACCAGGCCGAGTTGACCAGTCCGTGGACGGCCGCGGTGCGCGGCCTACTTCAGTCCGTTCTCGTTGAAGAACTGGCTGTACTTCTTGTCCGTCCCCATGATGTGCTTTTTCAGCCAATCGCTGAGGAAGCTCAGAACTTCGACCGTCAGCGGCAGCTTCCCGCTTTCGATTTCGTTCTTGAAATTCGCCACCTTGCGGATAAAGGCGAGATGCTCGATGCGATGGTTGAAGGTATCCGGGTAGCGGAACTGGGCGAAATACTTTTCTTCCGCCTTGAAATGCGTCACGGTGTACTTGACCAGATCGTTCACGATTTTTACCAGAACGTCTTTTCCTTTTCCCACGCTCATCGCGTCGTTCAGTTCGTTGATCAGTGCGATGAGTTTCTTGTGCTGCCGGTCGAACTCTTCCACGTTGACGCTGAGATTGTCATTCCAGGTGACCAAGGCCATGCCGACGTCCTCGCCTAGCTGTTGTTGTTCGACGCGATAGCTGCCGGATTATAGCGTCTGGTCGGGGGTTGGCCGCCGAAACGTTGCAGTTCGAGACAAGCGCTAGGCCCAAAGACGGCGCAGTTTGTCCGCGACGTTGACACTTGCCTTGCCGCCCGCAATGCGGTCAGCCGTATCGGACTCGCCCCAGGCCACGGGTTCCAGGCAGGCCATCACCCCGCGCGTGAGAAAACGGCTCTTCGCGCCGTAGACGTGCCGGTCGCCGCTGCGCGATTGCTGCGTCACGTAGTACTTGAGCGGCGCGATCAGGTCGAGTTCCGACTTGGCACGCGTCATCGCGACGTAGAGCAGCCGCCGCTCTTCCTCGATCAGTTCGGCGCGCCCGGCCGAGAACTCCGAGGGAAAATTGCCGTCGGCGACGTTCAGCAGGTACACCGCGTCCCACTCCTGGCCCTTGGCCGAATGCACGGTCGAGAGCACCAGATAATCTTCATCCAGCAGCGGCGTGCCGGCGAGATCGCCCGAGGCCTGCGCCGGATCGAGCGCGAGTTCGGACAGGAAGCGCTCGCGCGTGCCGAACTGCTGCGCGATGCGCTCCATCTGCAGCAGGTCTCCCGCGCGCACCTGGGCCGCGTCGTGCAGGCGCGCGAGATGCGGCTCGTACCATTCGCGCACCCGCCCCATCTGCCCCTGCCACGGGCCTTCGGGCGCGGCGAGATCGGTCATCAGCGCGGCGAACGCGGGCCAGGCTGCGCGCGCGAGCGCAGGCGGGGTGTGCGCCTTCAGGCTCGCCCAGGCATGCGCGTTCGCTTCGAACGCGTCGAAACATTTCGCGGCGGCTGCGGGGCCTATGCCCGGCATGAGCTGCAGCGCGCGGAACGCGGCGATGCGGTTCTTCGGATTGTCCGCCCAGCGCAGCACCGAGAGGGCGTCCTTCACGTGCGCCGCCTCGAGAAACTTGAGGCCGCCGTACTTGACGTAGGGGATGTTGCGCCGGATGAGTTCGAGTTCGAGCACGTCGGAATGGTGCGAGCTGCGAAACAACACCGCCTGGCGCTTGAGCGGCACGCCGCGCTCGCGCGTCTCGAGCACACGCGCCACCACGTACCCGGCCTGGCCGAGATCGTCGAGCACGGTCACGTAGCGCGGCCGCCCGCCCGCGCCGCGCCTGGCCGTCAGCGTCTTGCGGTACTGCCGCCCGCCTTCTGCGATCAGCGCGTTCGCCGCGTCGAGGATGCCCTGGGTCGAGCGGTAGTTTTCTTCCAGCGTCACCACCGCGGCCGGCGGCGCGTACTGCGCGGGAAAGCCGAGAATGTTGTCGACGCTGGCCGCGCGAAACGAGTAGATGGCCTGCGCGTCGTCTCCGACCACCGTCAGCCCCTCGCCCGAGGGCCGCAGCGCGTTCAGGATCTCGGCCTGCAGCACGTTCGTGTCCTGGTACTCGTCCACCAGTATCTGGTCGAACAGCGCGCCGATCTCGCGCTCGAGCCCGGCGTCCGCGCTCATCGCGTGCCAGTAGAGCAGGAGGTCGTCGTAATCGAGCGCCTGGTTGGCAAGCTTCTTCTCGACGTAGGCGCGATACAGGCCGGTCAGCTCGTCCTCCCATTCGGCGCACCACGGGAACACGTTCGCCAGCGTTTCGGCGAGGGGGCGCTGGGTATTCACGCGGTGCGAGTAGATCGCGAGGCAGGTGTCCTTGCGCGGGAAGCGCTTTTCCGCCTGTGTCAGCCCGCGCTCGTGGCGCACGAGATCCATCAGGTCGGCCGCGTCGCCACGGTCGAGCACGCTGAAATTCGCGTCCAGCCCCACGCGCGCCGCGTAGCGCCGGATCAGGCGGTTGGCGATCGAATGGAAAGTCCCCGACCACGGCAGTTTCACCTCTTCGCGCACTTCGCCGACGATGCGCTGCGCGCGGCGTGTCATCTCCACCGCCGCGCGGCGGGTGAAAGTCAGGAGCAGGATGCGCTGCGGGTTCACGCCTTCGAGCACCAGGTGTGCCACGCGATGCGCGAGCGTATTGGTCTTGCCGGTCCCGGCGCCGGCGATGATCAGCAGCGGGCCCGCGCGAAACGCAGTGTCAGCCGAGCGCTCGCCGTAGCGGGCGGCGTCGCGCTGCGCGGGGTTCAGGCTATCCAGGGTCGAGGCAGTTGCCATAAGTGGCAACTATAAGGCAAAGCTGTATGTTTATCCAGTACCGGGCGGTGGTGCCGGGCGGCGGTTGAGCGGACCGGCCTCGCTCGCGCCTAGCCCAGCAGGAAATTGTCCCGCCTCGCGGTCAACGGCTTCGCATCTCCCTCCACTACCTCCACGGTTTCGTCCTTGAGGCCGACGCCGGACAATTGTCGCTGGCGCATCTGCGACAACAAGTAGTGCAGCTTGCAGGCGGAATCCTCGACGCTCAGTCCGGCGGGACGCACGTTGGAGATGCAGTTGCGGCTGGCATCGGTCAGGCCGGCGCGCGGCATCCAGGTCAGGTACAGGCCCATGCTGTCCGGCGAACTGAGCCCGGGCCGCTCGCCGATCAGCACCGCGACCGCCTTCGCCCCCAGCAGTTCGCCCACTTCGTCGCCGAGCGCAACCCGTCCTTGCAGCGCGATGCAAAGCGGCGCAATGCGCCAGTCCTCGGTGGCGATGCGTCCCCGCAATGCGCGAAGCAGGGGCGCCGCGTTCTGTTCGATGGCCAGCGCCGACAGGCCGTCGACCACGACGAATGCGAGATCGTACGGACGCGCACCCGCGGCGCTCGCCGCAGCGCTCCGCGCAGACAGCGCTTCGCGCGATGCGGCATCCAGCCTGCGTCCGAGGTCGGGCCGCTGCAGATAGACCGAGCGCTCGGCTGCGGCGCTGTGCAATTCGAGGCAGGGAGCGCTTTGCGCGAGCGCGTCGCGAAGCGCGCGCGCGAGACGCGGCACGTCCAGTTCCCGCTGTACCGCGTCTCGCGCCCGGGCATGCGCCAACTGGAATGCCAGGTGCGCCGCTGTCGGCAGGCTCACCCCCGAGCGACCGAGTGCGATGCGCGCAGCCGTGAACTGGCGCAAGGCTTCCCACGGGTTGGAGGTGACGGCCGGTTTCGCGCGTGTCATCGCATGCCGTTCATCTGTGCCGCCGGGGCGTGGTGTTCAAGGCAGCCGCCGCAGCGCTTGTTGAAACGGCGCGGGCAGGGACGGATTCAGCCGGAAGCGTCCGTCGCCGCGCATGATCTGCATTTTCTGCAGCCAGGCCTCGAATTCCGGCGTCGGCCGCAGACCGAGGGCGCGGCGCGCGTACAGCGCATCGTGAAACGAGGTGGTCTGGTAATTGAGCATGATGTCGTCCGAGCCGGGAACACCCATGACGAAACTGCACCCGGCCACGCCGAGCAGCGTCAGGAGCACGTCCATGTCGTTCTGGTCGG
>CAYNVY010000264.1:0-5801 GCA_964400745.1 uncultured Enterobacteriaceae bacterium | reverse complement strand
GCCGGGTAGGCGGGGTAGCGGGCGGCGAGGGCCTCGGGCGAAGCGCGCGGGCCGGTGTGGCAGGGGATACCCGCCGGCAGGGGGCCCCAAGCCCTTCCGCGCGGAAGCGCGGGGCGCATATTCACCGGCGCGCCGATTCCGCCGGGCGCCGACGCAGTGGTGATGCAGGAGCAGTGCACCCAGGAGGGCGACGCCGTCATCGTGCGGCACCGGCCGGCGCCGGGGGAATGGGTGCGCCGCGTGGGCGAGGACATCCGCGCCGGAGCCGAAATACTGAGCCGGGGGATGAAGCTGCGGCCGCAGGACGCCGGCCTCGCCGCGTCGGTGGGACTTGCGTCGCTGCCGCTTTACCGCCGGCTGAAAGTCGCGGTGTTTTTTACCGGCGACGAGCTGGTGATGCCGGGCGAGCCTTTGCCTGCGGGCAGCATCTACAATTCGAACCGCTTTACCCTGAACGGTCTGCTGCAGATGCTGGGTTGCGAGGTTACCGACTTCGGCATCGTGCCCGATCGCCTGGATGCGACGCGCGCGGTGCTGCGCCAGGCCGCGGCCGGGAACGACCTCATCGTCACCTCGGGCGGGGTGTCCGTGGGCGAGGAAGACCATATCAAGCCCGCAGTCGAAGCCGAGGGCAAGCTGAGCCTGTGGAAGATCGCGGTCAAGCCGGGCAAGCCGCTCGCCTTCGGCGAGGTTGGCGCCGGTGGCGGAAGAACGGCGCATTTCATCGGCTTGCCCGGCAATCCGGTGTCCAGCTTCGTCACCTTTCTGCTGTTCGTGCGGCCGTTCATCCTGCGCTGTCAGGGCGTGGACCGGATTGCGCCGCTCAGTTATGCGCTGCGCGCCGATTTCGACTGGGCGAAACCCGACTCCCGGCGCGAATTCCTGCGGGTCAAACTGAACGCCGCGGGCGGCCTGGCGCTGTTCGCCAACCAGAGTTCCGCCGTGCTGAGTTCGGCGGTATGGGGCGACGGCTTGATCGACAACCCGGCCGGGCAGGCGATACGCCGCGGCGACATGGTCACCTTCCTTCCCTATTCGGAGCTATTCCAGTGAGCATCAGGATTCTTTACTTTGCCAGGCTGCGCGAGGACATGGGCATCGCGCAGGAGATGTTCGAACTGCCGGCGGGCGATTGCGACGTGAAACGCTTGCGCGAACTGTTGGTCGCGCGCGGCGGCGCTTCGGCCGTGGCGCTGGGCGCGGGCAAGGCGGTGCGCGTTTCGGTCAACCAGGATCTCGGGCGCAACGACACGCCGGTGAAGGCGGGCGACGAGATCGCGTTCTTCCCGCCGGTGACCGGGGGCTGACATGCCGGTGCGGGTGCAAACCGGGGATTTCGATATCGGCGCGGAGATCGGCGCCTTGCGCCGCGGCGATGCGCGCATCGGCGCCATCGCCAGTTTCATCGGCCTGGTGCGCGACCTGAACGAGGGCGATGCAGTCGCCGGCATGACGCTGGAGCACTATCCGGGCATGACGGAAAGGGCGCTCTCGGCCATCGTCGCCGAGGCGAAGGGCCGCTGGGACATCATCGATGCGCTGGTGATCCACCGCGTCGGCGAACTGAAGCCGCTGGACCAGATCGTGCTGGTGGTGGTGTCGGGCGCGCATCGCGGCCCGGCGTTCGATGCCTGCGAGTTCATCATGGATTACCTCAAGACGCAGGCGCCGTTCTGGAAAAAAGAGCAGACTGCGCAGGGCGCGCGCTGGGTCGAGGCGCGCGCGAGCGACGACCAGGCGGCAGAGCGCTGGAGCGGGCCCCGGTCGAAATAGGGTCGGCTCCAGGCATTTTTGGCAACAGGGGACAGACGTGTCGTTTTCCGGATTCATGGCTGTCGGTGGCGGGGCTGCCGCGGGCGCATGGCTGCGCTGGGGGCTGGGCTCGCTCCTCAACGCCGTGTTTCCCGCGTTGCCGCTGGGCACCCTGGCCGCGAACCTGATCGGCGGCTATCTCATGGGCCTGGCCATGGGCTACATGTCGCATTACGAGACCATGTCTCCGGAGATGCGCCTGCTCGTCACCACCGGATTCCTCGGCGGGCTGACGACCTTTTCGAGTTTCTCCGCGGAGACGGTGACGCTGCTCGCGCGCCATCAGTACGGCTGGACCGCAGCCCTGGTCGGACTGCATGTGGCCGGATCCATACTCTTGACTTTCGCCGGAATCGAGACTGTGCGCCTGCTGGTCAGAGCCTAGGTTTTCGTTCGGATTCGTTCGGAACGCCGAAATAAGCGTAAGGAGATACTGAACCAGGGGGCGACGCCCCCTTGTCCCCCGGGGACTTCCTTCGGGGCGCAAATCCCCCACTTCAGAGGAAGCGCTGGATATCTGTTAGCTGAATTCGGGACTGAATCAGCGCTTCCGTAGTATATTTCGCGGCGCATCCTTGGTTTCCGGTTGGCACATCGATTCAACAAAGCAGAAGGCGAGAAATGCAAAATTCAAAATATCTTTTGACGACATTGATGCTTGCTGTTCCGGTGGCGTGCTTTGCCCAGGAACCGGGAAGCAAGTACATCGGCTGGAGCGCGGGGCAGTCGACGACGAGCTTCGACGCCAACCGCAATTCCTTCGGCGTGGCGAACCTGACCGAAAGCTACGACAAGTCCGAATCCGGCGTGAAGCTGTTCGCCGGCTATAACTTCAACAAGACCTGGGCGCTCGAAGCCGGCTATGCCGGTTTGGGCAAACCGAAGATCGATTACACCGGCACCGGCATCCTTGCGGGCACGGTCGGGCGCGCGAACATCAAGAATACGGCGTGGTTCCTGGCGGGCAAGGGAACGCTCCCGCTTGCGAACGGCTTTGCCGTATTCGGCAAGATCGGCGTGACCGGCAACAAATCGGATTTTTCGGCGACGACGAACAACAAGGCGGTCAATACCGCGGCGGAAATGCCGGTCACCAAGTCCAAGGTCAGCCTCTCGCCGCTCATCGGCATCGGCGCCGAGTACAGCCTCACGGAAAAATTCCGCCTGCGCGCGGAGTTCGAGGATTTCGGCAAGTTCGCCACCGATATGGACGCGGGACATACGAAGGCGACCCTCTGGTCCATAGGCGTGAGCTATACGTTCTAGATTAAGAAATAGAAGATATTGGCATGGATCGGAAAGTCGAGGCTTTGACGCCAAAGGTACGGCCTTGGAATAAGCTCGCCGTCATGCTGGCGGCGGGCTTGGCCTTGTTTGCCTGCACTGCCGGCGCCTTGGTTTGGGTAGCGGTGGCGAAGCTGGCGGAGCGCGAATTCACCGACCAGAACGCGCTGCAGGCTCGCACCCTATCCGCGATTATTTCGCGGGACCTGGGGGAGCACATGCTCGCAGGAGGCGGTGTTGTCGTCTGGGACCAGATAGCTGCGGAGGCGCTGCAGTATGTGGAGATGACCGGGGCTCTTCAAGTCCTGGTCCTCAATGCCAACGGCTTGGTCAGGGCGGCTTCGGAGCCCTCGGTTATCGGCACTCGGATAGAGGTCAGAGGCAATCCGGAGTGCCCGGGCTGCGACTGGACGATGGCCTTTCCCGCCAGTTCGATTCTCACCGCTGCCAACGGGAGCGCGCGGCTGCGTATCGTCAATTCGATTCCGACCTCTCGCGCCTGCCTCGGCTGCCATGCGAATCTGGAGGGCGCGCGCGGCTTTATTTCCGTCGATTTCGACCTGTCGCCGCTCAATCGATCGGTGGGCGAGCGCGACCGCGCTATCCTGGTGCTTGGGATAGGCGCGACGCTCATGCTGATTGCGCTGGTTACGTTCATGCTGCGACGCTTGGTGGTTCGGCCGGTCATCTCGCTGGGGGATGCAATGGACCGCCTGGCGGCAGGTAACTTGTCCCAGCGCGCCGAAGTCAACGCGAACAACGAGATCGGGGTCCTTTCAACCCATTTCAATTTCATGGCCAGGCGCCTGGAGGCGGCGCGCACCGAATCCAACTTGCTCTACATGCTGGTGGTGGAAGCGTCAAAGAAGCTCGAAATGACCGATTTCACGGGCAATCTGTCCCATGTCATACAAGACAATCTACTTCCAAGTTATTCCGTGTTCATTCTTGAAACATCCTCCGGCGGCTGGACATGCGCGATCAACGGAGAAACGGAGCGCGAACCGGTCTTGTACAGCGGCGAGGATCAACTGGGGGAAGCAATTGAAACCAATCCAGCGATTGTGCGACGAGTGGAGACACAGAACGAGTCGCGGTTGATCGCCGACGCCTACCGATTGCAGAAGCTCCAAATGATGGAGGGGCCGGAGACTTTGTCGTTCGCGCTACCGGTGATATCGGACGGGCGGCTGCTCGGTGTTTTGTTCTGCGCGCGCATTCCCGCGCGAATCCATGTTAGTGCGGATCTCCTGCAGAATCTGGGCGTGCACCTGATGCTGGCTGCGAACAACTCGCGCAACTACACTGGCGCCATCACTGACGGGCTAACGCGGCTCGGCAACAAGCAGTACGGCTTGGTCCGACTGGAGGAGACGGTGTTTTCGGCCAAGCGTTACAACGTCGACGTGGTGCTTGCCATGTGCGACATCGACCATTTCAAGCGGATCAATGACAGCTTCGGCCATCTGGCGGGAGATCGAGTGCTAAGAGAAGTCTCCCACCGGATCAAGGGCTGCATGCGCAAAGCCGACATTGCGGTGCGCTACGGCGGAGAGGAGTTTATGCTGATCATGCCTCAGATCGGCGTCGATTCGCTGGCGACGGTAGGAGAGAAGGTCCGCCAGGCGGTATCCTCGGCGCCGATCGAAATCGGCAGTGAGTCGATCCAGGTCACTATAAGTATCGGTTTAGCGGCATACGATGCCAAGACGGAAAGCGGCCAGGCGTTGATTGCGCGCGCCGACGCGGCGCTCTATCGCGCCAAGAAGGGGGGGCGGAACCGCGTGGAGGTGGACTACTGAATCAGCAAGCGGACCGAGTTGCTCCGGCCGCTTGAAAATCTCCGATTTGGCCGCATTTGGGAAGCAATGGATCAAAGGAGTTTCCCATGCGATTAGACAAACTCACCACCAAGTTCCAGCAGGCGCTCGCCGACGCGCAGAGCCTGGCTGTGGGCAACGACAATTCCTACATCGAACCGATCCACCTCCTCTCCGCGCTGATCGCGCAGGAAGACGGCGGTACCGCCTCGCTGTTCGCACGCGCAGGCGTCAACGTGTCGCGCCTGCGCGACGGCCTCAAGGCCGCGGTCGCGCGCCTGCCCAAGGTGGAAGGCACGGGCGGCGAGGTGCAGATCTCGCGCGAACTGACCAACTTGCTCAACCTGACGGACAAGGAAGCGCAGAAGCGCGGCGACCAGTTCATCGCTTCCGAGATGTTCGTGCTCGCCCTGGCCGAAGACAAGGGCGAGGCCGGCCGCCTGCTGAAAGAGTCCGGCGGCAGCAAGAAGGCGCTGGAGCAGGCCGTGACCGCCCTGCGCGGCACGGAGAACGTATCCAACCCGGAGGCCGAGGGCAGCCGGGAATCGCTGAAGAAATTCACCCTGGACCTGACCGAGCGCGCCCGCGCGGGCAAGCTCGACCCGGTGATCGGGCGCGACGACGAGATCCGCCGCGTGATCCAGGTGCTGTCGCGGCGCACCAAGAACAACCCGGTGCTCATCGGCGAGCCCGGCGTCGGCAAGACGGCCATCGTCGAGGGGCTGGCGCAGCGCATCGTCAATGGCGAGGTGCCGGAGATGCTGCTGAACCGCCGCCTCGTCACCCTGGACATCGGCTCCCTCGTCGCGGGCACGAAGTACCGTGGTGAGTTCGAAGAACGCCTGAAGAAGGTCATCGAAGAGATCAAGGGCTCCGGCAACTGCA
>CAYNVY010000263.1:0-5819 GCA_964400745.1 uncultured Enterobacteriaceae bacterium | reverse complement strand
ACGATGCGCTGGCTGAGCTGGCGCAGTTCCGGGCGCTCCAGCATCGCCGCCAGTTCCGGCTGGCCGAGCAGGATGATCTGCAACAGCTTGCGCTGATTGGTTTCGAGGTTGGTGAGCAGGCGCATCTGCTCCAGCACGTCGGCCGAAAGATTCTGCGCTTCGTCGATGATCAGCACCGTGTGCCGGCCCTTGGCGTGCGCGTCGAGCAGATAGGCGTTGATGCAGTCGATGAATACCTTGATGCTGCCGTTGCCGGCGGGAAAGGCGATGCCGAATTCGACGCAGATGGTGGAGAGCAGTTCCTCCACCGTCAACTTCGGATTGAAGATATAGGCCACGTCGCAGGAGGCGGGAATCTGCTGCAGCAGGCAGCGGCAGACCGTAGTCTTGCCGGCCCCCACCTCGCCCGTCAGCAGCACGAAGCCGCCGTCGCCGTTCACGCCGTAGAGCAGATGCGCCAGCGCTTCCTGATGCCGCTGGCTCAGGTAGAGATAGCGCGGATCCGGCGCGATCGAGAAGGGGGATTCGGCCAGGCCGAAATAATGTTTGTACATTGAAGGAGGGAGTGGGCCAGGCCGCATTATAGCCGCCGCCGGCGCAAAACATGCCGCCCCGGTCACGCCGCAAGGGTCACGCCGCGCCGGTCATACGGCGCGGGTCACACGGCGCCGGTCACTCGTCGCCTTCGCCCGAGGTGTCGCGTATCATCTCGCGAAACTTGACGATCTCGTACTCGTCGTCGCCGGCGATCACGCCCTGGGGCAGGAGCAGGCAGGTCTGCTCGCCCTTGCGATATTCCAGATTCTGCCCGGGCACGAACATCCCCGCGCGCAACAGCAGGCGCGTCTCGCCCGGCGGGTCGTTGGCGTCGCTCAGCAGAATACCGGTTTCGACCCCGGCGCCCTCGCCCAGGCTCAGTTGCACCAATTGCGCAGACTTGGCAATCGTCTGTATGCCGACCGTGCCCTTGTGCGTAGCGTCGCGCTGCAGGCGGCGGATCACGCCCAGCACCCAGTTGTCGCCGCCCTCCGGCTGCAGGCCGAGCAGGCAACCGATCTTCAGCCAATCGCCCTTGATCTCCGGAATGCCGGCGCCGAATCCCCCTGCGCTGACGTTCTCCACGATCCAGGTTTCAGGGACCGCCCCGCCCGCAATGCCGGTGTCGCCCAGCACCGCCAGCACGCCCTCATAGCCATAAGTGACGTTGAGGCGCGACTTCACGCGGTGGCGCTGGTGCTTGCGCTCCGGCGGCCTGGGCGACCAGTACAGCGCCAGGTGGTTGAGCACGTCCATCACCGTTTCCACGGGATAGCTGCCGCCCAGATTCACCTGGGCCGGTACGCTGCCGCTCGTCCTGACCGTGCGTATCAGATTTTCCAGATCCTCCAGCGCCTTGCCCGCGGCAAAAAAGCGCAGCGTCGGCGCATGCTGCGGCGGTCGCGCGAGGCGCAGCGGCGCCTGGCTGGTGGCGAGATCGATCCAGTAGGCGATATCGGGCTGCAGGTCCAGGCGCAGCGTAAACGACGCGCAAAAGTGGGCGATCAGGCGCTCGCACAGTTCCATCTCCAGCGGCAGCAGGCTGTCGGGCGAGGATGCCGACAACATGACCGTCTTCAGGAACTCCTGCTCCGGGGTGGAATCTCCGGGCATGCCGGGATAGACCGTTACCGCAGAACGCGCCAGCTTGCGCTGCTCCGCGAACGCGTACACCTTGGCGATCACGCCCCACACGGACGGATCCAACGGCCCGTAGCGCACGTACATCCACTTCATCTGCGCCGCGAGCGCGCGCAGCCCGCGCACGAGCAACAGGGGCATCCCGCCCTTCAGCGCGTCCGCGCCCTTGGCGCCGGAGGCATAAAGGTCGACGCAGCTGACGTAGGCTGCCGCCGCATGCCGCCAGTAATCGTGCAGCGCGGTCCACAGCCGGATTTCCTGGTGTTTGGCCAGGCGCGGGGAAACCATGTAGTCGCGGGTCAGCTTGCGCACATGGATCTGCGCCGTCTCGTCCAGCAGCTGTATCAACTGCGCCCGGTATTCCGGCTTGAAGCCTTCCGCCGTAACGACCGAATCGAGCCAGTGGCCCAATTCGTCGGCGCACTTGAAGGCGTCGCCGGTCGGCAGATCCTCCAGGAGTTTCTTCGCCTCCTTGATGTCGGCCATGGGGTGATCTGGCTTCTTGCTTCCGAACAAACTGATCATGCTGGTCTCACAAAGGATTCGGGTCTCCGCGATGATGCCGCGAAGCGCCAGCTTAAATCAACTGCGGCATTCCGGTTTGACATTGTTTAACACGCCCCGTCTAGGCTTGCCGGCGCGGCAACCGGGCGCGCAGATCGCCCAACTGCGCCTCGAGCTCGTGGATGCGCCCGATCAGCGTCAGCGCCAGCGCCAGCGCCTGCGGCTCGAGATCGAGGTCGGCGCGCAAGCGGCCCGCCGCCTGCACCGTAAGCACTATTTCGCCGCTGAATCTCCACTCCGCGTCCTGCGGATTGGTCGGCGCGAGCGCGCCGTAGTCGACGAGCTCGCGCAGGTCGGCTTCGGACAGGCCCGAGCACTGCACCAGCTCCGTGATCGAAACCGCGTGCCGCGCGTCCAGCCACGCGTCCTCAGTTGGCTCGAGTTGCATGTTTCATCTCCTGTTGGCTTTTCTCACTTTCAAAATGCCCGCGCGGATTGAAGCTCGACCCATCCGCCAACTCCTTGAACAAAGCGCGTTCGCGCTCGCTCAGCACGGTGGGCACGACGATCTGGACGATGGCGAACAGGTCGCCCTCGCCCTCGCGCGGCTTGGGCAGCCCGCGTTTGGCGAGCCTGAGCTTTTGCCCCGCGTGCGTTCCGGGCGGCACTTTGAGATGGACCGATCCAACCAGCGTGGGAACCTCGACCACGGCGCCCAGCGCCGCCTCCCACGGCGTCAGGGGCAGGTCCAGGTACAGATCGTGGCCGCTGACGCGGTAGAGCGCGTGCGGGTGCAGCGCGATATTGAGATACAAATCGCCGTCGGGCCCGCCGTTGTAGCCTTTTCCGCCCTTGCCGCGCAGGCGCAGCCTCTGTCCGTCGGCCGCGCCTTTCGGAATGCGCGCCTTGAACGAGCGCGCCACGCGATGCAGCCGGCCGTGCTCGTCGTATTCGGGCACGCTCAGATTCAAATCGACCGTGGTGCCGCTGGCGGCGTCATCCAGGGTGATGTGCGCCGTCACCTCGTAGTCCTGGCCGGGCATCTTGAGGCCGCCGCCCTGCCGCCCCGCGTGCCCGGCGCGCCCCCTGCCGCCCGCGAGTCCGGCGAACAATTCGGACAGATCGAGATCGTCGGCCGAGAACGCACCGTCCCCGAACTGCTGGCCGAACTGCCTCCCCCAGTCCGGCGGCGGCTGAAAATCCTGCCCTGCCTGATGCGGGCCCAACTGGTCGTAGGCGGCGCGCTTTTCCGGGTCCTTGAGGGTCTGGTAGGCATCCGCGATCTCTTTGAATTTTTCCTCGCCCGCAGGGTCCTTGGAAACGTCCGGATGATACTTGTGCGCCAGCTTGCGGTACGCCTTCTTGATCGCGTCGATGTCGGCATCGCGCTCGATGCCGAGAATCTTGTAGTAATCCTGGTACTTCATTGCGTGCTCCTCGATGACTGGTAGCGCCCCATGCTCAAAGCTCGAATCACGGCGAAATCGCTGGCGCTTCGTGCGCCTCCTGCGGCTCGACGTGGATGGTGACCGAGGCCTTCGCCAGATGGCTCGCGATCGACTCTTCCAGGCGGTCGCACAGGGCGTGCGAATCGCGCACGCTCATCTCCCCCGGCACCGTGAGGTGAAACTCGACGAAGCGCGTCGCGCCCGATTTGCGCGTGCGCAGCGCATGGTAGCTCGCCTCCGCGGGCAGTCCGGCGCGAATCAATCCCTCGGTCTTCTTGATCTCCGCCGGCGACAAGGCCACGTCCATCAGTCCGTCGATAGAGCGCTGCAGCAGATCGACGCCGGTGATCACGATATGCAGCCCGACCACGATCGCGATGATCGGATCGAGTATCAACCAGCCGGGCATGAACACGATGACCAGCAGGCCGCCGAGAACGCCGACCGAGGTCCAGACGTCGGTCAGCAGGTGCTTGGCGTCCGCCTCTATCGTGGCGCTGTCGTGCTTCGCCGCCACCTTGAGCATGAGGCGCGCGGTGGTGAAGTTCATCGCGCCGGCGAGAACGCCCACGGCAATGCCCCAGCCCAGATTTTCCAGCGGCGTCGGGTGCATGAAACGGCTCCAGCCGGCGTAGATGATGGAACCGGCGGCGAACAGGATCAACGTGCCCTCGACCCCGATGGAGAAATACTCCGCCTTGTCGTGGCCGTAGGTGTGGCGGTCGTCGGCCGGCCGCTCGGCGATGGTGATCGCGGTCAGGGCGACCAGGCCCGCGGCGAGATTGACCAGCGCCTCCAGCGCGTCCGACAACAGGCTGACCGAGTCGGTCAGAAAATACGCGCCGAATTTCAGCCCCAGCGTTCCGATCGAGGTCGCGATCGAAAGCAGGGCCATTTTCTTTGTCGCTTTCATTGCCATACGGTTTTCCTGGATGCCGGGCGAGGATCAACGCCAGTCCTGCGCAGCATCAGAGCAGGGGGGAACACCACCCCATTATGCCACCTGGCCGCATGGCCGACGCTTGCGTCTCCCGTCTCTCACCTTGGCTGTCGGTCGTTACATGTCGGTCGATACATTTTAACATTTCAACTATTCTTGTATAATTGACCTATGGACAAATCGAGCGCCACCGCCGTTTTCGAGTCGCTGGCTTCCGGCATCCGGCTGGATGTGTACCGCCTGCTGGTGCGCAAAGGTCCGCAAGGGCTGGTCGCGGGCGAGATCGCCGGCGCACTGGACATCCCGTCGACCAATCTCTCGTTCCACCTCAAAGCGCTGACGCAGGCGCGCCTGGTGACGGTGGAGCAGGAGGGACGATTCCAGCGTTACCGCGCGAATATGCCGCTGATGCTGGATTTGATCGCCTATCTCACCGCCGAGTGCTGCGCCGGAGACCCCGAACAGTGCGCCGAGGTAAGCGCCGTCTTGTCGCCCGCAAGCTGCGTCGCCGCACCCGCCTCATTGAATACCCGCAAAAAAGTGAAAGCATGAACCTGCTGTTTCTGTGTACCGGCAATTCATGTCGCTCGATTCTGGGCGAGGCCGTTTTCAATCACCTTGCACCTGCGGGATGGAAGGCGATGAGCGCCGGCAGCCGACCCACCGGACAGGTGCATCCGCGTTCGCTCGCCCTGCTCGCGCGCGAGGGCATCTCAACCGAAGGCCTCTACAGCAAGTCCTGGGACCATCTGCCCGCCACCCCGGACATCGTGGTCACCGTCTGCGCCAGCGCTGCGGGCGAGACCTGCCCTGCCTATCTGGGGCCGGTGTTGCGCACGCACTGGGGCGTGGACGATCCGGCGCACGCCACCGGCACCGATGCCGAAATCGACGCCGCTTTTTTCAAGGCATACCGCATCCTGCGCGCCTGCATCGAAGCGTTGCTGGCGCTGCCGTTGGTTGAACTCGAGCACGACCGGGCGCGGTTGAAGGCTGAACTCGACCGCATCGGCACGCTCCCGCCATGACCGATTATCGAATGTTCGTTGGAGAGCCCGCATGCCTGCACAGCCCATGAATCTGTTTGAACGCTACCTCACCGCCTGGGTCGCTATCTGTATCGTTGTCGGCATCGCGCTCGGCCAGGTGTTCCCTGGCCCGGTACAGGCGATCGGCGGCATGGAGATCGCCAAAGTCAACCTGCCGGTGGGCCTGCTGATCTGGGTGATGATCATCCCGATGCTGCTGAA
>CAYNVY010000262.1:0-5821 GCA_964400745.1 uncultured Enterobacteriaceae bacterium | reverse complement strand
ACCTGGCCGTCGAGGAAGGCCTTGTTGTTGTTCGGGTCGAGCCAGGACAGGGTGCCGGGGACGAAGGTGTCGTAGAGCTGTTTGGCGTATTCGAGGGAGGCGATGGTTTCGGGCGAATTGACCACCACATTGCCCTTCTCGTCCACCAGTTTGCCGCCGTGCGACCAGAGCAGCCAGTGCGCCCAGTTGTTGCCGTCGCCGACGGCGTGCCCGAGTGCGAAGCCGGAGGGTGTGCCCTTGGCTTTCATCGCCTGGCATAGCTTGAGGAAGCCCGCAGTGTCCTTGGGGATGCCGTCGAAACCGGCGGCCTTGACGTGGCTTTCGCGATAGACGATGGCGTTGCCGATGATGCCCAGCGGAATGGCGATCCATTTGCCCTGGCGCGTGCCGTATTTCTTGCACACGTCGTACCAGCCGCCGTACTTGGCGCCGAGATAATTGGCGACGTCGGAGACGTCGACCAGTTTGTCCGGAAATTGATGCGGGTCGTCGAACCAGCCGACGATCACGTCCGGGCCGGAGCCGATATTGGCTGCGACCGCCGCCTTGGGCCGAACGTCTTCCCAGCCTTCGTTGTCCACGCGCACTTCGACGCCGGTTTTTTCCGTGAATTTCTTGGTGTTCGCCATCCAGAGCTCTTCGTCGCCGGCGACGAAACGCTTCCAGCGCAGCACGCGCAGCTTGGCGCCTTTTTCGGGCTTCAGGTTAAGGGCCGGACCCGCCGCCGCGGGCTTGGCCGCGGGCTTCTTGTCCTGTGCCAGTACTTCCCCGGTGGTGACGCCTGCAGCCAGGCCGGCGGACATTTTCAGAAAATTGCGTCTGTTGACATTGCTCATTAAAGCCTCCTTTGGTTGTTGCTACAGTCTTGCCCCGGTTGACGGATCAAACAGGAAAGTATTTTCCGGAAACAGCCGAATCGTCTCGCCCGGCTTGAATTCATGGCGCTCGCGCACCACCACGGTGACGTCGGTGCCGCCGACTTTGCAAAATATCTGGGTGTCGGCACCGGTGGGCTCGACCACCACCACCTCGGCCTTTACGCCATCGGACCGGACCAGAAGATGCTCCGGGCGCACGCCCACGATCACGTCGCGCCCCTCCTGCACGTTCGATGCCGGCGCCGGGACCATCGATCCGTCGGCCATCTGCACCTGCAGTCCCGCCCCGTTTCGGACGAGTTTGCCCTTGAGGAAATTCATCGACGGCGAGCCGATGAATCCGGCCACGAACAGGTTGGCCGGGTTGTCGTACAGTCCCAGCGGGGAGCCGATCTGCTCCACCTTGCCGGCGTTCATGACCACGATCTTGTCGGCCATGGTCATGGCTTCGATCTGGTCGTGGGTGACGTAGATGGAGGTGGTGGTGAGCCGCTGGTGCAATTCCTTGATCTCGGTGCGCATCTGCACCCGCAGTTTGGCGTCCAGATTGGACAGCGGTTCGTCGAACAGGAATACCTGCGGGTCGCGCACGATCGCGCGTCCCATGGCCACGCGCTGGCGCTGGCCGCCGGAGAGCTGGCGCGGGTAGCGATCCAGATATTCCATCAGCCCCAGGATGTTTGCCGCCACCTCGACGCGCTCGCGCATTTTTTCGCGGCTTTCGCCGGCGAGCTTCATGGAAAACGCCATGTTGTCGAATACGGTCATGTGCGGATAGAGCGCGTAGTTCTGGAATACCATCGCGATATCGCGTTCCTTCGGCGGCACCTTGTTCACCACGCGGGTGCCGATCTCGATCTCCCCGCCCGAAATTTCCTCGAGGCCGGCGATCATGCGCAACAGCGTCGACTTGCCGCAGCCCGAGGGGCCGACGAGCACGCAGAATTCGCCGTCGGCGATGCTGATGTCCACGCCGTGAACCACGCGGGTGGAGCCGAAGGACTTGAATACGCCTCTGAGGTTGACTGCGGCCATGATCAGTTACCTGTGTTCCATTCTTTGATGTATCGGTTGCGCGTCTGGTCCATGTGCTCTCGCATCGCGCTGCGCGCGGCGCGCGCATCGCGCCTCACGATCGCGCGCACGATCGCCGCATGCTCGCGCACTGTTTCCGCCGCCATTTTCGGGTACTCGTACTTGCGCTCCAGGCCGCGATAGAGCGACCCCATGCGCTGGTCCCACAGCGTCTGCAACACCAGAACCAGCGCGCTGTTGCCGCTCGCTTCGGCTATTCTGACATGGAATTGCCGGTCTGCGACCAGCGGGTTGTGGTGGCGTTTGCTCTCCCTGACCATGCCGTCGTGCGCCTCGCGTATCGCGCCCAGCTGCGCCGGGGTCGCGCTTCTGGCGGCGAGCGCGGCGCACTCGCCCTCGATCAGCCGGCGCGCCCGGATCACTTCGAACGGACCGGAATCGCCCAGCAAGGCGCTCTTGCGGCGCCGGCCGGCAGGTTTGGTCACGTAGATGCCCGAGCCGACGCGCACGTCGAGCAGCCCCTCCACTTCGAGCGCGATCAGCGCTTCGCGCACCGACGGCCGGGATACGCCCAGCTGCCGCGCGAGGTCGCGCTCGGGCGGCAGGCGCGCACCCGGCGTGTATTCTCCGTCGCTGATCAGCACGCTGATCTGATCGGCGATCTGGCGGTATAGGCGGCGCGACTCCACCGCTTGCAGTGGCATGAATGGATTTGTCCGGACGTGCGCAATAGTGGACGGAAGCTTAGCGGTCGCGCTACACTTTGGTCAAGTGGTCCGACCAATTTACGCGCGCGCGATCCGGGCTTCTGTCGAGGACGGAGGATGTTGCGCCGCAGCATGCATCTGCGGTTTCAAACCGGAATTTGCTTCAAGCGGAATTTTACTTTTCGACTGATCATTCAGGAGGGATTCGATGAGCGGCAGACTCGCAGGCAAGATTGCATTCATCACGGCGGCGGGGCAGGGCATGGGCAAGGCTGCGGCCATCGCCTTTGCGCGCGAAGGGGCGAAGGTCTGGGCCACCGACCTCAAGCCCGGGCCCTTGTCGGAGCTCGCCGGCGTCGCCGGCATCACCACGCGCCAGCTGGACGCGACCGACGAGGAGGCGATCGTCAAGCTCGCCGCGGAGGTGGGGTCGGTGGACGTGCTGCTCAACTGCGCCGGTTACGTGCATCACGGCAGCCTGCTCGATTGCACGCCCAAGGACTGGGACTTCAGCATGAACGTGAATGTGCGCTCCATGTACCTGGTCGCGCGCGCCTTCGTGCCCGGCATGCTGGCCAAGAAGAGCGGCTCCATCATCAACGTCGCGTCGATCGCCTCGAGCATCAAGGGCCTGCCCAACCGCCTGGTCTACGGCACGTCCAAGGCTGCGGTGATCGGACTGACCAAGGCGATTGCGGCCGACTACGTCAAGCAGGGCATACGCTGCAATGCGGTATGCCCTGGCACCATCGACACGCCTTCGCTCGCCGATCGCATCAACGCCTTCCCCGATCCGGTTCAGGCGCGCAAGGATTTCATCGCGCGCCAGCCGATGGGCCGGCTGGGCACGGTGGACGACATGGTGCCGCTGTTCGTGTATCTCGCCTCGGACGAGTCCGCCTTCGCCAGCGGGAACGCCTTTTCGGTGGATGGCGGAATGACCATCTAGGCCGGAGGCGCGAGCGCAAGCCGGCCCTCCTGCTCCCCCGGGGCAGTCGAGCCGGGAATCAGGGCGGGGTGCGGGGGCGAAAAATGCCGCGAAAGCGGGGTATCCATGGAAACAGTTGGGTATTTGGCAATTGCTCAGTAAAATAGCGCCATTGTTGCAGTCCGGGTCCCATGAAACGGAGAAAATATGAAACTGTGTCGTTACGGTAAGAATGGCTTCGAAAAACCGGGCATGATCGATGCCCAGGGCAATATCCGCGACCTTTCCGCGGTGGTGGAGCAGATCGATCAGGCGACGATCTCGCCGGCCGGACTGGCGAAGCTGCGCAAGATCAAGGCCGAGACGCTGCCGCTGGTAAAGGGCGAGCCGCGTCTGGGCGTGCCCTACGTGGGCATTTCAAAGTTCGTCGCCATCGGCCTCAATTTCGCCGACCATGCGCGCGAGTCGAATTTGCCGATCCCGTCGGAGCCGGTGGTGTTCATGAAAGCCACGACGTCAATCAACGGCCCGAACGACAAAGTGATACAGCCGCGGAATTCAACCAAGCTCGACTGGGAAGTCGAACTGGGCGTGGTCATCTGCAAGAAAGCGCAGTATGTGCCCGAGGACAAGGCGCTCGATTACGTCGCCGGCTACTGCATCGTGAACGACGTGTCCGAGCGCGCGTTCCAGTTGCAGTGCAGCCAGTGGGACAAGGGCAAGGGCTGCGATACCTTCGGGCCGATCGGACCCTGGCTGGTGACCACCGACGAGATCCGCGACCCGCAGAACCTGGACATGTGGCTGGACGTGAACGGCCGGCGCATGCAGAAGGGCAACACCCGCACCATGATTTTCGGGGTGGCCAAGCTGGTGTCCTACGTCAGCCAGTACATGACGCTGATGCCGGGCGACATCATCACCACCGGCACCCCCCCCGGGGTGGGCATGGGCATGAAACCCGAGCCGACCTACCTGAAGCCGGGCGACGTGATCAACCTGGGCATCCAAGGCCTGGGCGAACAGCGCCAGGACGTGGTCGCCTGCCCCGGCTGAGGGCTGGCGCGGTTTCCGATCCGGTTCGCGCCGGGCGTCCGGGCTGCGTGCCCGGCCGCCCGGTGCGCCAGCTAAAATGAAAATTGCCGTCTTGGGCGCCGGTGTGATCGGCGTGAGCAGTGCCTGGTACCTGGCCAGGGCCGGGCACGAGGTCACGCTGGTCGATCGCCAGGACGCGGCGGCGATGGAGACCAGCTTCGCCAACGGCGGCCAGATTTCCATCAGCCACTCCGAGCCCTGGGCCAATCCGGGTACGCCGAAGCAGGTGTTGAAATGGCTGGGGCGCGAAGACTCGCCCATGCTGTTCCGCCTGCGCGCCGATCCTTACCAATGGGCTTGGGGCCTCGCCTTCCTGCGCGAGTGCCTGCCCGGGCGTACCCGCGCCAATTCAATGCAGATTGCCGCCATCAATCGCTACAGCCGGGACCATCTGCTGGCGCTGCGGGCTGAAACCGGCATCGAGTATGACCAACAGACGCGCGGCATCCTCGGTATCTTCGAAAACCAGCAGGCCCTGGACGGGGCGGCCAAGGCCGCCGCTCTGGAAAAGCAGCACGGCATCGATCTGCGCGTGCTGACCACGGCCGAGTGCGTGCAACTCGAGCCTGCGCTCGCCTTCCGCTCCCGACACATCGTCGGCGGCGTGCACGCGCCGGCGGACGAGTCGGGCGATGCGCACAAATTCACGCAGGAACTGGCGCGGCTGTGCGCCGGGCGCGGGGTCGAGTTCCGCTTCGGCAGCGGCATTTCGGGAATACAGGCTGCAGGCGGAAAGCTAACCGGCGTTCGATTGGCGTCGGGTCAGATTGTCGAAGCCGATGCTTACGTCATGGCCTTGGGAAGCTATAGCCCCTTGCTGCTGCGCACTATAGGCATTTCGATCCCCGTTTATCCGCTCAAAGGCTATTCGATCACGCTCGACCTTGCCGAGGGGGACGTGGCGCCGCACATCAGCCTGAGTGACGGCGCCAACAAGCTTGTCATGTCGCGCCTGGGGAATCGGCTGCGCGTGGCCGGGACCGCAGAGCTGACCGGACATGACACATCGATCAACGAAGTTCGCTGCAAAGCCATCGTGCGCCGCACCTTCGAACTCTTCCCCCAGGCGGGCAAGCCGGAGAACGCACAGTTCTGGACCGGACTGCGTCCGGGGACTCCGGGGGGCGTGCCCTGCATCGGCCGCACGCGCTATCCGAATCTCTATCTCAACACCGGCC
>CAYNVY010000261.1:0-5835 GCA_964400745.1 uncultured Enterobacteriaceae bacterium | reverse complement strand
AGTGCCGCCAAAAATCGCCAAGTCGTTGTCAGCCACCAATGCTATGGAAAATGTACTTGCATTGGCAGTGCCAACAGAAATCAGCCCTAAAAAAGCCGCAATTGCAGAGTAAAGTATTTTCATTAGTTTTTTCATTAGTCCTGCTCCTTCAAGAAGGAAGCGCAGTTGTAGGCACGTCTCAGAGAACCCACACCTAAGCAACTTCGACGGAATCCTTCAAGAAATACTTAAGCACGAATCGCGCCTGCCAATTACCTGTGAATAATAACAATGGCTTACGTAGATAGTGGATGCCGTATAAAACATACTGTTAAATTTTCCGACAAGATTTCGGCCCAATACCACGATTTCGGGGATGGATTCCGACCCAAAACCGTGCAATGAAATCGGACAAACCGCCATGACGCGGAAGCTGGCTGCGCCAGCGCCGCTATCACGCGATGGACTTGAACGATGGGAATCTCAAGACGCGGTGGGTGACTGGGCGGCAGCTTCGGAGAAAACTCTGCGTCGGCTACGGATCGATAGCCGTCCACGAGCGCCGTCTAACTAATCTGGGTTCCAACCAAGGACGCACGCATCATCGGTCGTCAAGTCGCTGGCACAATGCGCCAGTTCGCTCCCATAATCTGCCACCCGTCTCAACGCTTGCCCAACCCAGCCGGGTTGCGATTCGCGCTTGGCAGCGTACTCGGCGTATCCTGGCTGCGGCTTGCAGCTGCGTCCAATACAGTTCAACGAATCGACGACGACGCGTTCTAGTTGTGCTCGCGCATCAGCCGTGCGGTCTCGGCTGCGACGCTGCCCCCGCTCGCCTCGAACGCGCTTGCGATGCGCTCGCGCTCGGCCGGGTTCTTGTCCTGCGACAGCTTGTAGCGCGCGTCGATGCGCGTCACTTCCATCGAGAATGAAACGATGGCGGCGAGCCTGACATCGAGATAGTCGTCGGTCAACTCCGCCATTTGGTCGAGATAGGCCGGATCGTACTGGCGGATGAGCTTTCGCTGCAGTTCGAGCTTGGCCGCGCGCTCCTCGATCAGCAGCGGCCGGCCGTAGGCGTGCACGGCGACGTAGTTCCAGGTGGGCACGTTCTGCCGGCTGTCGTAGTGCCGCGGCGAGACATAGGCGTGCGGCTGCATGAAGATCGCCATGGCCTCGGCGCCCGCGGCAAAATCGCGCCACTGCGGATTGGCTTTCGCCATGTGCGCCAGCAGCGTTATGCGCCCGCCTTCGTCCTCGACTACGAAGGGCAGGTGCGTCGCCATCAGACCGCCCGCGCCGGAGGTGGCCAGCGCGGCAAAGGAATAGTCGCGCATATAAGCGAGCAGCACGGCCTGGTCTTCGAGTTGATTTATTTTCGGCACATACATCCGGAACCTCCAGCGGCACAAGGAACTGCTCGGGCAAACACGCCTTGCTCAGCCTGTGCCAGTTTGGAAAACAAACATTGGCCGTAGAACAAGCACTGGCGCGGCTCTCAGCCAAGAAAGGCCTGAAGAACCGCGTCCTTGCTCACTTTCCATTATTTCAGATTCCATTTCGGCAATTCCGAAAGGCCTCTGGAGAAAGTCTCAACCTTTCTTTTCTTCCGGCGCGCACTCGCGCACCTCGGTTCCCGGAAATCCCGGCTTCAGCTCGTTCAGTTTCGCCGTGAGGGTCGCATTGGCGTCGCGCACCTGGAAATAGGTCTTGCTCAACGGGGTATCGCGCGCGCCGCTGGCGGCGCTCTTGACGCCCCTGGCGCGCAATGCCTCGAGCCGCGCCCGGGCTGCGTCTTCGGTCTTGAACACGCCGAGCGAGATGGCGTTGCGCCATTTGGGATCGTCGGGCACGACGAAATAATCCTCCACGCCGAGGCGCTTCAGTTCACCCGCTTTCTGGGTCGCAGCCGGGCGGCTGGCGAGCGGCCCGATGTACACCCAGTAGCCGGCGACCTCCTCCAGCTTGCGCTGCGTCAGCCTAGCACCCAGCCCCAGCGGTTCCAGCGCCTGCGCCGCGCGCGCCGCATCGCCGCCCAGCATCGCGCCCCACTCGATACACGCGCCGGCCGCCTTGGCCGCCTCGGGCTTTGGCACATCGGGCTTCGGGACCTCGGGCTTTGGCGCCTCGGGCTTGCGCGTGAGCGCGCTCACCTGGTCGGGTGCGAGCAGGCGGATCTTTTCCGGATTGAGCTGCTGGCCGACGATATGCGCGTCGCCGCTGGCGTCCATGCCCACGCCGATCCAGGCATAGGCGAAAAACACCACATTGGCCAGCGCGAGGATGAAGAATGCGGTGCGCATCGGATCAGGACTTGCTCAGGACCGAAAGCCCTTCGCACGCCCCCCGCGACAGCGAGCGGCTGATCCAGTACAGGCCTTCGAGCACGAGATTGTCGTGGTAGCGGAACACGATGGCCAGGTGGGGCGTCAGCGCCCTTGCCGCCCCGCCCGAAACCAGGCACAGCAGGTCTGAATGGTCGCGCCGATAAAGGTCGTAGATGCGCTCCACCGCGCCCGCCTGCGCATGCTGGCAACCGCTGACGATGGCATCCACTGTCTGGGTCGGATACTCGGTGTACACGCCGTCCGCATCGGGCAGGGCTGCGGTTTTTTCATGCAGCGAGCGCAGCATGGTGCCCACCCCCGGCATGATGCAGCCGCCCGCGAAGCGGCCGTTCGCCGTGAGCAGGTCGATGGTGGTGGCGGTGCCGCAACACACCACCAGCACCGCCCGCTGGCCGTGCAGCGCGCGCGCGCCGATCAGCGCGGCCCAGCGGTCGCTGCCCAGCTGCGCCGGATTGCGATAGCCGTTGCTCACACCGCATTGCTGATCCCTGGGAATCAGCCAATAAGGCTGCGGCGCTTCCGGCCAGATTTCCATCAGGCGCAGCATGGTGGCGCGCACGCGCGTGCCGGCCACGTTCGAAATCACTATCTGTGTGGGAGCCGCGTGCTTGCGCAATTGCGCCGCCAGGGCGGGAATTTCCTCCAGCAGCGCGTGGCCCGAATCGAGGCAGCTCGCATGCGCCGCCTCCTTCGAATTCAGCTTGTAGCGACCCCACTTGACGAAGGTATTGCCGATGTCGATCAGCAGGCTGTATGGCTTGTTCATTTTGGCAATGGCAAAAAGGTCAGCAATTCTACGGCGAATCGCGGCGCAATGGCATGCGGCGCTTGCGGCAATGCCGCGGGAGCGGAGCGCGCAGCCCTGTCCGGGGCTAAACTCCCTTGAACGCGCGTCCCAGCGGGCCGAGGCGCATGCCGTGCCGCAGCCGGGTCCAGGCAAAATCCGCCGGGTCGGCCAAGGCGGGGCCGGGCGCGCGCACGACCAGCACCTCTTTTGCGATCGGCTGAAAATCGGCGCGAAAATGCACCGAGCTCTTCAGCGCAAGCAGGCGCTGGGTGCGCGGCTCCAGGCCCAGATGGCGGAACATCTCCTGGTCCGCCGTCTGGCACTTGGTCGAGGCGAGCAGCACGCGCACGCCCGGCGCCTCGCGGCTGCGCAACAGCGCCATCGGGCCCAGCGTCAGACGCAAGCCGCCGTACATGGGGCCGGTACCGGTGAAATTGCCGTCGCCCAGCGCTTCCACCGTGAATTCTCCCGCGAGCGGCACGCGGCCCGGCACGCCGGAGATTTCTCCGAGCGCAAAGCGCGCCGTAGTGCCGCGCCCGGCCGCGTGCGCCGCCCTGGCCGAAGCCGGATCGATCAGCATGCCGAGCACCGCGTCCTCGGCGCGCAGGCGAATCATGGCCTCGAGCAGGCCGGTGGTATCGCCGTTACCGCCGGCGCCCGGATTGTCCTGGGTATCGGCGAGCACCACCGGCGCGCCGGGTTCGCCGCGCTGCATCGCGCGCCTTACCGCCGCGTCGGGAGACAGCAGTTCCAGCACGAAATCCTTTTCCGCGTCCTCCACCTCGCCCGCCAGGCGCTGCACCGCGGCGCGCGCCTTGGCCTCGTCCGCGCCATAGCCGAACACCGTCATGCCGCATTCGGGGAAATCCGCCATCGGAAAACCCGGTGCAAACGATAGTTGCAGCCCATGCTGCGCCTCGATCCGCGCCAGGGACTGATACAGACCCCGGCAAGGTTCGATGAACGAGCATTGCGACGGGATGGCCGTGAGGAAATCGAAGGTCTTCGCCGCCTTCGCCATCGGCCGTCCGCGCTGCAGCGTGGCGTCGAGCAAGGCGGCGGCGCGCGCCCCGGTCTGGGCCATGTCGACGTGCGGATAAGTGCGATAGGCGACCAGGCCGTCGGCCAGGTCCATCATGGCGCGCGTGACGTTGGCGTGCAGATCCAGACTCGCGACGATGGGGACGCGTGCGCCGACGACGCGGCGCACGCGCGCCAGCAGTTCGCCCTCGCCGTCGTCGAAGCGCTCGGTGACCATGGCGCCATGCAGATCGAGATAGACCCCGTCCACCGGCCCCGCCCCGGCCAGCCGCCGCACCATCTCGCCGGCGATGCGCTCGAACGCGTCGTCGGTCACGTGCGCCGAGGGCGAAGCCCAGGCCCAGGCCAGCCCGGTTGTCTTGTGCCCCAGCGCGTGCAGCGCTTCGATCGCGCCCGTTGCCGGAATGTTGGCCCCGGCTATCGCGGGCGCTATCGCTTCACCGAATTGCACCCCGGGCCGGCCGCCGCCGGAGGCAAACGCGCGGTAATCCGCCTTGGTCGGGGCAAAGGTATTGGTTTCGTGCTGGAAACCGCCGACTGCGATCAGAGCCATGCCTGCCCCTTGTTCTCTTGTTCTGTCCTTGCTTTGCCGCCGATGCACCCGCTACGGGTCGCCCTCGGCCTGCCGCCGGCAAGATTACCTTGAATCGGTGCGAGGCGACAACCGCGTCGCGCGATGGCATCCGGCTTGCGTAATCCTGTAACATCGAAACCTTTTTCGATCTGACTACGCAAAGCGCATACAACATGAACCGCATCCGGAGCCGGGCGCTGCCGGCGGTATCGGCCTCAGCCTTGGCTTTAGCCTTAGGTTTCGCCCTGTCGCTCGCCGGCTGTGCCGGCACGCGCGGCATTTTCGCAACCGTGGGGCCCGAATACACGCCGCCGGCGTCCGTAGCGGCTCCCGCGTGGCAGGCGAGCCCGCCCAAACCGCATGGCGCCGACTCCGGAAAGTTGCGCGAATGGTGGAGCCAGTTCAGGGATGCGGCGCTAGACGCGATGATGGCCGCGGCACAGCAAAACAGCGCGACCATCGTCCAGGCGGCGGCGCGGATCGAACAGGCGCGATCCTCCTTGGTCGCCGCGGGCGCGGCGAGCCTGCCCGGCGTCGAGGCGACGGCATCGGCCAGTCGCGCCGCCTTCACCTTCGGCGGACCGACCGCGATTCGCGAGCAGGTGCAGATCGGCCTGCAGTCGTCCTGGGAGATCGACCTGTTCGGCGCGCGCGCGCGCGAACGCGAGGCCGCCGCGGCGCAGCTCTCCTCGAGCAAGGCGGCCTGGCACGACGCGCGGGTGGCGCTGGCAGCCGAAGTCGCCAACGCCTATTTGAACTACCGCCACTGCGAGCGCCAGCTCGAGCTTGCCGCTGCGGACGCGAGTTCGCGCGGCGAAACGGCGCGCCTGTCCGAAGCGCTGGGCGCAGCCGGACTCGCGGCGCCGGCCGATGTGGCGCTGGCACGCGGCAGCGCGGCCGATGCGCGCAGCGCGCTCGCTCAGCGGCGCGCGCTGTGCGATCTTTCGATCAAGGGGCTGGTCGCGCTGAGCGGTACGGATGAGCCCTCGCTGCGCCAGCGGCTTGACCAGCCCGGTCCGAGGGCGCGCCTGCCGCAGCCGGCGCAGTTCGGGATCGCCGCCCTGCCCGCGCAGGCGCTCGCGCAGCGGCCCGACGTCGCCGCGGCC
>CAYNVY010000260.1:0-5944 GCA_964400745.1 uncultured Enterobacteriaceae bacterium | reverse complement strand
GAGGCGATCGAGCGCATGCGCGACATCGACACAGTGGTGGTGGACAAGACCGGCACGCTGACCCTTGGGCATCCGGCACTGACCGATTTTGTCGTCGAGGGTATCGCCGAGGACGAGGCGCTAGCGCTCGTCGCGGGTGTGGAGCAGTTGTCCGAACACCCGATAGGGCTCGCGATCGTCGAAGGTGCGAAGGCGCGCGGCCTGACGCCTGGCACGGCGGGAGCATTCGATGCGATCAACGGCCTGGGAGTCCAGGCGCAGATCGGCGGCAAGTCCGTGCTCGTGGGCAGTCGCAATTTTCTCGCGCAGAAAAGCATCGACACTCGGGCCTGGGAAGCACGTGCAGAGGCCTGGCGCGCGGAAGCCAAAACTGTGGTGTTTTTCGCCGTGGACGGTGTTGCCGCTGGCATCGCCGCCGTGGCCGACCCGATCAAGGACAGCACGCCAGGCGCGATCGCAGCGCTCAAGGCTTCGGGCGTGCGCGTGGTGATGCTGACCGGCGATTCGAAGCGCACCGCCGATGCGGTCGCGCGGCAGCTCGGCATCGACGTAGCGCTGGCCGAAGTGCTGCCCGAGGACAAGGCCGGCCACGTGAAACGCCTGCAGGCCGAAGGGCGCAAGGTCGCGATGGCGGGGGACGGCATCAACGATGCGCCGGCGCTCGCCGCCGCCGACGTCGGCATCGCCATGGGCACGGGCACCGACGTGGCCATGGAAAGCGCCGGCGTGACGCTGGTGAAGGGCGACCTGCGCGGCATTGCGCGCGCCGCCGTGCTGTCGCGCGCCACCATGCGCAACATCCGCCAGAACCTTGTGTTTGCGTTCGGCTATAACGCTCTTGGCATCCCCGTCGCTGCGGGCGTGCTCTATCCGGCGTTCGGCCTGCTGCTGTCGCCGGTCTTCGCCGGTGCCGCCATGGCGCTGAGCTCGGTGTCCGTGGTCACCAACGCGCTGCGCCTTAACCACGTGGAGTTGTGAACGCGGGGCATTGCAGCCCCGCATCTTCTGACGCGTAGTTCAGCCGTTGACGCAGGCGAGCCAAGTCGGGATCGCACGGCCGCGGCAACGGTGCCCATGGCGAGATGAAGCGCACCGTCGAAGCAAGGCCGTGTTCGCCGCCGCACAGACCCGAGCAGTATGTAAGGGTAGATTGGCATCAACGCTAAGGACTCCGAAGATCAGAGTTTGTTCTGTCCTGCGCCGATGCGGTTGAAGGAACCTGTGAAGCTCGATTCGCGATGCCTGCATACGTCGGCGGGACAACCCTTTTTCAGCCCCACGCACCCTCTGCCAGGAGTATTTCCTCAGTGGCAGTGTTTCGATCAGGAGAATTCATGAAAACCATGCTTGCAATGATTATTGGTACGGCGACGCTGTTGGCGACCGGTGTCGCCTTGGCGCAGAACGGAAACATGATGAATGGTGGCAATGCGGGCGATGGCTGGATGAATGGATACGGCGCGATGGGTGGATACGGCGGACCATGGGTGCCGATTTTGCTGGTGATCGTGGTTGCCGGCTTCGTGGCATGGGTCGTCACCCAAAAGCGCAAGTGACGGCATAAGTGCTTCAGTGATGCTCGACAATACGGCTGAAGCAGGCCGTTGATTGTTCTGCATGCGTTTTGCCGTCAAAGGAACCACAAGTTCAAATGTAAAGAGCAACTCTGGTTAGCGGGTTGGGAGGAGCACATGGCCAAACTGATCTACCCGGAGAAGACCAGGGTGCTGCGAGCGGCGCCGCGATTGATTCAAATCCTGCGCGTGCTCGCCCGGCACAAGTTCCTGGGAGCCCTGTTCGGCAGGAGTCATTGGCCGTCGCCGCAGGAGGTACGCGAAACCTTCGAGGAACTGGGTCTGGTCTTTCTCAAACTCGGACAGGTGCTCGCGTTACGGCGCGACCTGCTGCCGGCTGCCTACATCGATGAGCTACTGCTGCTGCATGATCAGCTTCCGGCCATGGGCATCGGTGTTGTGCGCGCGACGGTCGAACGCGAACTGGGCGCCCCGTTGACCAAGTTGTTCTCGGCGTTCAGCGAGACGCCGCTGGCCGCGGCCACCATCGCCCAGGTGCATGAGGCTACCATGCAGGACGGGCGTCACGTGGCGGTGAAGGTGCAGCGGCCCCACCTTAAAGCCATAATTGCCACCGATATCGCGGCGCTGAATTATCTGGTGGGGCTGGGAGTAGGGCTGTTTCCGAGTCTGCGCGCCGTCGATCTCCCGATTGTGGTGCGCGAATTGGCCAGCAGTCTGCACCGCGAAACCGATTTCGGCCGCGAAGCGCGTTCCATTGTGCTCATTCGCGCCGCGCTGGCCGATGTCCCCGACCTCTGGATACCGGATGTCATCGCGGAGTGTTCTGGAGAAACCGTGCTGACAATGGAGTACTCGGCGGGTGAGCGCGTCGATCTCTATGCCACGCAGCACCCGGATGCGATGCCGCGCGTGGTCAACACCCTGGTAAAGCTGATGCTGCATTCGATCTTCGAAGAAGGCTTGTTTCACGCCGACCCGCATCCTGGCAATGTGTTCGTTCTGCCGGACGGGCGGCTTTCCCTGCTCGATTTCGGGAATACGGGGGATCTCGACGAGCCGATGCGCGAATCGCTGACGCTCCTGCTCGAAGCAGTCGTCAAAGGCGATGCGCGGGCCGCGACCGAGGCTTATCTCGAAATGGCGCCGGCGAGCGAAAGAGTCAATCATGCCGAGCTGTTGGTGGACATAAAGGCAGTGCTCTATGAAATCCGCAGGATCAATCTGGCGGATGTTTCGATCGGGAAGGCGTTCGAATCGTTGCTGCGCGCCGGAAGCCGCAACGGCGTACACAATCCCGGGGAGTTCGTTCTGCTGACGCGTGCCTTCGTCATCCTGGAATCGATGATAGGCCAGCTCGCCCCGGGCTATAACCACATGGAATCGTTTCGCGAAGAAATCTCACGTCTGAAATCGCAGCACTTCTCGCTGGCGCGGATAAAGGGAACGACAACCAAGCTTGCGCGTGAAATGGAGCGCCTGATCATCGATGCGCCCGGCGACACGCGGCGCATCCTAAGGCGCTTCGCCGAAGGAAATCTGGGCCGGCTTCCGAGTGTGGAGGCTCTGGGACGTAAAGTCAGCCGCAATCTCGAGCGGCTCACGGGCGCCATCGCTTTCGCGGCACTCGTGATCGGCGGCTCGATGCTGTTGATGACGCCGATGGGCGGCTGGCATGACGTTTTCGGCGAAACGATGATAGTCACCGGGTTTGTGGGCATTATCATCATCTATATTCGTGCCTTGCGCCGCGACCCCGACCAGGGTTGACGCCCTCCTGCCGCGGGCACCAGTTCTCCAATTTGTGCTCGCGCCCGGTATCGGCATGATTGAACGAGCGAATAGTCAACCGGATTTCCAGCCTAGCCGCTTGCGGCGAATGCCTCGACTCACGCTCCGGTCAGTGACCACTGACGTCTTCCGGCCGGCAGACCATCCGTTTCATAACATTACAAAAATGTAATCCGCGCGTCAGTTTCCCGTAGGCTGAAGGAAGGCAAGATCGTCGCCTGAGAATGCAAATCAATCACCGTCGGTGGAGACGATCATCAAAAATGTTGTCCTTGTCCTTGCTTTGTTGGCGGCGCCAGGCCTCGCGCCGGCCGCCGAGGCATCGCCGTCTGAAAAGTCCCCACCCCAGGCGCGCGTCCACGGGACCGCCTTCGCGGGCTATCGTCCCTTGACTGATGATCCGATGCGTTCTTGGCGCGACGCCAACGACGAAATGGGCCGACTGGGCGGCCACATGGGCCACATCGGCAACGAAGCCGGCCCGTCCGACCGTACGGTGCCAGGTAGTGTCGGTACGCCCGCTTATCCCTTGCCAGGCAATTCCGACAAGGCCCCGGCCGGCGCCCATTCCAGCCATCAACGTTAGAAGGCGGCTGCGATGCCCTCGGCTTCGAAACCCATGACTTCTCAGCGCCTGAAGCTGTCAACTTTTCTCATAGGCACGCTAGCACTAGGCGGCTGCGCTACCTTCTCCCAGGACGGAGGCTTCAGTTCGGTCGAAAAGGTCGCAAGCCAGCGCCTGGGCAAGGACCTGAGTTGGGCCAAGTCTGACGACGAGCGCAACACCATTGCGGCGCGGGTGAGGGAGTTGCTCGCCCAGCCCTTGTCGGTCGAGGACGCGGTGCAGGTCGCCCTGCTGAACAACCGCGGGCTACAGGCGGCGTACTTCGAACTGGGCATTGCAGAGGCGGACCTGGTCCAGGCCGGGCGCCTCCCCAACCCGCATTTCTCCATGCTGCGCGCTAGTGCGCCGGTGGATGGGGGGCGCGAGTACAAAATCGAGCAGGCGCTGACCGTGAACGTCTTCGCGCTGATCACCATGCCCCTGGCGCTGGAGGTGGAGAAACGAAACTTCGAGCGTACGCAGCGGCAGGTGGCGATGGATGTGTTGCGCCTCGCTGCCGAAACACGCACCGCATATTTCACCGCCGTTGCCTCCGACGAGAGCTTGCGCTACATGCGCAAAGTCAGGCAGGCGGCCGACGCGGGCGCCGAACTCGCCCGCCGGATGGCGCTGGTCGGCAATTTCAGCAAGCTGCGGCAGGCCCGGGAACAGGGCTTTTACGCCGACGCCACGCTCAGTCTCGCACGCGCCGAACAGGCGCAGACGGCGGTGCGAGAACGGCTCACGCGGCTGCTGGGTCTGGTCGGCAGTGAGGCATTCAAGCTGCCCGAACGCTTGCCCGACCTGCCGATGACACCTGACGAGTTGCCGGGCGTGGAACAAATCGCCATGGACCAGCGCCTGGACCTGCAAGCAGTCCGCATTGAAACCGAGGCGCTGGCGAGGAACCTGGGACTGACCAAGACTACGCGCTTCATCAACGTGCTGGAGTTCGGCCCCGCTCGGGTGCTCGAAGGGCACAAAAGCGATCCCTACAAAAAGGGTTACGAGATCAGCTTCGAACTGCCGCTGTTCGACTGGAGCGGCGCCCGCGTGGCGAAAGCCGAGGCGATCTACCTGCAGGCAGTCAATCGTGCGGCGGAGATGGCCGTGAATGCCCGTTCCGAGGTGCGCGAGGCGTACCAGGGTTACCGCAGCGGCTACGACGTCGCCAGGCACTACCGTGATGAAATCGTCCCGATAAACAAGCGTATCGCCGAGGAAAACCTGCTGCGCTACAACGGCATGCTCATCGGCGTGTTCGACCTGCTGGCCGATGCGCGCTCGCAGATCGTGAGCGTGAACAGCTACATCGAGAGCTTGCGTGATTTCTGGATCGCTCAGAGCGAGCTGCGCATGGCGCTCGTCGGCAAGGCCTTCCTCACCGCTGCGCCCCGGGCCGCCCTTGCGGGCGCCCAGGATCGCCCCGGCCACTGATACGCAAGGATACGGATCATGACTACGCGCCGGGATTTCTTCAAAGGCATGGGCCTGGCCGGCGGCGCCGTCGCCGCGGCCTCGGTCAGTTCCGTCGCCATGGCGGCGCTGCCCGAACTCGTGAGCATGGACAAACCGGATACCGCAGCGCCGCTCGTTCCGTCCAGCGGCCGGTCCTACAACCCGGTAGTGACCCTCAACGGCTGGACCCTGCCCTGGCGGATGAACCAGGGCGTCAAGGAGTTTCACCTGGTCGCCGAGCCCGTGGTGCGCGAAATTGCACCGGGCATGAAGGCCCACCTGTGGGGCTACAACGGCCAGAGCCCCGGACCGACGATCGAAGTGGTGGAGGGCGACCGTGTGCGCCTCTTCGTCACCAACCGCCTGCCTGAGCACACCACCATCCACTGGCACGGACAACGCCTGCCCAACGGCATGGACGGCGTGGGCGGATTGAACCAGAAGCAGATTCCCGTAGGTAAGACCTACGTCTACGAGTTCGTCGCGCGCCGGCCGGGGACCTTCATGTACCACCCGCACGCGGACGAAATGACGCAGATGGCGATGGGCATGATGG
>CAYNVY010000259.1:0-6003 GCA_964400745.1 uncultured Enterobacteriaceae bacterium | reverse complement strand
AGAACATGGCGATGGCCTTGATCTTGCCGCCGCGCACATGCGGCATCAGCGCGCTCGGCGTATCGACCAGAATCTGCAAATTGCCGCCCATCAGGTCCTGCAACGCGCCCGCCGTGCCCTTGTAGGGAATGTGCACCATTTCGACCCCGGCGGTCTGCTTGAACAGTTCCGTAGTCAGGTGTGCTGCGGCGCCGATGCCGGAGGACCCGAAGGACATCTTGTTCGGATTGGCCTTGGCATAGGCGATCAATTCCTTCGCGTCCTTGGCCGGAACATTGTTGTTCGCGGTCATGATCAGGGGTGCGATCGCTGCGAGCGAAACCGGAGCGAAGCTCTTCACCGGGTCGTAGGGAATCTTGCCCTGGTAGAGCGTGGCGTTCGCGGCGTGCGCGGCGATCACGGTGAGGAAGGTGTATCCGTCCGGCGGCGACTTCGCCGCCAGGTCGGCGCCCAGTATGGAGTTGGCGCCCGGCTTGTTCTCGACCACGATGTTCCAGCCGGTCTGCTCCTGCACCCGCTGCGTGATCTGGCGCGTCACGTTGTCGGTGATTCCGCCGGGGGTATAGGGCACGATCCATCGGATCGGCTTCGACGGATAAGCCTGGGCAGAGGCGCCCAAGGACCACGCGAGCGCAGCCGCAAGGGCCGCCAGTCTAAACACATTCAACATATTTGCTCCTCCAGTCGTTGGTTAGGTTCTTGTATGGTAATCATACAAATACTGACACTGACACAGTCACAGCGCCGGCTGGCGCAGATGATGATCCGTCCCCTGCTGATAGGCCTGCGCCGCGCGCAACACCAGATCCTCGCGATGCATCGGGCCGACCAGCTGCAGGCCTATGGGCAGTCCGTCCGCGGTGAAACCGCAGGGCACGGACATCGCCGGCTGCTGCGTCAGATTGAACGGAAACGAAAACGGCGTCCACCAGGTCCAGTCGTCTTCTCCCGGGGGAAATTCCGGCGCGACGAGGCCTACGGCGAAAGCGGGGATGGCGGTCGCAGGCGTGAGCAGCAGGTCGTAGGTCTGATGAAAGCGCTTCATCTGCTCGCCCAGCACGCCGCGCGCGTTCACCGCATCGAGATATTCCGGCAGCGCATAGCGCGAGCCGGTGGCGCACGCCTGCTGCAGCCCCGGATCGAGACGGGCGAATTTCTCCTGCGGCATCTTGCGCAGCAGATTGTAGGCGCCGCACGTCCAGTGCGCGCGGAAGATTTCGCGGCAATCGGCAAAACCCGGATCGACCTCTTCCACGATTGCGCCCAACCCGGCCAGCACTCTTGCCGCTTCGGCTACGCGCGCCTCGACCTCGGGGTGAACCTGCTTTACATAACCCAGGCGCGGGCTGTAGGCGATACGCATGCCCTTCACTCCCGCGTCCAGCCCGCGCGTCCAGTCGATGGCCGCGTAGGGCAGCGCAGTCCAGTCGCGCGCGTCGGGTTGGGCCAACACGTTCAGCATCAGCGCGCAATCGGCAACCGTGCGCGCGATCGGGCCCAGATGCGCCACCGTGCCGAAGGGCGACAGCGGCCAGGCCGGCACGCGGCCGAAGCTGGGTTTGATGCCGGACAGGCCGGTAAAGGAACACGGGATGCGAATCGAGCCGCCGCCGTCGGTCCCCAGCGCAAGCGGACCCAGGCCCGCGGCGACCTGCGCCGACGCCCCGCCGCTGGACCCCCCAGGCGTGAGCGCGGTGTTCCATGGATTGCGCGTGATGCCGGTGAGCAGGCTGTCGGTCACCCCTTTCCAGCCGAATTCGGGCGTGCAGGTCTTGCCCAGAAGCACTGCGCCGTTTTCGCGCAGACGCGCAGTGGCGGGAGCGTCGTCCGTCCACGGCCCCTGCGCATCGACGGTTCTGGAGCCGCGCAGCGTGGGCCAGCCGCGCGCGAGGACGATATCCTTGATCGAGGCCGGCACGCCGTCGAGCGGACCCAGCGGCTCGCCCTTCATCCAGCGCGCTTCTGACGCACGCGCCGAGGCGAGGGCCCCCGCGTCGTCTACGAGGCAAAACGCGTTCAGCCTGGGATTGAGTGCGCCGATGCGCGCGAGCACCGCCTGCGCCACCTCGACCGGCGACAGCTGCTTCGCGCGATAGCGGCGCAGCAGTTCGGTGGCCGGCGCGTAGACAAGGTCCGTGCCCATCGCCGGTTCCGCTACTTGACGCGTTTGAGCGCGGCGCCCAGCGTACCCATCATCTCGTCGATGTGGCGCTTCTCCACGATCAGCGGCGGCGACAGCGCGAGCGTATCGGCCGCCGGCCGCACCAGCAGCCCGCTCGCGTAGCAGTCGGTGAAGGCTTCGAACGCGCGCGCGCCTACCGCCTCCGGACGCGAAGCCAGTTCGACCACGCCGATCAGCCCCAGGTTGCGGATGTCGATCACATTTGGCAGGCCTTTCAGGGAATGCAGCGCCTGCTCGAAATACGGCGAGAGTTCGGCCGCGCGCTCGAACAGCCCTTCTTCCCTGTACAGATCGACCGTGGCGCTCGCAGCGGCAGCCGCGACCGGATGGCCGGAATAGGTGTAGCCGTGGAACAGCTCGATCGCGCCCTGCGGTGCCTGCATGAAGGCGTCGTAGACCTTGCTGGACGCCACCACCCCGCCCATCGGTATGGTGCCGTTGGTAACGCCTTTGGCGAAACTCATGAGATCCGGCGTCACGCCGAAGTAATCGGCGGCGAAGGGCCTGCCCAGACGGCCGAACCCGGTGATCACCTCGTCGAATATGAGCAGGATGCCGTGCTTGTCGCAGATCGCGCGCAGCCGCTCGAGATAGCCTTTGGGCGGCACCAGCCCGCCGGTGGACCCGGCCACCGGTTCGACGATCACCGCCGCGATGTTGGAGGCGTCGTGCAACGGGATGATGCGCTGCTCCAGTTCGTCGGCGAAATGCGCGCCCCATTCGGGCTGGCCGCGCGAATAGGCCTGGTGCTCGATGTCCCAGGTGTGCCGCAGATGGTCTACGCGCGGCAGCAGGTTGCCGAAAGTCTTGCGGTTATTGGTCATGCCGCCGACCGATATGCCACCGAAGCCGGTGCCGTGGTAGCCGCGCTCGCGCCCGATCAGAATATTGCGCTGCCCCTCGCCGCGGGCGCGATGATAGGCGAGCGCGATCTTGAGCGCGCTGTCGACCGCCTCCGACCCGGAGTTGGCGAAAAAAACATGGTCCATGCCTGCCGGGGCCAGCGCGGCGATCTTCTGCGCCGCTTCGAACGCCTTCGGATGTCCCATCTGGAACGTGGGCGCGAAGTCGAGCACGTCCAGCTGCGCCTTCACCGCGTTGACGATTTTTTCGCGCGCGTGACCGGCGTTGACGCACCACAAGCCCGCCGTGCCGTCGAGCACCTTGTGCCCGTCGTGCGCGGTGAAATGCATGTCCTTCGCGCCCACCAGCATGCGCGGCGCCTGTTTGAACTGGCGGTTGGCCGAAAACGGCATCCAGAACGCCGACAGGTCTTGGTCCAGTGTGGTTTCGATGTTGCCCATGATCGCTTTCCTTGGTCTATTTGCTTTGGTTGCTGTCGACAAAATCGCCCAGCGCCTGGTTGAACGCGTCGGGCTGCTCCAGATTGGACAGATGCGCTGCGTCGGGAATGATCACCAGCTTCGAACCCGGCAAAGCGCGGTGAATATCTTCGGCCATGGCAACCGGCGTTCCGGCGTCGTCCTTGCCCACGATCACCAGACTCGGGCAGCGGATCTCCTTCAGGCGCTCGGTCAGGTTGATCTTCGGTATGGCATTGCAGCAGCCGGCATAACCGGGTACCGGTGTGCTGCGTATCATGTTCGCCACTTTAGCGACGACTTCCGGACGCGCCTTCCGAAACGGCTCGGTCAGCCAGCGCGCCAGGGTCGACTCCACCAGCGGCTCCATGCCCTGCGCCTCGACCGTCTTGATCCTATCCACCCACACCCCGGCGGCCTCGGCCGGATAGCGGCTGGTGGTGTCGCACAAGGCGAGGCTATTGAAGATCCCCGGGTACTTGAGCGCGAAGGTCTGGCCTATCATCCCGCCCATGGACAGGCCGACGAAGTGGGTGGATTTCACTCCCAGCGCGGCGAGCAGCCCGTGCAGATCGTCGGCCAGCAATTCGAGCGTATAGGCTCCGGCGGGCGCGCTGGTCTTGCCGTGGCCGCGCGTGTCGTAGCGCAGCACCTTGTAGCGTTTGGACAAACGCTTCGCCTCTTCGTCCCACATGCTCAGATCGCAGGCGAGGGAGTGGCTCATGGTGAGCCAGGGCCCTTCGCCCTCGACCGCATAATTGATATCGATGCCGTTGGCGCTGATGTTCATGTCCGTTCCAGGTGTCGTGAATCGATGATATCGCCGCGGAGGCCGGACGACGCGATAGCTGCCGCCCCGGCTTCGACGGTCATTGTGCCAGAGGCCGGCGTTTCATGCCTTTGAGCCCGGCCTCATGCGGCGATTTCTCAACCACGCATCCGCGCGATGCGGATCACTTCCGGTATGTGGCGCAGCCCGCGCATGATGCGTGCAAGATGCGGGCGGTCGATCACCTGCAGCGTGAACTGCATGCCGGTATAGGCGCTGCGCTCTTCGTCCATGCTGACGTTGTCGATGTTGGAGCCGTCCTCGGCGATCGCCGCCGCGACCTTCGCCAGCACGCCGCGCTGGTTCTTCACCGTGACGCGTATGCTGACCACGAAGGTGCGCCCGGGCTCAGGCGCCCATTCCACATCCAGCCACTTGTCCGGATCGGTGCGCGATCTGGCCGCGGTCGGGCAGTCGTGGGTATGGACCACCATCCCCTGGCCCTTCTTGATTGAACCGATGATGGCGTCGCCCGGTATCGGGCGGCAGCACTTGGCGAACTGCACCGACATGCCCTCCGAGCCGCGGATGACGATCGGTCCGGTCTTGCCCTCCGACAGCGTCTGGTCGGAAGCTGCGAGCAGCCTTCTCGCCACCACCGCCGCCAGGCGCTTGCCCAGACCGATATCGGAAAGCACCTCCTGCCGCGACTTGTTGCCCGCGTCGCGCAGCAGCTTTTCCCACTGCTCGGCGCCGACTGCGGTGATGTCGGTGGCCAGGGCACGCAAGGCTTGATCGAGCAGTTTTTCCCCGAGCTGGGTCGACTCTTCGTAGTGCATGGTCTTGAGGAAGTGGCGGATGTGCGAGCGCGCCTTTCCGGTCTTGACGTAATTGAGCCAGGACGGATTGGGATTGGAATGCGGCGCCGTGATGATCTCCACCCGGTCGCCGTTCTTCAACTCGGTCCTGAGCGGCGCCATCTCGTAGTTGATCTTGGTCGCCACACAGCGGTTTCCCACTTGGGTGTGCACGGCGTAGGCGAAATCCACGGCCGTGGCGCCGCGCGGCAGCGCCATGATCTTGCCCTTGGGCGTGAACACGTAGACTTCGTCCGGGAACAGGTCGACCTTGATATGCTCCAGGAACTCTGCCGCGTCGCCGCTCTCGCTCTGAATGTCGAGCAGCGATTGCAACCAGTTGTGCGTCTTGTGCTGCAGTTCATTGAGCGTGGCATCCGAGGTCTTGTACAGCCAGTGCGAGGCGACGCCGGCCTCTGCCATCCGATGCATGTCGCTGGTTCGAATCTGGATTTCCACCGGCGTGCCGAACGGACCGAACAGCGTCGTATGCAGGGCCTGATAGCCGTTCATCTTTGGGATGGCGATGTAGTCCTTGAACTTGCCCGGCACCGGTTTGTAAAGACCGTGCAGCGCGCCCAGCGCGAGGTAACACGATGGCGTGTCCTTGACCACGACGCGAAAGCCGTAGATGTCGAGCACCTGGGAAAACGACAGGTTCTTCTCGCGCATCTTCTTGTAGATGCTGTAGATGTGTTTCTCGCGCCCGGTAACCTGCGCCTCTATCCCGGCCTCGGGCAGGCGCTGCTTGATCGCATCCAGAATCTTCGCCAGCACCTGCCGGCGGTTGCCGCGCGCGGACTTGGTCGCCTTCGCCAGAACGCGGTAGCGCAGCGGGTACAGGTGCGAAAAAGAGAGCTCCTGCAGTTCCTG
>CAYNVY010000258.1:0-6036 GCA_964400745.1 uncultured Enterobacteriaceae bacterium | reverse complement strand
TCGCGCCCGCGCATGATGCCGAAGCGCGGCCGGCGCTCGTCGCGGAACTTGGTCTGGATCTGGTAGAAGTGCACCGGCAGCTGGCGGTAGCTCTTCAACTCGCTGCGCGCGAGATCGGTGATCACCTCTTCCGAGGTCGGCTGCATCAGGAAGTCGCGCTGGTGGCGGTCCTTGAAGCGCAGCAGTTCCGGGCCGTATTTTTCCCAGCGGCCGGACTCCTGCCACAGCTCCGCCGGTTGCACCACCGGCATCGACAGCTCGATCGCGCCGGCGCGGTCCATCTCTTCGCGCACGATCGCCTCGACTTTGCGCACGACGCGCAGGCCCAGAGGCATCCAGGTGTAGATGCCGCCTGCGAGGCGCCGGATAATGCCGGCGCGCAGCATCAGCTTGTGGCTGACGATTTCCGCGTCGGCAGGGGCTTCCCTGAGGGTGGAGATGAAAAATTGCGAGACGCGCATAAGGATTCCGATGGCTTTGGCGGCGCTATTTTACTCGAAGACGGCGCGCCTCCGGCGGCTGGCTTGCTATCAATGCGCGGTGAAATGTGGAAGAATGGCGCAAATATCAGCTTAGGATGAATGCATCATGCTCGACCGTGACGGCTATCGCCCGAACGTCGGCATTGTTATCTGTAACGCGAGGAACGAGGTATTCTGGGGCAAGCGCATCAAGGAACATTCCTGGCAGTTTCCCCAGGGCGGAATCAAGCACGGTGAAACCCCGGAGCAGGCCATGTATCGGGAGCTCGAGGAGGAGGTGGGCCTGAAGGCCCACCATGTGCGTATCCTCGGCCGTACCCGGAACTGGCTGCGTTACGAAGTGCCGTCGCAGTGGATCAGACGTGAATGGCGCGGGAGCTACAGAGGCCAGAAGCAAATCTGGTTCCTGTTGCGCCTCGTCGCGCGCGACAGCGACGTGTCGTTGCGCGCGAGCGAACACCCCGAATTCGACGCCTGGCGCTGGCACGAGTATTGGGTTCCGCTCGATACCGTGATCGAATTCAAGCGCGACGTCTACGCCCAGGCCCTGAACGAACTGGCGCGCTACCTGAACCGCGATGCGCGCCAGGGAAGAAAAGACCGCGAAGCGGGTTCTTCGGCGCGTTGAGCGCCCTATTGCCCGCGACCCACGCGGTATCGACTTGCCCTGCCGCGCAAGAGGCGGCCGGAGAAAGCCCTTTGCTTGCAGTGGATAGGAATTATCGGCGCTGGCTTTGACAGTTCATCATGTTTATATTATTATTCATTTAGAATTTAGAGCAAGTCTAGTAAATGCTCTTTTATTCTGATTCATTGAAGAATTCTATTTTTCTTAAAATTCATAGCAGGAGAGTTTATGAAACTGAAAGGCTCCAAAACCGAAGAAAACCTGAAAGCGGCCTTCGCCGGTGAATCCCAGGCCAATCGCCGCTACCTGTATTTCGCAAACAAGGCCGACATCGAAGGCCAGAACGACGTTGCCGCGCTGTTTCGGTCGACTGCGGAAGGCGAGACCGGCCACGCGCACGGCCATCTCGAATATCTGGAGCAGGTGGGCGATCCTGCCACCGGTCTGCCGATCGGCTCCAGCCGCCAGAATCTGACCGCGGCCGTTGCGGGCGAAACCCACGAATACACCGATATGTATCCGGGCATGGCCAAGAGCGCCCGCGACGAAGGCTTCGAGGAGATCGCCGACTGGTTCCAGACCCTGGCCAAAGCCGAGCGTTCGCACGCGAATCGCTTCCAGAAGGCTTTGGACGCGCTGGCCGAATAGGACTCTGTAACAAAACGAGGGGATGCTTCCCCTCGTGCTCCCCTACATCAGCCGTAACAAAATGGCTTTTGTTACGGAGGCTCTTGTTACGGGTTCTAGGAAGAACGGAACGTCGATTGCGCGGCGGCTGTGTTGCCGCGCAGTCAATTTTCACTCAAGACAGGCACGGATAACATGACAGTACGCGAAGGCAGCCTGGAGGCGCCCACCAGGCACCCCATCGCCTGGAAGTCCCCGGATTTTTACGATGAAGCAAAGCTCAACGCCGAACTTCACCGGGTCTACGATATTTGCCACGGCTGCCGCCGCTGCGTCAGCCTGTGCAACGCTTTTCCCACCCTGTTCGATCTGGTCGACGAGAGCAAGACGGGCGAGGTGGACGGCGTGGACGTGAAGGATTTCGGCAAGGTGGTCGACCAGTGCTATCTGTGCGATCTGTGCTACATGACCAAGTGTCCCTACGTGCCGCCGCACCAGTGGAACGTCGATTTCCCGCACCTGATGCTGCGCGCCAAGGCGCTCAAGTTCAAGAACGGCGATGTGCGCGTGCGCGACCGGCTGCTTTCTTCCACCGACGCGATCGGCAAGCTCGCCGCGATTCCGGTGGTGGCGCAGACGGTCAACGCCATCAATGCAAACGGCACGGCGCGTGCGCTGATGCAAAAGGCGATCGGCGTGCATCAGGAGCGCAAACTGCCACCCTACAGCCCGTCGAAGTTTCGCGGGGCGGCGGTGCAGAGCCAGCCGCACGCGGTGAAAGACAGCGCGCGCACGCCGGGCAAGGTCGCGATCTTCGCCACCTGCTACGTGAATTACAACGAGCCCGGCATAGGCCACGACCTGATCAAGCTGCTGGCGCACAATGAAATTCCCTATGTGCTGGTGGAAAAGGAAGCCTGCTGCGGCATGCCCAAGCTCGAACTCGGCGATCTGGACGCCGCGGTGCAGCTAAAGTCGGTCAACATCCCGCCGCTGGCGAAGCTCGCGCGCGAGGGCTATGCGATCCTCACCGCGGTGCCCTCCTGCACCCTCATGTTCAAGGCCGAGCTGCCCCTGCTGTTTCCCGAAGATGCCGAGGTGAAAGCCGTGGCTGCGGCCATGTTCGATCCGTTCGAGTATTTTGTTTTGCGCCACAAGGACGGGGCGCTCAAGACCGATTTCAAGCAGCCGCTGGGCAAGGTTTCATACCATATCCCCTGCCATTCCAGGGTGCAGAACATGGGGCAGAAGACGCGCGAAGCCCTGCAGCTGGTGCCGCAGACCACGGTCAACACGGTGGAGCGCTGCTCCGGGCACGACGGCACCTGGGGCGTAAAGGAAGAGTACTACGCCGGGTCGATGAAGATCGGCCGGCCGGTGTTCAAGGCTATGGCCGAGGGCGATCCGGATTACATCAGTTCAGACTGCGCCATTGCGGCGCGCCACATTCAACAAGGCATGGGCGAGAGCCGGGCGCAGAGAGAGCACCCTCTGAGCCTGCTGCGCATCGCCTACGGCCTATGAAAAGGCGTTCAACTTCATGCTCGAACCCATGCAAAAAATAGACAGAGACAGCCTGCTCAGCCTGGAAGCCTATGCCAGGCAGCGCAATGAATTCCGCGCCAAGGTCCTCGCGCACAAGAAACACCGAACGGTGCATCTGGGCGCGCATGTGACGCTCGTGTTCGAGGACGCGCTCACCATGCGCTATCAGGTGCAGGAGATGCTGCGCATAGAGCGCACGTTCGAGGAGCAGGGGATACAAGACGAACTCGACGCCTACAATCCCCTGATTCCGGACGGCAGCAATTTCAAAGCCACGATGATGATCGAGTACGCCGACGCCGAAGAGCGCAAGCTCGCGCTGACCAGGCTCAAGGGCATCGAAGACCGCGTCTGGGTGCAGGCCGAAGGCTGCGCCCGAGTCTTCGCCATCGCGGATGAAGATCTGGAGCGCGAGAACGAGGAAAAGACCTCCGCCGTGCACTTTCTGCGCTTCGAATTGAGCCCGGAGACGAAGCAGGCGCTCAAATACGGCGTGGCTTTGGCCATGGGTGTGGACCATCCCAACTATCAGTCCGAATGCGGCGCGGTCGCTTCGGAGGTGAGGACTTCCCTGGTGCGGGATCTGGACTGAGCCGTGCGCGCCCGGCTTGCGCTAGTGATGCTGGTCCTGCCCCTGGCCGCCGGGGCGCAGACGCGCGGGACCGAAGAGGCCCGCAGCGCGCCCGCCTGGAGCGAAATCAAGTCGCCTCCGCCTGCATTTCCCAAGCCCGAGAACTATCTGCCGCTGCAGGTGAAGACGACCACCTCGTTCGCGTTCTTTGTCGACGCAAACTCGGTCAGCGTCGGCACGGACGGCGTCGTGCGCTACAGCCTGATCGCTAAAAGCACGGAAGGCGTGCTCAACGTCAGCTACGAGGGTATTCGCTGCGCCACGCGCGAGTTCCGGGTTTTCGCCTACGGGCGGCCGGACAACACCTGGTCCGAGACGCGCATCGCCAGATGGCAGCCGATACCGGCGGACGAGCGCAACACCCAGCGGTCGACCCTGCAGAGCGATTTTTTCTGTCCTGCGGGGCGCATCGTCGATACCGCGGAAGATGCGGCAAAGGCGCTCGCGGCGGGCATGCATCCGCGGGCGATATTTTCGGGTCAATAGACGAAGACGGCGGGCGCGGCGGCAGCGGGAATTGCCCTGCGCTGTAATCGGGTCCTGCTACAGCAGGACCAGGTTGTCCCTGTGTATCAGCTCCGGCTCATCCACATAGCCCAGGACCGACAGGATTTCGCTGCTCGGTTTGCCCAGGATGCGTCTGGCTTCGATGGCGCCATAATTCACCAGACCGCGGGCCAGCTCGCGGCCTTCGGCGGACACGCAGGCCACGACCGCCCCGCGCTCGAACGCGCCTTCGACGCTTTTCACGCCTATGGGCAGCAGGCTCTTGCCGTCCTCGACCAGCGCGCGCATGGCGCCGGTATCCAGCACCAGCCGGCCGTTCACCTGCAGGTGGTCGGCCAGCCATTGCTTGCGCGCGGCGATCGGCATCGTCTCGGCGAACAGGTGCGTGCCTATGGCTTCGCCTGCCGCCAGGCGCAGCAGCACCTCGGGTTCGTGACCTGAGGCAATCACCGTGTGCGCGCCCGAGCGCGCGGCGCGCTTCGCGGCGAGGATCTTGGTCAGCATGCCGCCCTTGGCGATATGGCTGCCGGCCTTGCCGCACATGTCTTCCAGTTCCGGCGCGCCGGCCACGGCCTCGCGCACGAGTTCCGCTGACGCGTCCTCGCGCGGGTCGCGCGTGAACAGGCCCGTCTGGTCGGTGAGAATGATCAGGCAGTCGGCTTCGATCAGATTGGTGACCAGGGCGCCGAGGGTGTCGTTGTCGCCGAACTTGATCTCGTCGGTGACCACGGTGTCGTTCTCGTTGATGATGGGGACCACGCCCAGCGCAAGCAGCGTGCGCAGGGTGGAGCGGGCATTCAGATAGCGCTGGCGGTCGGCCAGGTCGGCGTGGGTCAGCAGCACCTGGGCGGTATGCAGGCCGTGCTCGCGAAACGAGGATTCATAGACCTGCACCAGGCCCATCTGGCCCACCGCCGCCGCCGCCTGCAGTTCGTGCATCGCCTGCGGGCGCCGGGTCCAGCCCAGGCGCTGCATGCCTTCGGCGATCGCGCCGCTGGACACCAGCACCACTTCCTTGTTCAGCGTTCGCAGCTGCGCGATCTGCGCCGCCCAGCGCGCGATCGCGGCGCGGTCCAGGCCCTGGCCCTGATTGGTGACGAGCGAACTACCGACTTTGACGACCAGGCGCCGCGCCGACTTGATCGACGAGGCCATGTCAGGTCGCCTGCGTCTGTGTCTGCGTCAAGTGGTCCATGATGGCGTAGCAGAGCTCCTTGCAGCCTTCGCCCGTGAGTGCCGAGATGGCAAACCATTTGCCCTTCCAGCGATAGGCCTTGAGAAAGCGCTTCAAGGCCCGGTCGCGTTCGTCTTCGGGCAGCATGTCGGTCTTGTTCAATACCAGCCAGCGCGGCTTGTCGTACAGCGCCTGATCGTATTTTTGCAGCTCGTTGACGATGGCGCGCGCATCCGCAACCGGGTCCACGCCTTCGTCGAACGGGGCGATATCCACCAGGTGCAGCAGCAGGCGCGTGCGCGCCAGGTGGCGCAGGAACTGGTGGCCCAGGCCCGCGCGCTCCGCCGCGCCTTCGATCAGGCCCGGAATGTCGGCCACGACGACGCTCTTGTCCGCGACCACGCGCACCACGCCGAGGTTGGGGTGCAGCGTGGTGAACGGG
>CAYNVY010000257.1:0-6080 GCA_964400745.1 uncultured Enterobacteriaceae bacterium | reverse complement strand
TAGCCTTGGTGGGCTTTTACCCCGCCAACTAGCTAATCCGACATCGGCCGCTCCATGAGCGCGAGGTCCTTGCGAATCCCCCGCTTTCTCCCTCAGGACGTATGCGGTATTAGCCTCGATTTCTCGAGGTTGTCCCCCACTCCTGGGTACGTTCCGATGTGTTACTCACCCGTTCGCCACTCTACTCGCAGGGTTGCCCCTACTTTCGCGTTCGACTTGCATGTGTAAGGCATGCCGCCAGCGTTCAATCTGAGCCAGGATCAAACTCTTCAGTTCAATCCATCTAATAATCCCATAAGGGATTGTTTGCAAACCGTTTTACCGGCCTGCGCTCACAATACTCTCAAAGTCCTCAACAAGGTTATCCCCCAAAAGGGATTTCCTACGTCACTGACTAAATCATATGTGTGAGTACCAAAGTGTATCTGTTCGAGTCAGTACCCCTTCTCACCACAGCACTCGCGCACCACAGCAAAAAAAGCATCCAGGCTTACAACACCCAAACACCTCAGCAGCCCCTCCGCACTCGCGTACAGAAAAACTACACAGGTACCTTCCACTTCACACCCAGCACCCACACCTATCGGCTGTAAATTTTTAAAGAGCGATCTCGGTGGCCTGAAGGCCGTCGAGCAAAGAGGCGGGATTATACAGCGCCCGCGAACGCGGTCAAGCGTTTTGCCGGAATATTTTTAAACCGGATGGACGCGCCGCGGGAAGATCGATTGAAACGCACTCGCTCAGGCGACGCTGATGCGCGCGTATTTGCGCTTTCCCACTTGGGCCACTACGACAGCGCCCCGTGCGAGCCTGAGGTTGCGGTCGCTCACGCGTTCCCCGTCGAGCTTGACGCCGCCTTGCTCTATCATGCGTATCGCCTCCGAAGTGCTCGCCGTCAGCTGCGACTGCTTCAGCGCCTGCACGATGGTCAGGCCGTCGCCTTCCGCGACGATTTTTACTTCAGGAATATCCTCCGGCAATGCTCCCTGCCTGAAGCGCGCCTCGAAATCCGAGAGCGCGTGTTCCGCTGCCGCCTTGTCGTGAAAGCGCGTCACGATCTCCTGCGCGAACGCCACTTTGATGTCGCGCGGATTGCGCCCCCCGGCCACTTCCTGCTTCCATTGGTTCATCGTCTCTATCGACTCGAACGACAGCAGTTCGATGTATCGCCACATCAGGTCGTCCGAGATCGACATGAGCTTGCCGAAAATGTCTTCCGGCTTCTCGTTGATGCCGACGTAGTTGCCCAGGGACTTCGACATTTTGTTCACGCCGTCCAGCCCTTCGAGCAGCGGCATGGTGAGGATGCATTGCGGCTCCTGACCGTAGTGCTTCTGCATCTCGCGCCCGACCAGCAGGTTGAATTTCTGGTCGGTGCCGCCGAGTTCGATGTCGGAGCGCATCGCGACCGAGTCATAGCCCTGCATCAGCGGATACAGAAATTCATGGATGGCGATCGGCTGATTCGCCTTGTATCGCTTGCCGAAATCGTCGCGCTCCAGCATGCGCGCGACGGTCGAGGTCGCCGCCAGTTTGATCATGCCCGCGGCACCGAGCGCGTCGCCCCATTTCGAGTTGAAGCAAACCTCGGTCTTCTCCGCGTCGAGAATCTTGAACACCTGCGCCTTGTAGGTGACGGCGTTGGCCTCGATTTCTTCGCGCGTGAGCGCCGGCCGTGTCACGTTCTTGCCCGTGGGGTCTCCGATCAGCCCGGTGAAATCGCCGATGAGAAACATGACGTGATGCCCCAGCACCTGGAACTGACGCATTTTGTTGATCAGGACAGTATGTCCCAGGTGCAGGTCGGGAGCCGTCGGATCGAATCCCGTCTTGACCCGCAGCGGCCTGCCGGTCTTGATCTTGCCTGCCAATTCTTCTTCCACCAGAAGCTCACCACAACCGCGCTTTATCACCTGCAGGGCGGTTTCAATTGCTTTGTTGTCCATTGCGCTCCGTATCTGGCACGCCGGATGACGGCTGTGCTACACTTGCGGCGGACCAAAAAAGCCCAACCGGATGAATAATCAAGAAAAACCGATTTTAACGCAGTTCGGCAGCCTGAGAAAATCAAAACTCCGGCTGCGTTGGATCGTGGCGCTGTGCAGCCTGCCTTTCTTCGGCATGGTTACCGCGTTCGGCACCGCGCCAGACACGGCGTTTTCATTCGTTCCCACGCGCGCCGTCGTCGAAAGCCTGAACCTGACGCCTAGCGAGCAAGCTGGCGATGCCGACCAGGCTTTCTGGCGCGAAGACCGCTTCGGCCGCGGAGACACCGTTTCAGACCTGCTCGCCCGCCTGAGCGTCAACGAAGAGGAAGCGCGCGATTTCCTGGCACGCGCCAAGTCCGGGCGCGCGCTGCAATTGCTGCGCCCCGGAACCACGGTACAGGCGCGCACCGCCGAAGACGGCACGCTGCTGGCACTGCGCTATATCACCGACAAAGGCCGCCTGATCGGTTTCGAAAAAGTCGGCGGCGAATTCAAGGCGGTAGAGCAGCAGCTCTCGCTTTCCGCGAAACAGCAGATGAAGTCCGGCGAGATTCGCAGTTCGCTCTTCGCCGCCACCGACGCGGCCGGCCTGTCGGACAACGTGGCGGTCCAGTTCGCCGATATCTTTGCCGGCGAAGTCGATTTTCACCGCGACCTGCGCCGCGGCGACAAATTCACCGTCATCTACGAGATGTTCTATCACGAGGGCCGCGCCATCAAATCCGGGCGCTTGCTCGCAGCCGAATTCATCAATCAGGGCAAGAGCTACCGCGCAGTGTGGTTCCAGGACGCCGAGGGCAAGGGCGGCTACTACACCCCGGAGGGCAAGAACCTGCGCAAAGCCTTCCTGCGCTCACCGCTGGAGTTCTCCAGAGTCAGCTCAGGCTTCGCCATGCGCTTTCACCCGGTACTGCAGCAATGGCGCGCGCACAAAGGCGTAGACTACGCCGCGGCCATAGGCACCAACGTCAAGGCTACGGCGGACGGCGTGGTCGAGTTCATCGGCTGGCAGGGCGGATACGGCAACTTGGTCACGATCAAGCACCAGGGCGGTTTCAGCACTTCCTACGGCCACCTCAACAGCTTCTCCCGAGGACTGCGCAAGGGCGCGCGCGTGCAGCAGGGCGACGTAATCGGCCACGTCGGGAAGACCGGCTTGGCGACCGGGCCGCATCTGCATTACGAGTTCCGCGTCAACGACCAGGTGCGCAACCCCCTTACCGTGGCCCTGCCGGCTGCATTGCCCATTCCGGCGCAGCAGCTGGCCGCGTTCAACAGCGTAGCCGCGCCGCTTGCGTCGGGGCTGGCTTTGCTCAAGAACACCAACCTCGCGCTGCTCGAATAGGCGCCTGGCAATCCCGGTTTCGAGCGCTCGGCCCATCGGCTAGATGGTGAAGCAGGGTCAATGCCCCAGGCAAACCGCCCATCGCGGGCAGTGAACGGCCCAAACCAGATTCAAGCGCGAGCGGCCCAAATAAAAGCGGGAGCCTAGGCTCCCGCTTTTATGTTCCTGCCTGCCGCCTTAGCCGGAAAACGACGACCCGCAGCCGCAAGTGCTGGTCGCGTTCGGATTCTTGATCACGAACTGCGCACCCTCCAGGCCTTCCTGATAATCGATTTCCGCGCCGACCAGGTACTGATAGCTCATCGCATCGATCAACAGAGTGACGCCGTTTTTCTCCATCGCGGTGTCATCTTCGTTCTTGACTTCGTCGAAGGTAAAGCCGTACTGGAAGCCGGAGCAGCCGCCGCCGCTGACGAACACGCGCAGCTTGAGCTCGTTGTTGCCTTCTTCCTCGATCAGTTCCCTCACCTTGTTCGCCGCATTGTCGGTGAAGAGCAACGGGGCGGGCATCTCTGCTACTGCGTTCATGTCCTTACTCCTAAGAATGGTCCAAACATCAATGCTCGCCCTCAGTTACGCGAGGCGATCTTCAACTCCACCGGCTTGCTGCCTTCGATCACGCTGGAACTGTGCACCAGGCGCCCTTCGACGACTGCGCCCAAGTGCATTTCCAGCGTATTGTAATGTACATCCCCTTTGACGCGGGAATGCGCCTGAAGTTCTAGAAACTCCGCGGCATGCACCGGCCCGTTGATCGATCCGTTCACCACCAGATGGGACACGTGGATCTCGCCGTCGATGCGCGCCTGCTCGCTCAGCACCAGGGTGCTCGGCTGGCCTCCGGCGGAAACGACGTTGCCCTTGATCTCGCCGTCCACCCGCAAACCGCCGGCAAAGGTGACGTTGCCTTCAATTTTGGTGCCGGCGCCGATCAGGCTGTCGATGCGGTTCTGCGGCTTATTCGCTTTCTTGCGGAACATGGAATACTCCCCAATTAGGTTTGACGGCAAGTTGGGACGGCTCCCATCGCGCTCCCTCGATCGCGGCCATTCCGATACCTGCTCTACGTCATGTTGAAGCTTTGCGTGGCCCGGACCTGGGTTGATCCAGCTTCGAAAATTCGCACTTCCACCTTCTTTACGCGCGCGGCCGGCGCTACCCGGAACGTGCCCTCGACCCGCTGGAAGTACTTGAAACTGATCTTATAAGACTGGGCCGCCCCATCCTCAGGGAGGGCGATGATAGCATCTTTGCCATCCTGCTGCAGCGTCACCAGCAACTGCAGGTTACCCTGAAATGGTTTGTCGCGCCGGCCGCCTTGCAGCAGCAACAGGCGGTAGCGGAACTCGCCCGGCAGCGCCCCCGGCTCGGCCCTGAAACGATTGATCAGCAGGGAATTGTCCCGATTCTCGCCCGGGATCAAATTTTCGAAAAACGCCAAATCCTCCTTCAGCCGGGCGTTTTCGTCCTCGAGCGCCTTGACCTGGCGCCCGAGTTGCGTCTGAGCGGACCGTTCGATCTGAAGCTTGCTTTCGCTCGCATTGACGCTGGCGCGAAGCTCTGCGGTTTCCTGCGCCATCTTGCCGACGCTTTCGCGCAGTTGTGACAGCTCCTGCTCAGCCTCGCTCCGGTCGAATCCGGCGAAGCGCCTGCCCGCGTCATAGATCCAGGCAGCCATGGCAAAAGAACAGGACAGCACCGCCACCAGTCCCAGCATGCGCCAGTACCAGGCGACATGCGTCGTTACCGTCATGCGCGGCGCCGAGATGCCGAAACGCTGGCGAATTCTCTTTAGCAGCTTGGACGGCATCTTGGCGACTACGGCAAGACAGGCACCTGGCGCAGGCCCAGCGATTCTTCCAGGCCGAACATCAGATTCATGTTCTGCACCGCCTGGCCCGATGCGCCTTTGACCAGATTGTCGATGACCGAAAGCAGCACCAGCGTGTCGCCGCCTTGCGGCCTGTGCACGGCTATGCGGCAGGTATTGGCAGCGCGTACCGAGCGCGTGTCCGGGTGGCTGCCGGGAGGCAGCACGTCGACGAACGGCTCGCCCGCGTAACGCTCCTCGTACAATTTCTGATAATCGAGCTCGCGCGTGATCCGCGCATAGAGCGTCGCGTGTATCCCGCGTATCATCGGCGTCAGGTGCGGCACGAAGATCAGACCGATTTCGCCGCCTATGATCCTGCCCAGACACTGCACGATCTCCACGCCGTGCCGATGCCCGGGCACGCCATAGGCCTTGAAATTGTCCGACGCTTCCGAGAACAGGGTATGCGTCTCGGCCTTGCGCCCCGCGCCGCTGACGCCGGATTTTGCGTCGGCGATCAGGTGCGCAGCGTCCACCGCATGCGCTTCCAGCAAGGGCAGCAAACCGAGCTGGACGGCGGTCGGGTAGCAGCCCGGGTTGGCGACGATGCGCGCCTTGCGGATGGCCTCGCGGTTGACTTCGGGCAGGCCGTAGACCGCCTGCGGGATCAACTCGGGGCAGGCATGTTTGACCTTGTACCACTTCTCCCATTCAGCCACATTCTGGATGCGAAAGTCGGCGGAAATGTCGATGATGCGCACACCGGCATCGACCAGGCGCCGCGCATCGTTCATGGCCACTGCATGGGGCGTGGCGAAGAACACCACGTCGCACTGATCCAGCGTGGAGGTCGCGGGGTCGGTGAAGGCGAGTTCGACGTGGCCGCGCAGGCTGGGAAACATCTCGCTCACCGCCATGCCCGCTTCCTTGCGCG
>CAYNVY010000256.1:0-6083 GCA_964400745.1 uncultured Enterobacteriaceae bacterium | reverse complement strand
GCGCGGGGCCGGTGATGGACGGATTTTTCAGGCCGGTGATCTTGGCCACGCAGCCTTCGGGCGCCAGATTGCCCTTGAGGATGGCGAGATGACCCTGCGCGTACATGGGCTTCGCCCACTGGCGGATCACGTCCTGGTCGCGGCGCGGTGCACTCGGAATATTTTTCAACTCCTGCGCGATGGTGCGCCCGGTGATCGTAATGCAGTCGCCGTGCAGCAAGCCGTTGACCAGGAGCATCTTCAACACCTGCGGCACGCCGCCGGCACGATGGAAATCCACGGCCACGTACTGGCCCGAGGGCTTCAGATCGCACAGCACCGGAACCTTGCGCCGCACGCGCTCGAAGTCGTCTATGGTCCACTTCACGCCGGCCGCCGAGGCGATCGCCAGAAAGTGCAGCACCGCGTTGGTCGATCCGCCGGTTGCCATGATCAGGCTGACCGCGTTCTCGAGCGATTTGCGCGTGATGATCTGCCGCGGCAGGATCTGCTTGCGAATGGCATTCACCAGCACGGCGGCGGAGTCCGCGGCGGATACGGCCTTTTCCGCGTCGGGCGAAGCCATCTGCGAGGAGCCCATCAGGCTCATGCCCAGCGCCTCGAAGGCCGAAGACATGGTATTGGCGGTATACATGCCGCCGCAGGCGCCCACCGTCGGACAGGCGTTCTTCTCCACGCCGACGAAATCCTCCTTGCTCATCTTGCCCGCTGTATAAGCGCCGACCGCCTCGAACGCGCTGACGATGGTGAGGTCCTGCCCTTTCCACTTGCCCGGCTTGATCGTGCCTGCATACACATAAATGGCGGGGACGTTCATGCGCGCGATGGCCATCATGCCGCCCGGCATGTTCTTGTCGCAGCCTCCGCACACCAGCACGCCGTCCATGGCCTGGCCGTTGACCGAGGTCTCGATGCAGTCGGCGATGACTTCGCGCGACACCAGGCTGTATTTCATCGCATCGGTACCCATGCCGATGCCGTCGGTGATGGTGGGCACGCCGAACACCTGCGGCTTGGCGCCGGCGGCCTCCAGCGCAACCATGGCACGGTCCACCAGCGGCTGTATGCCGGCATTGCACGGGTTCATGGTCGAGTGGCCGTTGGCCACGCCGACGATGGGCTTGTCGAAATCGCCGTCGCGAAAGCCGACGGCGCGCAGCATGGCGCGATTGGGCGAGCGGGCCACGCCCTGAGTGATGAGTCTGCTTCTGCGGTTATCCGCCATGTTGTTCTCCTGGATTTTTCACATTGGTAACTAAATTCTGGTCGATGCCGCCGACGATATCACCGGCTCCGGCCTGATACAACCGAGTATCGCACCGCCTGCGACCATGACGAAACCGGCCGCATGGTAGATGAACAGCTGTTCGCCGATGAACAGGGCGGCGAATATACTGGAAAACACCGCCATCAGGTGGATCAGGATGCCTGCGCGCACCGCGCCCACGCGCTCGACGCCGTAGCTGAACAGCAGGGTCGACACCAGGGTCGCCAGCGCGCCTATGTAGAGCAGTCCCAGCCATTCACGCGCGCCCAGATGAATCGGCCCGGTTTGAACCCATTGCAGAGCGGCGAAAGGCAGAGTCAGCAATTCTCCGATCAGCGCCAGCACAAATACGAACGCGAACACCGAAAGGGATTGCGGCCGGTCCTTCAGGCGCAGGGTATAGAGGGCCCAGACCACCATGGCGACCAGCATCAACAGGTCGCCGCTGTTGAATTGCAGCTGCAGCAGCGAGCGCAGGTCGCCGTGCGCGAGGATCAGCAGCACGCCGACCAGCGAGATCGCGAGTCCTATGGCCTCCAGCCGCCGCGGCCGGCGCGCATACCAGCCCCAGCTGATGAGTATGATGAGCACGGGAATGGTGGAATTGAGCAACCCGAGATGAATGGCGGTGCTCAATGAGAGTCCGGTATAGACCAGCATGGTTTGCGGCGCACTACCGAGCAGCGTCAGCGTCAGCAGCAGCTTCCAGTCGCGCCGCAGCGATTGCACGATCGCGCGCCGTTCCGGCCACACCAGCGGCAGCAGCACGACGAAGACCACGGCCCAGCGCGCAGAAGCCATGACCAGCGGCGGAATCGTATCCATCAGAGCCCGCGACACGACGCTGTTGCTGCCCCACAGGGCCGTGGTGCAGACCAGTGCGGCGTAGGCGAGGGCGCGCGAGGAGACGATGGCGAAAGGCATGATGGTGAAGGGCGCCGCACAGGGTGCGGCTGATGTGCTCGGCTAATACGCTTTACAATGAGAGTCGCATTCTAATCCCCCGCAGACATCGAACAGGCCTCATGTTCATTCATTCCCAATTTGATCCTGCCGCGATCGACCGGTTGCGGACAATCGCGACCGGTTCATCTGGCGAGGCATGCCGATGCTGATTCATCCGCAGATCGACCCCGTCGCGATCGCACTGGGCCCGCTGGCGATACGCTGGTACGGCCTGATGTATCTCATCGGTTTCGGCATGGCGTTCCTGCTCGCGCGCAGCCGAATCAAGCAAGGCAGGAGCGCGAACATCTCCTATGCCGTGTTCGACGATCTGTTCTTCTTCAGCGTGCTGGGCGTGGTGCTCGGCGGGCGCCTGGGCTATGTGTTGTTCTACAAGCCGGGCTACTATATTTCGCATCCGCTGGAGATCCTCGCCGTATGGCAGGGAGGCATGGCTTTTCACGGCGGGTTTCTGGGCGTGCTGCTCGCCATGGTCTACATCGCGCGCAAGTATCGAATTCGCTGGTTCACCATCATGGACTTCATCGCACCGTTGGTGCCGCCCGCGCTGGCCGCGGGGCGCATCGGCAATTTCATCAACGGCGAGCTGTGGGGGCGGGTGGTCGAAAAAGGCGCCGACCTTCCCTGGGGCATGGTATTTCGCGGTGCAGGGCCCCTGCCGCGCCACCCTTCGCAGCTCTACCAGTTTGCGCTGGAGGGTGTGCTGTTGTTCCTCATCCTATGGTTTTACTCGGCCAGACCGCGCCCGACCGGCGCAGTGTCGGCGGTGTTCCTCATCGGCTACGGCGTATTTCGATTTGTGGTGGAGTTTTTCCGGGAGCCCGACGATTTTCTCGGCCTGCTGACTTTAGGCCTGTCCATGGGCCAATGGTTGTCGCTGCCCATGGTCCTCGCAGGAATAGTCATGCTCGCCTGGGCCAAGCGAAAGGTGTAGTCTATTTTCAAGGAGGTCAGCCATGGAAGACGATATCGACTACTCGCTGCGCGCGGCGCTGCAGCAGCGCTTCAGCGAACTGCAGATGGAGCATAGGGATCTGGACGACGCCATCGCGCGGCTGTCGGAGAATCCGCTGCCGGATCAGCTGCGCATGCAGCGATTGAAGAAACGCAAGCTACTGCTGAAAGACCAGATCACGCATCTCGAGCGCCAGCTCGATCCGGACGTTTTGGCTTGAAGTCCGCCGCGCCGATCTGCGCTGGCAGATTAGCGGCGCCTCCCGGACAGTAGACCCGGCTTGAGCCCGGTTGCGACGCTGGCGCCCTCCAGCCGCAGAAACGTCGCATAACCTTCGGCCGCCACTGCGAAACCATAGGACAAGCGCCCCTTCAGGCGCACCGCCTGCGGGCTGAACAGGTCGCCTCCGGGACTGAAGCCGGGCAGATGCACGTAGGCAACCGGCTTGTCGGCACAATCCGGACAGACGCCCGCTTCCCCCGCCAGGGTGATCTGCCGCTCGTCGCTGTGCATGGCGGCGAGGTAGCCGCGCAGTTCCACCTCCTCGCCCGATAGCGTCGCGGCTCTCTTGCTGAAGGTCATGCGTTCGGTCCCGATATGGTCGAACAGGTCGCGAAAGGAGATGGTCTGCATATTTCGTGTGTATCCGGAGGTCGGGCTCAGCCGGCGGCGCGCACGATCAGGGAAATGCCGTTGGCGAGCAGCATCACGGCGACCGCGCGCAACACCAGTTCGCGCGTCACGCGCGTGAATGCCCATGAGGCGAGACTCAGGCCGACCATCGCCGCCAGCACCGAGAATGCCGCTGCCACCCCGACTTCGGCCTTGAATATCAGTCCGGTGACGGCAAACGCGGTCACGCGCATGCCGATGCTGAACACCGTGGTGAGGGTCAGCGTGGCGCGAAACTGTTCCTTGGTAAGGGGCCGGTGCGAGAGGTAAATCGCGTACGGCGGTCCGCCGGCGCCGAATACGGTGCCGGTGGAGCCGCCCAGAATTCCCGCCAGATAGGCCCAGTGCCGGCTCACCACGGTCGTTCCGGGCCGCGAAAACAGGGCGTAAACGGCATACAGCAGCACGAACACGCCCAGCGCCAGCATGGCCCGCGCCCGGGGCAGGTTGACCAGCACGGTGATGCCGATCACGGTGCCCACCAGGGCAAACGGGACCATGCGCATGATTTCAGCCTTTACCGCGTCACTGGGCTTTTGCAACCCGATGCGCAGCGCACTGGACAGGTCCACCAGGGAGAAAACCGCCAGTGCGAACGGCAGCGGCACGAAGTGGGTGGCGAGCGGAATGGTGACCAGCGCCGAGCCGAAACCGGTCATGCCATAGATCAGCGATCCGAGAAATGCGATCGCTGCGATCAGCGGCAGGAGCCAGACATCTTCGAGCAGCGGCAGGCCTGCCATCAACCGTCCAGCGCCTGCGCCAGCACTTGCGCCACGTGCACGGCTTCACGCGGCGCGGGGGCTACGCTCATGCCTACCCCCGTCTTCAAACCGTCGTGAATCTGGTGCCGGCAGCTGGTGCCGTCGGCGACCAGCAGCGTGTCCGCTTCAGCCTTGCGCAGGGCCGGAAGCAGCGCCGCTTCGGCCATTTTCATCGATATGTCGTGGTGGCCGGCTTCGTAGCCGAAGGCGCCGGCCATGCCGCAGCAGCCCGATGCGACGGTCTCGACTTGCAGCCCGGGAATCAAGCCGAGCACCTGCTCCACCGCCGGCATCGCGCCGAACGCCTTTTGATGGCAGTGACCGTGCAACAGCACTTTCTTCTGCGCCAGCGGCTTCAGCTTCAAATCCAGGCGTCCCGCGCGATGCTCGGCGGCGAGAAATTCCTCGAACATGACCGCGCGCGCTGCAAGCGCATCGGTATCGGCACCCGGCAGCATGGACTTGAACTCGTCGCGCAGGGTGTACAGGCACGAGGGTTCCAGCCCGATGACCGGAAGGCCGCGCTGGACGTAGGGTTTGAGCGCTTCTATCGTGCGCCTTGCCTCTGCCCTGGCTTGGTCCACCAAGCCGCTCGCGAGAAAAGTGCGGCCGCAGCACAGAGGCCGCTCGCCTTTGCCGGCGCGCGCTATGTGCACGCCGTAGCCCGCCGCTTCCAGCACCGCGCGCGCGGCGCGCGCGTTGTCGGGCTCGAAATAATTGTTGAAGGTGTCCACCAGCAGCACGACCTCGCGTAGTGCCGCGGTTTCAGCCTCGCCCCTCGCAGCCGGACGCGACAGGAACGCGTCGCCGCGCCACTTCGGCAGCGAGCGTTTTGCGGACAGGCCCAGCAGCGATTCGCTCAATGCGGCCAATCCGGGCACGCCGTCGCGCAGATTGGCCAGCCAGGACAGGCGCGCAGCCCAGGGCGCGTAGCGCGGCAGATAGGCGATCAGCCGGTCTTTGAGCGCTATGCCGTGGCGCCGGCCGTAGTGGTACAGAAACTCGATTTTCATCTTCGCCATGTCGATGCCGGTCGGGCATTCGCGCTTGCAGCCCTTGCAACTCACGCACAGATCCATCGCCTCGCGCATTGCGTCCGAAGTGAAAGCGTCTGCGCCCAGTTGTCCTGACAGGGCCAACCGCAGCGTATTGGCGCGGCCGCGGGTGAGATCGCGCTCGTTGCCGGTGGCGCGATACGACGGACACATGGTGCCCGCATCGAACTTGCGGCAATGTCCGTTGTTGTTGCACATCTCGACTGCGGCAGCGAAGCCCAGACTGGATGCGTTGCCGGACGCAGGGACTGCCGGCGCGGTCCACTCGCTCCAATCCAGGGCGGTATCGAATTTCTGCACCGCATATCCGGGTTTGAAGCGGAACAGGCTGCGCTCGTCCTGCTTCGTCCCGCGCACGATCTTGCCGGGATTCATCAGATTGCGCGGATCGAACAGGTCCTTGA
>CAYNVY010000255.1:0-6113 GCA_964400745.1 uncultured Enterobacteriaceae bacterium | reverse complement strand
TGTTGGTATAGCTGTCGACCACGCGCGCCATGACGAGGGAGCGCATCTCCGAGCTCGCCTTCGCCAGATCGCGCATGCGCGGCACAAAGCGGCGCAGGAACAGCACATAGCCGGCGAACCAGAGCAGGGTCGGCAGCGCCAGGCGCCAGTCCGAGTGCGCCATCAGCGCGAACGCGCTCACGCCGTAGACCGCGATGTACCAGACGGCGCGGATCGAGGACATCACGCTTTCGCGCAGGGCGTTGGCGGTCTGCATCACGCGGTTGGCGATGCGCCCGGCGAAGTCGTTCTGGAAGAAGGGCAGGTTCTGGCGCAGCACGTGCCAGTGGCTCTGCCAGCGGATCAGGTTGGTGACGCCCGGGATGAGCGCGTTCTGGCGGATGGCGATGTCGACGAACAGCACCAGCGGCCGCACGACGAGCATCAGCAGCGCCATGCCGAGCAGCATGGGCAGGTTGTGCGCGAGCGCCGCGTGGCGGTCGGCGGCTTCCATCAGCGACACCAGCCGGCCGATGAACAGCGGGATCACGGTGTCGATCAGCGCCACCGCGAGGCTGGTGGCGAACATCGCCGCGTACCAGAATTTGGTCTGGCGCATGAAGTGCCAGTAGAAGGCGGCGAGGCCGGGGGGCGGCGCGCCCGGGCCGACGCCGGCGGTGCCGCGGATTTGCGATTGCAGATACTTGAACATGCGCGCCGCCGATACCGATGCTTGAAAATGAAAATCCGGGGAAAGGCATTAGCGGCTTCCCGCTGCTCCCGGCGCCGGCGCAGACGCATACGCTGCGTCCGGAAGCCGGTCGCAAAATATATGCCATATATCTGATTCGAGCAAAAATAACGACAAGCGCATGGTCGAACAGGACGCAAGGCGGGCGATGCTGGCTCCGCGCATGGGGGGGGATCGCCATTGAACGGTCAGGGATAGTTCAGCGATCCCATGTCCAATAGGTGGCGTAGTTTTTGCTTTATTTGTCATAGAACAAATCAGCGCATGTGCCGATCGCTGCTGCCGCAGCATTACTTGCCATGCGATGGAGCAGTCCCCGGAGGTGCAGCGGAAGCGAGCGGCATTGGCGGCTGAACGGAGAGCGATTTGGCGGACAGCACTCACTTGGGTATGGCCCGCATTCCCCCCGGGGCGACTTGGGTCTAACCGGCGGCCCGTGAAGGGGCCAAGCTCGCGCTTTGCGCGACCACCTGTTCCGCCTGCCAGCTGCGCGAACTGTGCCAGTCCTGCCGTAGATTGAGCGGCTCGAATAGAAAGCTGGCGGAACGACTGGTGTCCAAGCGTCTGCGCATCGCACGCGGAGACGCCCTGTACCTCGCAGGTGAACGCTTTAGTTCTCTCTACGTCGTGCGCAGCGGTTTTCTCAAGACCATTGCCATAGTGGAAAATGGGCGGGATCAGATCACGGGATTCTCAATCACGGGCGAGGTCCTGGGCCTGGATGGCATAGAGGATGGACGGCATAGCTGCAATACCGTTGCGCTGGAGGAGAGTGAGGTGTGCGCCGTTTCCTTTGCCAGACTGCAGGAATTGACGCTGGCAATACCCAGCCTGCAGCGCCACATACACCGGCTGATGAGCCGCGAAATCGTGCGCGAGCACGGTATGATGCTGCTGCTGGGCGGGATGACTGCGGAGGAACGCATGGCGATGTTCCTGCTCAATCTGTCGCAGCGCTATGCCGCCCAGGGCTGTTCGGCATCGGAGTTCAATCTGCACCTGTCGCGCCAAGAGATCGGCAGCTACCTCAGCCTGACATTGGGGACGGTCAGCCGCCTTTTTTCCAGATTCGACGAAATGCGCTTGATCGACGTGCGGCAGAAATTCGTCCGCATCCTGGACCAGGCCGGACTGGAGCGGCTGATCGGTCGGGCCCGGTGATGAGGCCCGGTTCGCCAACGCTCGCTCCGGAATCCGGGTGAGCGCGCTGGCCACGATTGCGCGCGCAAGGCGCATCCTGGTCGCGCCTGCAGCGCGGGCACATCGTTCCGGCTGGCGCTGGTGCCGCGCCGCGCTGAACGCCGCGGCCGTCATGGGCGGCCTTTTCGGCATGCAGGGCGCGGCCGTTTCCGGCGCAAACGCCGGCGATGCATCCGCCGCGGGCAGGGATTTCATCGCCGAGGCGCGCGTGGTGTACCGCATCGCGGCCTGCGCCGGGTCGGAACCGGTGCCCGCGGGCATCAGGGCCAGCGTGGTGAACAAGCACTGCGAGGCGTTCAGGCCGCGCCTCCGGGCCTACGTCGACCAGTACGTGAATGTGATGCAGTCGTTCATCGGCATGCACCGTCCGGCCAAGCTGCCATCGACGGTCGTCTATCCCTTCGGGGGCGCGGACCTTCTGACCGCGCTGACGACCTATCCCGACGCATCCGAAATCTACACCTTGTCGCTGGAGCATGCCGGCGACATACGCCACGTCGAGCAACTCGGGACAGTGAAAGCCTCCAGCGAACTTGCGGCGGTGCGCGAGGTGACCGCCGGTCTGCTCGGGATCGACGCCACCCATACGCTGAGCATCAACACGAACGGCGAGCTGATGGCGCTGCAGGAGGACGCGCTGAAGAATCCGATCACGCTGTTTCTGGTCGCGCTGGCGATCCACGGCCAGGAACCGGTTTCGCTGCGTTACTTCGTGCTCGATGCAGTCGGCGACCTGCGCTACCTTGCCGAAGACGATTTTTCCAGGCTTGAGTCGACCCGGGCTCAGGCGCTTTCGGACAAATGGGAGGCGCCGACCTTTTCCTCCGCATTTTCGAACTACGAACTGCGCTTCAAACCGGTCGCTAAGCCCGGCCCGATCCGCATCCATAGGCACATTGCCGCCAACCTGGAGAACGCGCATTTCGGCAGCGGTTCCGCCGTGTTCAGGCACCTCCTGCGCAAGGAGCGCGTGGTGGCGCTGACCAAAGGGTCTCTGAACCTGCTTTGGGACGACGCGTTTTCCAACATCCGCGACTATCTGACCGCCCAGGCCGACGTCATCATCTCCGACTGCAGCGGCGTGTCGCCGCTGCACGGGCAGGCGGCAGGGTTCGCCTACAAGGCATTCGGCCGCTATGAAGGCATGCTCTCACGCGCGCAGGACCGGGTCCATGAGCGGGCGTTGCTCCAGCTGTTTCAGAGCCAACCCGAACGACCCATTCCGGCGCGCTACGGCTATGCCGACAAGCGGGGTAACGCCAGTATGCTGATCATGTACCGGCAGGGCAACTGAACTCCTCCAGCCCGATCCGGCAATCGCTCATTTGGTATGGCACTGCACGCAGAGCGAGCTGCCGGACATGCCCACCTTGACCAGACCCTTGGCGGCGGTTCCGCCGTTTGCCACGGTGTAGATGTTGTGGACGTCGTGGCAGGAGTTGCATTCCACTTTGCCTCCGACCAGCATCATCGATGCGATGGTGCCGGTTTTGCTGATGGTGGAACCGATCGTCACCGATTTTGTCGCCGGGTCGGCCAGGCCGCGGTCGGCGGACACCAAGGCGGCGTCGTAGGTGATTCCGATCGGATGATCGTTGGACAAGTTGGTGCCTAGCACTGTCGGGGCGCATCCCAATGGATTCGTACAGCCGTACGCGTCGGCTAGCGTCATGCCGCCCGTCGCGCCGCCGTAGTCGAGTACGCCGACCGTGCCGTCATGACACGACAGGCAGAGTTTGGATGTCGAACCCGGCTGTCCGGCGGTGGCATTCATCGTGGAGGAGGCGTAGAGCGTATAGGTGGTGTTGTTCGCCGCGCGGTTCCACAGCGGCCCCTGGGTGTTTCCGCCGTGCGGCGCGTGGCACATGACGCATACCTGCTGCTCGAATCCAAAGGACCATATTCCGGGATCGTGCGCCGTATTCTTGATGCCGGCGCCAGGGGTCTGACTATTTGCAATGCTCGCCGCGAGCAACATCAGCGCGCCTACCAGTAGTTTCATCTGCTGCATCACGTCTACTTTCTCCTGTGTCGAAAACCGGGTCCGGATCGAGCAAGCACTCGAGCACCGAGGCAAAGCAATCCTCATGCCATGACCGCCGCGACTCAAGGCGAACCGCGACCCGGGGGCGTTTCAGAATTGCCGAATCGGCCCTTGATTCAGGATTCATGCGGGGGCGAAGCGAGGTCTAGCCTCGCTTCGATAATGGGCTCTTAGGAACGAGGGCGATGCGCAGGACGGAATTCGGCAGCGGAACGCGCGTTCGAGATTCCCGAAAGGCGGAAGCAATGCACCGTGAGTTTCCCGCAACAGGGAACGCGCGGCAAGCTGTCTCAGGGCAAGATTTGGTTCAAGCGCTTCACCGCGTCGCGCAATTCCTGCACTGAAGCCCCGGCCGAGGCGGCGGCCTCCAGTTGCGCGACTTGAGCGCGTATCGCGGCGAAGCGTTTGCGCTCGCGCTTTCTCCAGGCCGTGGCGAGCGCGAGCGCTACATGCTGCCCGCGCTCTTCAGGGTCGCCGGAAAAGTCGAGGCCCCGCGTTTTCGCTATCAACGCGCAGAATCGCTGCAGTGCAAGATTCTCGTGCAGGCTCCAGCGCCAGGCGGCAAGCGTCAGTGCGGTCAGATTGACCACCACGAACAGGGCCAGGACCGGGAACGCCTCCAGCGCAAGCCGCATCAATGTGATGCGTTCACGGGCCGCATGCATGCGATACATGCTGGCGTCGATGGCGTGGCCCAGGCGCCAGTGCACCAGCCATATCGATGCCGCAACCAGAGCGACTTCGAGTGCCACGACTGCGACCAGCAGCGGCCTCTGGATGGAACCGTCTACGTAGTACCGCCTCCGCCGGTAAGCGGCGCGGGCAATTTCGCCGGCGCTATTGCCTGCACTCATTTTGCGTGGCAAGAAAGACAAAGCGCCGAACGGTCGAGGCTAGCGACCAGCTTGCCGTGCTCCTTCTTGTAGCCTTCGTGGCAGGAGACGCAGCTGATCTTTCCCTCAGACAGCAGGATCTTCTTCTGCGCGAGTTGATGCTCCGGGTGGAAGCCGCCCCGTCTGCTCGCGTCGCGGTAGCTGCGCCCGATCGGATGCGGCGCCGAGCCGCTGGAGTGGCGCAGCACGCCGTTGCGGCCGACGCTGACCGACCCGCCGCCGGAATGACTGCCGGCGTGGCAGCCGAGGCAATGCAGGGAGTGGGCATCGATGTCGACGGTGCCGCGCCCGCGGCCTATGTCCAGGTGCCCCGAAATGACCAGCGAGGTCCCGGCATCCTTCATGCCGCGGAAAAACGCCTGGTCATGGCAGGCGAGGCAGAACTCCTTGGCGTGCTTCTTCCCGCGCAGCAGCCCCGGTTCGAAGCCGTGGGTCAGATGGCAGGTGCTGCAGGTCAGTTCGCCTTTCCAGTCGAGCGGGAATTCCGCAGGCAAGAGGCGCCTGGGTGCAAAGCCGCTGGGGTGGCTGACTTCGACCGCGCGCTGGTGGCATTTGACGCAGAGCGACTCCTGGGAGGCGACGAGCTTCGACGCCTGCACCTGCTCAACTTCTGCGCCGGCGATATGACAGGCGCCGCAGCTGGTCCCCGACGGGTGCGCCGAGCGGACGCCTACCGCCGCATGCAGCAAGCTTGCCTCGCACAGCGCAATGGCACAGAGGAGCGCGATTAACGATCTATAGGCGGACACGTTGTTCTGCTTCCTTCAGGCCGGCAATTGCCGAAGTCAGCAAAGCGGCGTCCATGCTTGCATCATCGGGCGGTAATGCATTTTCGACACTTATCAGCGCTTCCTTTAGCGCCTCGTGCTGCGCGCGCAGCGCCGCGACGCTGGATTCGAATTGTTTCCATTCGCGCTGCAGGCTGTCGCCGGCGCGTATCGGCACGGGTTTGACCGCGCCGTTGGCGATCTGCTGTTCCAAATCGCGCGAAATCCGGTACAGCGGACCGGCGATGCGAAAGCTGGCAAAAAGCGCAAACAGCCAGGCCGCGGCGCCGGCGGCGCTGATCGTCAGCAGACCATACGCCAGCATCACCGGACCCAGGCTTTCCCGCGCCTGTCCATAGGCGCCGACAATCTGCGCGTAGCCGTTCGCAGGGTCGGGGCTAACCAAGGCGAGCACCAGCAGCAGGCCGGCAAAGGACGCCGCCGCAACGCTCAAGCCGATCTTGGCGACCAGCTTCAGG
>CAYNVY010000254.1:0-6133 GCA_964400745.1 uncultured Enterobacteriaceae bacterium | reverse complement strand
CGCGCGGCGGCGCGGCGCTGTCGGTGCGCCAGGTCACGGGCAAGCCGATCAAGTTTATCGGGATGGGCGAAAAGCTCGCCGCGCTGGAAGCGTTCCACCCGGAGCGCATGGCGGCGCGCATCCTCGGCATGGGCGACGTGCTTTCGCTGGTGGAGGAGGCGAGAAAGAACGTCGACGTCGAGGCGGCGCAAAAATTCGCCGACAAGATGAAGCGCGGCAAAGGCTTCGACCTGGAGGACTTCAAGGAGCAGATATCCCAGATGCGCAAGATGGGCGGGCTCTCCTCCATGATAGACAAGCTGCCGGCGCAGCTGGCGCAGGCGGCGCAGGCGCAGTCGGCCGACATGGGCGAGAAGCAGATGCGACGCATCGAGGGCATCATCAATTCCATGACGCGGCAGGAGCGCGCCCATCCGGAACTGATGAAGGCCACGCGCAAGCGCCGCGTCGCCGCCGGTGCCGGAGTGCAGGTGCAGGAGGTCAACCGCCTGCTGAACCAGTTCGAGCAGATGCAGAAAATGATGAAGCAGATGCAGAAGGGCGGAATGGCGAAGATGATGCGCGGGATGAAGGGGATGATACCGGGGATGCGCTAGGCTGTTGTCTTTTTCGCGCGTGGATACAAACTCGAGCTGTCTTTGGTTTTACCCATAACCGTGGATTTGGTACGGATATGCCTTTCATCCGTACCAAATCCACGGTTGGCGCGCAGAGCGCGCAATCGTCGTCGATTGATCCTGATCGATACCTAAGACCAGTATCTGCGCACTTGCGCGGCCGGCGTCCCGTCCGCGCGGATCCCCGATTGCGCGCGGACGATGAAGCTGTCCGCACGCAATCGGGGATCTTGGATAAAACCCTGACGAGTGCCTTGAGTGCCGGCTAATACCCTATCGCCGCCCCGTCGCTTCTCGGGTCCGAACCGCCCCAGCGCGTACCCGTGACCGGATCGATGGTGATGCCGTGCGCGTGGCCGGCGAGTTCGTTCCAAGCGCCCCAGCGGTTCACCATGTGTCCGCGGCGCTCGAGTTCATCTACGGTGGCCTGCGGATAGCGCCCTTCGATGTTGAGCAGATCGCGCGGTTCGCCCAGGGCGAAGCGTCCGGATAGCCAGCGCGGCGACTCGATCGCCTGCTGCACGTTGAGTCCGAAGTCGATCATGGCGACGTAGGCCTGGAGCTGGATCTGCGGCTGGCCGTCGGCGCCCATGCAGCCGAACACCTGCCACAGTTTGTCGTCGCGGAACGCGAGCGAGGCGATGAGGGTGTGCAGCGGCCGCTTGCCCGGCGCCAGCCGGTTCGGATGCGCGGGGTCTAAGGAGAAGTAGGCGCCGCGGTTCTGCAGCACGATGCCGCTCCTGCCCGCGACGACGCAGGAACCGAACACGCCGTAGAGGCTGTGGATGAGGGAGGCCGCATTGCCCTCGGCGTCCACGGCGCAGATGTACACGGTGTCGCCGGCGAGGCTGCCGTAGGAAGGCACTTTGTCCCAGGGCAGCGCGCGCGCGGGATCGATCAGCGCGCGCCGCTCGTCGGCGTAGGCGCGCGACAGCAGTCGCTCGACCGGCACCTCGGAAAACGCCGGATCGGCGATCCAGCGGTCGCGGTCGTGATAGGCGAGCTGCTTCGCCTGCACCAGGAAATGCACGTGGTCCGCGCTCAGGTAGCCCATCGCGCCGACGTCATAGGGCTCGATCAGGTTCAGCATCTGCAGCACCGAGATGCCCTGAGTGGGCGGGGCTGTCTGGTAAAGCTTGACGCCGCGATACTCGGTCGAGATCGGCTCGCCCCATTGCGCGCGCTGTGCGCGAAAGTCGGCTTCGGTGAAGAAGCCGCCGTTCGCCCCGGCGTAGCGCGCGAGCTCCTGCGCGATTTCGCCTTCGTAATACGCTTCGCGCCCCCCGGCGCCTACGGCTTCGATCGAGCGGGCGAGGTTGGCATTGACCAGCGTTTGTCCCGTCCGGGGCGCTTCGCCGTCTTTCAGAAAAATGGCGGCGGAGTCGGGGTTTTGCGCCAGCTCCGCTTTGGTCGCGGCGGCCCAGCCGGCGAGGCGCTCGGTCACCGGAAAGCCTTCGCGCGCGTAATGCGCGGCCGCCGCCAGATTGCGCGCGAGCGGCATGCGTCCGTGCGCAGCGTGCGCTTCGCACCAGCTCGCCACCGATCCGGGAACGGTCAGCGTCGCCGGCAGGATGCCGCGAAACGGAATTTCGTCCATGCCGCGCGCGCGGAAAGCGTCGATAGAGGCGCTCGCCGCGGCGCAACCGGCGCCGTCCAGATAGCGCACGCGTTTTTGTTTGGCATCGTAGATCAGCCAGAACGCGTCCCCGCCCATGCCGGTCATGTGCGGGTAAAGCACGCTCAGGGCGGCGCTGGCGGCGATCGCTGCATCTACGGCCGAACCGCCGGCTTTGAGAATTTCGACGCCCGCTTCGGAGGCGAGCGCGTGGGGGCAGGCGACCATGCCGCGCGGCGCGAGGGTGGGCGGGCGGCCTGTGTGCATTTCGATCATGGGCGGTGCTTTCTGGTCCGATTGAAGGGGCGTATGGAAACACAATTGAAGAAAACGGGCAATGCGTGCGTGCAGTGACTGCCCCTCGGACAACAATCAGACGGCCATCACGGCAAGTTCACCTTGCACCGTTGATCAAGGTCGGACCCTATCTCCGGATTCATGGCGACGCCGGGTCGCGTTCGCACACGGAATTGCGGTGCGCCGGCAAGCCCCGCCAGCTTTGCGGCCGGATTGATTTCTCTATCCTTTCCTTTCGCTCGCGTAACTGGCGATCTGCGGTTCTGTCATCACCTTCGCCTGCTGCATCACCATCATCGGCCGCATCAGCACGGCACACGCGGCCTACGCCGGTGTGCCGGCGCCGATCGTGGCGCGGGCGATCACGTTCTTACTTCGAGAAATTCGACTGAGGTTGACTCACCACCGCCGGCGTGGCGCTGTTTTACCCATTGGACCGGGGCTGAATTCCGGGAAACCGCAGCTTGTTGAGGAGTTTCTGTCGAATTTTCTTACAACTCAGTCGCTGCAGTCCCGGAAATTCTTTTTAACTATCTGAATCATTGATGTTTGTAATGTCCGGCACAGTTCGTGCATTCCAGCCAGGATATAGTGTAAAAAAGCCGGGAGCAGAGACATGACCATCAAGTACCTCAAAGCGGGTCTACTGGGCGTCCTCCTTTGCGCGACAGGCGCTTCGAACGCGGGTTATCTGGTCGTCAACAATGACGAGTGGACTCTTTCCAATGCCGGTTTCAGTCAGTCGCCGAGCGCGGGGACGTTTATCAACAATATCACCAATCTGTTCACCGGCGATCAGTCGGGGAATTTCCTTGCCTATAGCAATAACTTCGGACTGAACCAAAGCAGCCTGGCGAGCGCCGTGACCGGAGCTGGACATTCATGGACGGTGAGTCTGGCGCAGCCATTCACTCTTGCGACTCTCCAGAATTACAACGCCGTCTTCCTCGCCGGCAATTACGTCGATCAGCAGGTCGTCATCGATTATCTCCAGGGCGGCGGCAACGTCTACATCGCGGCCGGCACCGGCAACGGTGGGGCGGCGGCAGAGGCCAATGCCTGGAATCTGATAATGGCCACCGCCGGCCTTGCTTTTCAGGGGACCTACAACGGCATCGGCGGAAATGTCGCGCCGGTGGGGCCACATCCGCTGCTCGCCGGCGTGAGCAGCCTTTATTTCAACAATGGCAATACCGTGCTCGATCTCGCGCCGCTCGACAACAACGGTGAAATCCTGTTTTCACTGAACGGACAGGGCATGTTGGCATTGGGTCAGTACGGCGCGCTGCCGCCGCCGTCGGAGTACTCGCCGACCAGCGTCCCCGAGCCCGGCGGTCTTGCGCTTCTCGGCCTTGGGCTGGCGGCACTTGGTCTCAGAAGGCGCAAGAACGCATAAGTAGCGCAGCACGCACACAGCCCCGTTTCAGGGAGAGTGCCGTTCAGTCGAAAGCTGAACGGCATTTTTGTTTGCGAGGCGGAAGATGTCTCTGTGAAGAGCGGGGTGCTTTCTATAAGGAAAGCGGCAAACGCCACGCGAGGCGCTGCGCCATGTGTCGCTCACCGGCGCAGACCCGGTCCTGCTGCCGTCGTTCGCCGCCGCCGCCGGGGAGCGCAGCAGAGCGAAATGAACACAATGTGCATGTGCGCGGTTCGGGTCGCGTTTGCACACGGAATTGCGGCGCGCCGGCAAGCCCCGTCAGTTTCGCGACCGGATTGATTTACCTATCTCTTTCCGGGCGCCTGCCGAATCGGTCGAATGCCCGCGCGGAACTGAAGATATTGCGTTGAAAGCTTTGAAAAATCCGCGCTCGGACGAATGCACCGGGCCGCACAAACCCCTTGCCATTAGTGGGCAAATCATCGTAGAATCGCGCTCTTTTTCGAGTTTCGGGACAACAACATGGTTGTGATTCGCCTCGCCCGCGGTGGCGCACATAAACGCCCTTTCTATAACATGGTCGTGGCCGACTCGCGCCGTGCCGCCGGCGGCAAGTTCATCGAGCGCGTCGGCTTCTACGATCCCAAGGCGCCCGAAGGCCGCGAGAACCTGCGCGTCGCCATGGACCGCCTGACCTTCTGGCAGGGCAAGGGCGCGCAGCTCTCGCCCACGGTCGCAAGGCTGGTCAAGCAGTTTGGCAAGAAAGTCGCCGGAACTGTCGCAGCTGCAGCCTGAAAACCTGATCGTGATGGGGCGCATCGTCGCCCCCTACGGTCTCAAGGGCTGGGTCAGGATAGAGCCCTATAGCGCGGAACCCGGCAGTTTGAGCGCCTACCCGTCGTGGTGGGTGGGCAGGAACGGCGCCTGGCGCGAAATGAAAGTCGCCCAGAGCGTATTGCAGCACGGGGCCAGCTTGGTGGCTCGCCTGGAGGGTTGCATAGAGCGCGATGCGGCGCTGGCCCTGAAGGGCAGCGATGTCGCGGTAGGGCGCATAGCGCTGCCGCAGAACGCGAAAGACGAGTTTTACTGGGCCGACCTGGTCGGCCTGAAAGTAGTGAATGCGAAGGACGAAGAGCTCGGTGCGGTTGCCGAGTTGTTTGAGAACGGCGCGCATCCGGTGATGCGCATCGTCGGCGGCGAGACCGAGCGCCTGCTGCCTTTTGTAGCGCAGGTGGTGCGCCAGGTGGAGTTGGCCCAGGGCCGCATCCGGGTGGAGTGGGAGTTGGACTGGTGATCGACTTCGATTGCGTGACGCTGTTTCCGCAGATGTTCGCGGCGCTCACGGAATCGGGCATCACCAGCCGCGCGTTGAAGGCGCAGCGCTACAGTCTGGAGTTGTGGAATCCGCGCGACTTCACCAGCGACAACTACCGCACGGTGGACGACAGGCCGTACGGCGGCGGACCGGGCATGGTGATGCTGGCCGAGCCGCTGGAGCAGGCGATAGCCGCAGCGAAAGCGCGCGTCGCCGGCAGCGAGCGCAAGGTGATCTACCTTTCGCCGCAGGGCATAGGGCTGGATCACGTCAAAGTGATGCGGCTCGCGGCAGGGCCGGGTGCGGTATTGTTGTGCGGGCGTTACGAGAGTGTGGACGAGAGGCTGATCCGCCGCTCGGTCGACGAAGAAGTGTCGATAGGCGACTACGTGCTCTCGGGCGGCGAGTTGGCGGCGATGGTGTTGATAGACGCGGTGGTGCGGCAGTTGCCCGGCGTGTTGGGCGACGAGGATTCGGCGGCGCAGGATTCGTTTGTGGGCGGATTGCTGGATTGTCCGCATTACACCCGGCCCGAGGAATACGCGGGCGAGCGCGTGCCCCCGGTGCTGCTCTCCGGCAATCACGCCGAGATAGAACGCTGGCGCCTGAAGCAGGCGCTGGGCAGGACCTGGCTGAGACGGCCGGATATGCTGGCGCAGCGCGCCTTGAGCGCGGTGGAAGCGAAGCTGCTTGAAGAATTCAAGCGGGAACAGAGCATGCGGGAATTGAGTCAGGAACAGCAACAGGAACAGCAAGGAGCAGGACAATGAATCTGATAGACAAACTGGAACACGAAGAAATCACCCGTCTGGGCAAGGCCGTTCCCGTGTTCGCCCCCGGCGATACCGTGATCGTGAACGTCAACGTGGTCGAAGGCGAGCGCAAGCGCGTGCAGGCCTACGAAGGCGTGG
>CAYNVY010000253.1:0-6216 GCA_964400745.1 uncultured Enterobacteriaceae bacterium | reverse complement strand
GCGCGGTTGATGATGGTGCCGGCGCGCCGCGCGGCTTTCACCGCGATATTGAGCATGGGATGCATGTGATGGGGGTCTTTGCTTTGCGGCCGCGGCCGAAGGCGTGATTTTAATATGAGCGCCGATCTGCTGTCGCACATTCGTATCGTGCTGTCGCACACCTCGCATCCGGGCAACATCGGCGCGACAGCGCGCGCCATGAAGACCATGGGCATCACTTCGCTCTACCTGATCCATCCTAAGAAATTTCCCGACGCCGACGCCGATGCCAGGGCGAGCGGCGCGGTGGATCTGCTGCAAAGGGCCCGCGTCTGCTCCAGCCTGGCCGAAGCTTTGCAGGGCACGGTGTACGCGCTGGCGGTGAGCGCGCGCCGGCGCGAACTGGCATACGCCTCGGTCGATGCGCGCGCGGCGGCGCCGGGGCTGATCGAAGCGGCGCGGCAGGGACCGGTCGCGATCGTGTTCGGCACCGAGATGTCCGGTCTGACCAATGAGGAGGTGCTCCAGTGCAGCGCGGTGGCGCATATCCCGACGAACCCGGCCTATTCTTCGCTCAACCTCGCCGCGGCGGTTCAGGTGATGGCCTACGAGGCACGCATGGCGGCCCAGGGCGCGGCGACGCCGGCAGCGCCCGGGCCGGCGCTGGCGCGGCACGAGGATATCGAGAATTTCTACATCCACCTGGAGCAGAGCCTGCTCGCCAGCGGTTTTCTCGACCCGGCGAATCCCAAGCGCCTGTTGCCGCGCCTGCGGCGCCTGTTCGGCCGGGTTTGCCTGGAGCAGGAGGAGGTCAACATCCTGCGCGGCATGCTGAACGCCTTTCGAAAATAGGCCCTTCTGAAATAGGCCCTTAGGATATAGGGATATAGTAGACTGAATCACTAGGGATTAGTATAGTTTTAGGTGCAAATGCAGCGAAACGCTGCGGAAAAGAGCCATGTTCAAAGACATTCGTGAAGACATCGCCAGCGTTTTCGATCGCGACCCCGCGGCGCGCTCGACCTGGGAGGTCATCACCTGCTATCCCGGTTTTCACGCCTTGCGCTTCCATCGGCTTGCGCATGCCTTATGGGAAATGAAACTGCGTTGGCTGGGACGCTGGGTCTCGAACATTGGCCGCTGGATGACTGGAATCGAAATTCACCCAGGTGCAACCATCGGCCGGCGCTTTTTCATAGACCACGGCATGGGCGTGGTGATCGGTGAAACGGCCGAAATCGGCGACGACGTCACCCTGTATCACGGGGTCACGTTGGGCGGAACGTCCTGGAACAAAGGCAAGCGCCACCCGACTCTAAGGAACGGCGTGGTGATAGGGGCGGGCGCCAAAGTGCTGGGGCCGATCGTCGTGGGGGAAGGGGCGAAGATCGGTTCTAACGCCGTGGTCGTCAAGGATGTGCCGGCCGGGGCTTCGGCAGTGGGGATCCCGGCGCGGATTATTCTCGATCAAGTAGACAAGAACCGCGAGGAAAAGGCGGCGAAACTCGGGTTTTCCGCCTACGCGATTACTTCCAAGGCCGAAGAAGATCCGCTGGCGAAGGCGCTGCAAGGTTTGCTCGATCACTCGATGGAGCAGGACCAACGCGTGGAGCAGCTACGGCACGAAATACAGGCCTTGAAAGCGCAGACCGAGGATGACCGGATGGCGGCCGACCGCTTCAATCCCAACCGGGCGCCGCAGGCGGCGGAGAAATAGTTGACTTATTCGCTCAGGATTGGATATACTTGACCGAATTGATCGGCTATTACCCAGGAGGCTCAAATGAGACTGACGACCAAAGGCAGATTTGCGGTAACGGCGATGCTGGACCTGGCCTTGCGCAACAAGCAGGCGCCGGTGACGCTGGCGGGCATAGGCGTGCGCCAGGGCATATCCCTGTCCTATCTGGAGCAGCTGTTCGGCAAACTGCGCCGGCACGCGCTGGTGGCGAGCGTGCGCGGCCCCGGCGGCGGTTACCGGCTGGCGCGGACATGCGACAAGGTTTCCGTGGCCGACATCATCCTTGCGGTGGACGAACCGCTGGACGCGACTCAATGCGGCGGCATGGAAAATTGCCAGGAAGACAAGCGCTGCATGACCCATAATTTGTGGGCCACCTTGAACGAGAAGTTGTACGATTACCTGAACTCGGTGACGCTGCAGGACCTCGTCGACGAGCAACTGGCGAAAGACGGCAACGTGGCCGTGATGATCGACCGGCGCCCGGCGAGCGCGCGCAAAGTCGTTTCGCTGCCAGTTTGAGTCAGACCCATTCGATTGCACAAAGACCCGTCAACATGAAAAAGCCGATTTATCTTGATTACTCCGCGACGACGCCGGTGGATCCGCGCGTCGCCGCGAAAATGATTCCCTACCTGACCGAAAAATTCGGCAATCCGGCCAGCCGCTCGCATGCCTACGGCTGGGAGGCGGAACAGGCGGTGGAGGACGCGCGCGCGCAGGTCGCGGCGCTGCTCAACGCAGACCCGAAGGAGATCGTATGGACCTCCGGCGCGACCGAGGGCGACAATCTCGCCATCAAGGGCGCGGCGCATTTCTACCAGGGCAAGGGCAAGCACATCATCACGCTCAAGACCGAACACAAGGCGGTGCTCGATACGGTGCGCGAACTCGAGCGCCAGGGCTTCGAGGCGACCTACCTCAGCCCCGAGCCGAACGGCCTGCTCGATCTGGAAAAGCTGAAGGCGGCGATACGCCCCGATACCATCCTCGTCTCGGTGATGATGGTCAACAACGAAATCGGCGTGATTCAGGACATCGCCGCCATAGGCGAAATCTGCCGTCCCAAGGGCATCATCTTCCACTGCGACGCGGTGCAGGCGGCGGGCAAGGTCGAGATCGACCTGCAAAAGCTCAAAGTCGATCTCATGACCGTGACCGCGCACAAGGTCTACGGGCCCAAAGGCATAGGCGCGCAGTACGTGCGGCGCAAGCCGCGCGTGCGCATAGAGCCGCAGATCCACGGCGGCGGGCACGAGCGCGGCATGCGCTCGGGTACGCTGCCCACGCACCAGATCGTCGGCATGGGGGAGGCGTTTCGCATCGCCCGGCTGGAAATGGGCGCCGAGAACGAGCGCATCCGCGGCTTGCGCGACCGGCTGTGGAAAGGCCTGAGCGAAATCGAGGAAGTGCATCTCAACGGCGACCCGGATCAGCGCATCCCCGGCAATCTCAACGTCAGCTTCAACTTCGTCGAAGGCGAATCGCTGATCATGGGGATCAAGGAAATCGCCGTTTCCTCGGGCTCGGCCTGCACCTCGGCCAGCCTGGAGCCGTCCTACGTGCTGCGCGCGCTGGGGCGCTCGGACGAACTCGCGCACTCCTCCATTCGATTCACCATAGGCCGCTTCAACACCACGGAGGAGATCGACTTCACCGTCGACCTGCTCAAGCGCCAGATCGCCAAGCTGCGCGAACTCTCGCCGCTGTGGGACATGTACAAGGAAGGCGTGGATTTGAATACCGTGCAGTGGGCTGCGCACTAGATTTGCTTTGACGGAGAAATACCATGGCATACAGCGACAAAGTACTCGATCACTATGAAAACCCGCGCAATGTCGGCAGCTTCGAGAAGGGCGATGATGCGGTCGGAACCGGGATGGTGGGCGCGCCCGCGTGCGGCGACGTGATGAAACTGCAGATCCGCGTCGGCACCGACGGCGTGATCCAGGACGCGCGGTTCAAGACCTATGGCTGCGGCTCGGCCATCGCATCGTCCTCGCTCGTCACCGAGTGGGTGAAAGGCAAGACCCTGGATCAGGCGATGGACATCAAGAACACCCAGATCGCGGAAGAACTGGCGCTGCCGCCGGTGAAAATCCACTGTTCCATTTTGGCAGAGGATGCGATCAAAGCCGCCATCGCGGATTACAGGACCAAGCACGGCGAGGCGGCGGAATCGAGCGCTCAGGCCCAGGCCGCAGCGCCGCAGGCAGCCTGAGGTCACGATGCCAGTTACCCTGACTGAAAGCGCGGCCAAGCGCGTCTCTACTTTTATCGCCAAGCGCGGCAAGGGCGTGGGCCTGCGCCTCGGTGTGCGTACCACCGGGTGTTCGGGCATGGCCTACAAGCTCGAATTCGCCGACAACGTCAATCCGGACGACACGCTGTTCGAGAGCCACGGCGTGCAAGTGATCGTGGATCCGAAAAGCCTGCCCTATCTCGAAGGCACGGAACTTGATTTTGCGCGCGAAGGTCTGAACGAAGGCTTCAAGTTCAGAAATCCGAACGTGAAAGACGAATGCGGCTGCGGAGAAAGCTTTAAAATATAGGTCCGAACGCAATCGACGCCGATGGTGCCACGGTTTTCGGCGCCACGGTTTTCGGCGCCAAGGTCTGCGGCACCACGGTCTTCGGCACCACGGTCTGCGGATACTCGGCGCTTTGCCGCTTAAGGGCTTTTTCCCGGCATGATCAATTTTCAGCACAATCACTTCGAGCTGTTTGGCTTGCCTCCCAGATTTCGTCTTGATCCGGCCGAGTTGGAGCAGGCCTACCGGGGGCTGCAGTCGCGCGTTCATCCCGACAAATTCGTGCATGCCAGCGACGCCGAACGTCGCGCTTCGATGCAGTCGGCGACGCAGGTGAACGAAGCCTACCGCACGCTGAAAAGCCCGCTTGCGCGCGCGCGCTATCTGCTCGCCTTGAACCACGTGGACGTGCAAAGCGAAAGCAATACCGCAATGCCGCCCGAGTTTCTGCTGGAGCAGATGCAATGGCGGGAGGCGGTGGAGGAGGCGGCGGACAAGCCCGAGGAACTCGCCGCCCTCGCGTCGCGTCTCGGCCGTGAAATGCAGGAACGCTATGCCGAGCTCGAACGCCATCTGGACAGCGAGAGCAGCCACGCGCATGCGGCGGGCTCGGTGCGCAAGCTGATGTTCCTGGAGCGCCTGAGCGGGGAAATCGGCGACGCCCAGGAGCGATTGGAGACCTGATGTCCCTGCTGCAGATATCCGAACCGGGCCTGTCGACCGAGCCGCATCAGCACCGGCTGGCGGTGGGCATCGATCTTGGCACCACCAACTCGCTCGTGGCGACGGTGAGAAGCGGCATCGCCGTGGTATTGAACGACGCCGAGGGCCGCCCCTTGCTGCCTTCGATCGTGCGCTACCTGCCCGACGGGAAGACCTCGGTGGGCTACCCTGCGCAGATGGATCTGGCGCGCGACCCGAGGAACACCGTAGTGTCGGTCAAGCGCTTCATGGGGCGGGGGCTGAAGGACGTCGCCTACGCCGAGAACTGCCCCTATGATTTTCTGGATTCCCCTGGCATGGTGCAGCTCCGGACCTGCGCCGGCGTGAAAAGCCCGGTAGAGATTTCGGCGCAGATCCTGGGAGAGTTGCGCGCGCGCGCCGAAGTCTCCCTAGGCGGCGAACTGGTGGGCGCCGTGATTACCGTGCCCGCCTATTTCGACGACGCGCAGCGCCAGGCGACCAAGGACGCGGCGCGGCTTGCCGGCCTGGAGGTGCTGCGCCTGTTGAACGAGCCGACCGCCGCGGCCATCGCCTACGGTCTGGACAATGCGTCCGAGGGCGTCTATGCCGTGTTCGATCTGGGCGGCGGCACCTTCGATATTTCCATTCTGCGCCTGTCCAAGGGCGTGTTCGAAGTGCTCGCTACCAACGGCGACGCCGCCCTGGGCGGCGACGATTTCGACCATCGCGTTTTTTGCTGGATCGTGGAGCAGGCGCGGCCGGCGCCCTTGTCGGACGAAGACACGCGCCTCTTGTTGACCGAAGCGCGCGAGGCGAAGGAGCATCTTACCTACCACACCGAGGCGCGCGTCACCGCGCGCCTGGGCACCGGCGAACTGATCGACAACACCCTGTCGCAAAAAACCTTTGCCGAAGTCACGCGCAACCTGGTGCAGAAAGCCATGGTGCCGGTGAAGAAGGCGCTGCGCGATGCCGGTTTGTCGGTGGGCGACGTCAAGGGGGTGGTGATGGTCGGCGGCGCGACCCGCATGCCGCAGATCCAGCAGGCGGTCGCGGAGTACTTCAAGCAGGCGCCGCTGAACAACCTCGATCCGGACAAAGTGGTTGCCTTGGGCGCGGCGATACAGGCCGACGTGCTCGCGGGCAACCGGGCAGCGGGGGACGATTGGCTGCTGCTCGACGTGATCCCGCTTTCCCTGGGGCTGGAGACCCTGGGCCGCCTGGTGCAGCGCGTGCTTCCCCGCAACCCGACCATCCCCTACGCCCGCCCCCCGGACTTCC
>CAYNVY010000252.1:0-6238 GCA_964400745.1 uncultured Enterobacteriaceae bacterium | reverse complement strand
CGGCGCACAGTTGCAGATAACGCTCCAGACGCGCCGAGGAATGCTCCGGCCCCTGCCCCTCGTAGCCGTGCGGCAGCATCATCACCAGTCCGCACACCCGGCCCCACTTGGTCTCGCCCGAGGAAATGAACTGGTCGATCACCACCTGCGCGCCGTTGGCGAAATCGCCGAACTGCGCTTCCCAGATGACCAGTTCGTTCGGTTCTGCCGACGCATAGCCGTACTCGAAGCCGAGCACCGCTTCTTCCGACAGCACTGAATCGATCACGGTGAACGGCGCCTGCTTTTCGCTGATGTGCTGCAGCGGAATGTAGGTGCCTGAATCCCACTTCTCGCGCTTCTGGTCGTGCAGCACGGAATGGCGGTGAACGAAGGTGCCGCGGCCAGAGTCCTGGCCGGAGAGACGCACCGCGTAGCCGCTCGCCACCAGCGTGGCGTAGGCGAAATGTTCCGCCATGCCCCAATCGACGGGCAGCCGGCCCTCGCCCATGGCCCTGCGGTCCGCCACGACCTTCTCCACCAGCCAATGCAGCTTGAAATCGGCCGGGATGTCCGTAATCCGCTGCGCCATGCGCTGCAGTTCGGCCAGCGGCACCGCGGTATCCGCGGCATCGGTCCATTTGCGATTGACGAACGGCACCCAGTCGACCGCATACTGGCTCTTGAAATTGGAAATCACCGGATCCGCCGTGTGCAGCCCGGCGTCGAGCGCGGTGCGCATGCTCTTGATCAGTTCCTCCGCGTGAGCGTCCGCGATCACGCCCTGCGCGAGGAGTTTGTCGGCATAGAGCTTGCGCGTTCCCGGATGCGCGGCGATTCTCTTGTACATCAGCGGCTGCGTCACCGAAGGCGTGTCCTGCTCGTTGTGCCCGAGCTTGCGAAAGCACACGATATCCACCACGACGTCGCGATGAAATTCCATGCGGAAATCGAGCGCGAGCTGGGTTACCAGCACCACCGCCTCGGGGTCGTCGCCGTTCACGTGAAAAATCGGCGCCTCCACCATTTTGGCTACATCGGTGCAATACAGGGTGGAGCGCGAATCGCGCGGGTCCGACGTGGTGAATCCGATCTGGTTGTTGATGACGATGTGCACCGTGCCGCCGGTGCCGTAGCCGCGGGTGTCGGACAGATTCAGCGTCTCCATCACCACGCCCTGGCCGGCAAACGCGGCATCGCCGTGCAGCAGAATGGGCATGACCTGCGTCCCGTCCTTGTCGTTGCGACGGCGCTGACGCGCGCGCACCGAGCCCTCCACCACCGGATTGGCGATCTCCAAATGCGAGGGATTGAAGGCAAGCGAAAGGTGAACCGGCCCCCCGGGTGTCGAAACGTCGGAGGAAAATCCCTTGTGGTACTTGACGTCGCCCGAATGCAGATCGTCCGCGTGCTTGCCTTCGAACTCGGCGAACAGGTCTTTCGGCATCTTTCCGAGCACGTTGACCAGCACATTGAGCCGTCCGCGATGCGCCATGCCCACCACGATTTCCTGCACGCCCTGGCTGCCGCCGCGCTGGATCAGTTCATCCACGCAGGGAATCACGCTCTCTCCGCCTTCGAGCGAGAAGCGCTTCTGCCCGACGTAACGGGTATGCAGGTACTTCTCCAGCGTTTCTGCGGCGGTGAGGCGATCCAGCACGTGTTTCTTGGTCTCGACCGAAAACGTCGGCACCGAGCGGATCGATTCGAAGCGCTGCTGCACCCAGCGCTTCTGCGCCGGGTCGGTGATATACATGTATTCGATACCGATCGTGCCGCAGTAGGTTTCGCGCAGCCCCTTGATGATCTCGCGCAGGGTCATGCGCTCCTCGCCGAAGTACAGGCTGGCGGCGTCGAACTGCGTATCCATGTCGGTTTCGGTCAGGTCGTAGAACGCGGTCTCGAGTTCCGGAATCTGCGGACGCTCCTGCCGCTTGAGCGGATCCAGTTGCGCCCAGCGGGGGGGGGGGTTGGGGTGGGGGGGGGTGAGCGGCTGCACATTGACCTGCTTGCGGGCCACGGTCAGGTCGTTCTGCGTGGCCGTCGGGGGCAGCGGGCCCTGCTTGGCGCGCATGGCGAAGGACTCGACGATGGGCGCGTGCGCCACATCGCGCACCTCGGCCGCCTTGCCCTGGCCGGGAACGAGCTGCATCTGGTCGAAATACTCGCGCCACTGATCCGGTACCGACCCCGGATTGTCGAGGTAGGACTCGTACAGATCTTCAACGTACGGGGCGTTGCCGCCGAACAGGTGGGAGTTGCTCTGGAATTGTTTCATCATCGCGGCAGCTCGCGTCAGGGAAAGAAGGAAACGGATCCCACAAACGACACGAAGGCTACGCTGAAGGCGCAAAGCTTCCTGCGCCCCCGGCGCACCCTTCGCAGGGTACGGCTTCATCTTGTCAGTCTTCTTGGCGTTTGTCGATAGGCTTGAACCGGCGTTTGACCCGACACGCAGTGTTGCTATTGTGATGCACGCGGCGGCCTGGACCTACCGGTCTCGCCGCCCCGCTAGCTCGCTTCCGTGGACAGCTTCTGACGCGCCATCAACTCGAGCGGGAAAGGCGCGGTACCGTGCATCTCCACAGGAGTGGGGTAGAAGCGAGGCGCGCCGGAATAGAGCACAAGAATCTGCGGGTCGAGTCCGGTGGCGATGAGCTTGCGCGCGATTCGAATACCTTCGTCCCGAACCATGCGCGTGAAACGCTCCAGGTCACGGTCGGTCTCGAGCACCTCCTTGAAGTCGAAGTAATCTCCGACGCTCTGCGGCGGCTTGAGTATCACAAAGGGGCGCTTTAGTTCGTCCTCCTCCATGCGCCCACGATAGGTCGCCTGATAGTACATGGGCGAAAGATCTTCGTGCGAAATATTGAATTCGCGCTCGTAGGGCTTGTGCGTGAACATCTCGACCCGGTTTTCCTCGGTGATGGCCATGGCGAAGATGCAGCCCGGGAATTGAGCCCTGGACTTCTGGTATGCGTCAAAAAGAAGCCTGCCGAATGCGCGCTCCTCGTCGCTGTCCCCGCCGGCCGGCACAGCCTGCGCAGGGATTCGCGAAGCGATCGGCGCCGCGGGCTCTGCCGCGGCACTGCTCGCCGTCGCACTGACGGCTGCGGTTCGTGCCGTGTCGGGCTCTACGGGAATGGAGCGGTATTTCTCGGGCAGGCGATATTTGACCTGGTATGTCGGATCGTGCTGCAACACCTTGCCCTTCAGGTAAGGCAGGCGCAAAGTCATGGTCGTGCCCTTGCCTATCGTGCTCTCTATCGCCAGTTCGCCACCGAGTTCGGCGACCGTCTGCCGCACAAAAACAAAGCCGAGGGAGTGAACCTCCCCATCCAGCGTCTGGCGGTCGGCGAGGAGCTGCTGTATCTTCTGCTCAGACATGCCCTCGCCGTCGTCGCGCACGCGCAGTGCCACCCGGTCGCCTTCGACAGTGGCACTGACGTGCACCGCACCCGCCTTGCGCCCGCTCATGGCGTCGACGGCATTCATGACCAGGTTGAAATACATGCGGCGAAAGCGCTGCCGCCTGCCGACAATGACCGCCGGGTCCATTCGCTCGAACAGCAGTTCTACGCGTGCCTCGGCTTTCTCGACCACATACCCGCGGACGACGTCCTGCGAGAAATCGCGCACGTCCTCGGCAATGTCGAACTCCACCTGGTTGGCAGGATCATTCGCCTCCTCGCGAAAAGCCGCAATTCGCAGGTGCACGCCGTAGAGCCAGCTGATGCAGTTGCGGTAGTGGCGCCGCGAGCGAACGGATCGCGCCTCTTTGGGCAGGAAGGAAAGCACCTGATCCGACCGCCCCCACAGCGGGCTGAGGATCAGATGGCAGGTCTCGTGGATGGCATCGACGTAGCGGCGGCCGAGCAGCAGAACCGTTTGGTCCGGCGAAAAACTCTTTACCGCGTTCGAATAGTCCTGGAACGCTCTGCGCGCAGCGCCGAGCTTGGATTTCAGCTCCTGTACATCCGCCGCGTGCAGAACCTGCGCCTGCTCGATGTTGTAGATTTCGAGGTCGGTATTGAGGGTAACGTGGTAGTGCAGGATTTCGTTGAAAAAGCCCTCGACCCGGAGATCGTGGATGAGGAACTTGATCTCGGCCACATCCTTCTTGACCCCTTCCCGATAATCGGGCGTGGCCTGCGAGGAATCACCTGGTCGACCCGTAGTCACCGTTCACCCCTATCGCCTGCGTCAAAGAACCAGCCGCTTATGCAGGCAGGGCACACCCGGGGCTGCGTACGCGCCACGCCGCTCGCCCCTGCAGAAGTTGCACACAGCCGCGGCGCAAAATCTGCAGGCGGATGGGGCTCGACTCTGCGAGAACCCCAATCCCTACCTGAACAAGTTGAACTGCTGCTATTTCCTGCCGCCTTCGGCCGCCCACTTCTCGAGCATTTCGGTGGTGACGGACTTGGGACGCTCGAGAGCGTAGCCCAAAGCGCGATCCCAGGTAATATTGGCCATGCAACCCAGCGCGCGCCCAACGCCGAAGAGGACGGTATAGAAGTCCCAGTTCTTGATTCCATAGTACCACTGGATCACACCCGATTGCGCGTCGACGTTGGGCCAGGGGTTCTTGGTATGGCCGTGCTCGCCCAGAACGCCTGGCGCCACTTCGAAAATCATCGAGACCAACTTGAACAGCGGATCGTCCTTGAGGCCCGGAGTTCTGAGGCAGAACTCGCGCTGCGACATATAGCGCGGGTCGGTCTTGCGCAGGACAGCGTGGCCGTAGCCAGGAATCACCTGGCCCGAGTTGAGGGTATCCCAGAGTGCCTTGGTGATCAGTTCCTTGGTGGGTTCGATGCCCTTGCAGTACTTCTCCTGGAACTTCATGGTCCAGCTGAGCACTTCCTGATTGGCGAGGCCATGCAGCGGCCCTGCCAGGCCGTTGAGACCGGCGGAGTACGCATAGTAGGGGTCGGACAGCGCAGAGTGCACGAGGTGGGTCGTGTGGGCCGAAACGTTGCCGGACTCGTGGTCGGAGTGGAGGATAAAGTACATTCTGGCCACGTCTTTATACTCTTCGCTCTGGCCTATCATATGAGCGAAATTGGCCCCCATGTCCAGCTTGGGATCGATGGCGATCTGCTTGTCGCCGTTGTATTTCAGGTTGTAGATGAACGCGGCGATCACGGCGATGCGGGCCACGAGGTCGCTCGCATCCTCGTACAACGATTCCCAGGCGTTCATTTTGTTGAACTTGCCCGAGTTGTAGTGAGCCGCGAACTTGGAATCCTTCTGCAGTGCCAGGATGCCGGTGGATAGCATGACCATCGGGTGGCTGTCCCGCGGAAGGGCGCGAATCACGTCGAACACGTACGTGGGAACTTCCTGGCGTGCTTTCCATTCGCCGACGACTTCGTCCACCTGCGCCTGGTTGGGGACGTCGCCGGTCAGCAGAAAATACCAGAAGGACTCGACGGTCGGGTACGTGGAATTGGCCGCCTTGGGCAAGGCCGCAAAGGTTTCGGGGATAGTCTTGCCCCGGAAGCGTATCCCTTCCTGCGGATCGAGGTAGGAGATATCGGTGACCAGGCACCGGATATCGCGCGCTCCTCCCATGCACTGTCCGATATCGACTTTGTCGATGACGACGTCTGCAAACTCCTTGGTGAGTTTTGCGGTGCGGGGACGGTGCGCCAGAATCTTCTCCGACAACTTGTCTTTTAGCTGCGTCATTTCTCTGATCCTCCTATTGATTGGTTGAATTCTGAGAACCTGTACGATCCCGGCAGTTCCTCATCCATTGAACCGCCTCGTAGTGCCGCGCATCGCTACACTCGGTGCGGGCGCTTACCAAATCCGATAATTCGTTGTCTGACAAAGCCAGCAGCGTCTTGAACGAATCCAGGCGCTCACCCTGCAATTGCTCGCCGTGCTTCTCCAGAAACCGCTCCAGCACCAGATCCAGTTCGAGCAGACCGCGCCGGCATTGCCAGCGCAGGCGGTTCAGTTCATCCGGACCCATTTGCGTTTCCTGCCTCTACCCCAACGTTTTACGATTCTGGCCGAAGATCGGCGGCCGACTTTGATTTGTATCAATGTCGGCGGTTATTGTTTGCGGCAAAGTCAGCGTCACGCAATCAGCGTGTAACAGACGACTCAAAGACGACCCAAAGACGACTCATCCGCCGCTCAACATGCCTATCATCCGCAATCCGTCACCTTCCGCAAACCGCTAGCCAATCATTGGAGAAAAAATGTCCAAATCACCCGTACGCGTGGCAGTCACCGGCGCAGCCGG
>CAYNVY010000251.1:0-6250 GCA_964400745.1 uncultured Enterobacteriaceae bacterium | reverse complement strand
GTGATCGGCCTGATCCTGGCCCAGATCGGCATGGGCATCGTTACCGCACACTACGCGGTGGACGGGAACGGCTTCTACGGTCTGCCGCTGGCGCAGATCCTGCCGTTCAGCGTCAGCCGCACCATCCATACCCAGTTCGCGGTGCTGTGGATCGCCACGGCGTGGCTGGCCACCGGCCTGTATATCGCCCCCGCCATTTCCGGGCACGAACCGAAGTACCAGAAGCTGGGGGTCAATGTGCTGTTCTACGCGCTCCTGTTCATCGTGGTCGGCTCCACTGCCACCGGCTGGCTGGGTACCCTGCAGCACCTGGGCAACGATTTCAGCTTCTGGATCGGCAATCAGGGGCTGGAATTCACCAGCATGGGGCGTGTCTGGCAGATCCTGCTGTTCGTCGGCCTGTTGTTCTGGGTGACGCTGCTCGGGCGCGGGCTGATGCCGGCGCTGAAGCGGCCGTCCGAAAGCCGCGGCCTGATTGCGATGGTGTTCCTGTCGGCCCTGTGCATCGGCGGCTTTTACGCCACCTCGCTGACCTGGGGCAAGCATACCCATTACGCCATGGTCGAATACTGGCGCTGGTGGCTGGTGCACCTGTGGGTCGAAGGCTTCTTCGAGGTGTTCGCCACCGCGGTGATCGCGCTGTTGTTCACGCGTCTGGGATTGCTGCGCGCCAGCACCGCCAACACGGCGATCGTGCTCGAAACCATCGTGTTCCTGTTCGGCGGCATCCTGGGCACGCTGCATCACCTGTATTTCACCGGCACCCCGACTTTCGTCATCGCGATCGGCTCCATGTTCTCGGCGCTCGAAGTCGTGCCGCTGGCGATGATAGGCGTCGAAGCCTACCGCAACTACCAGCGCTCCAAAGCGGCGCCCTGGGTCGAGGCCTACAAGTGGCCGATCATGTGTTTCATCGCCGTGGGCTTCTGGAACGTGGTGGGGGCGGGCCTGCTCGGCTTTTCCATCAATACGCCGATCGCGCTGTACTTCATGCAGGGTCTGAACATGACGACGGCCCACGGCCATGCCGCCTTGTTCGGCGTCTACGGCATGCTCGGCATCGGCCTCCTGCTGTTCTGCCTGCGCGGACTGTCCGAGCGCGCGGCGTGGACCGAGAGCCTGTTGCGACCTGCTTTCTGGTCGCTCAACATCGGCCTGGCGATGATGGTGTTCATGTCCCTGGTTCCCTCGGGCATATATCAGGCCTGGGCCAGCGTCACCCAGGGCATGTGGTACGCCCGTTCGCCGGAGGTGATCCATTCGCCGTTCATGGAGGCGATGGTGTGGATGCGGGTGCCGGGCGATCTGGTATTCACCGCCGGCGCGCTGTTCCTGGCGCTGTTCACGCTGCGCCTGTGGCTGGGCGGCAGGCGCAAGCACGCAATAGCCGCACCGGCAGCCTTGCCCAGCAAAGCCTGAGCGCAATTTGTTCGATCGGGGCCTGCCTTTGCATGCAGGCCCCGCATCGTGCCGCACCCACGTTGTCTATATATCAACCATCGAAGGAGCACACACCATGGCCACCGCACCCCACCTCCACCTCTCGCCCGATTCGCTCTATCCGTTCGACGCCCGCGGTATCGCCAAGCGTTTCCGGCACTCGGCGATCTTTGGCGCGCTGGACGCCCTGAACCCGGGCGAAACCATGCGCTTCATCAACGACCACGACCCGCTGCCGCTGCTTGATCAGCTGGCGACGCGCTACGGGGAAAGGGTCAGCATTCGCTATGTGCAGCGCGAACCCGGTGCGATCGCGATCGATTTCGTGAAAAACTGAGGTCCTGGAATCTGACCCGGGGGCGCTAGCTTTGTTTGGCTCCCCGGCCGACGGACCAGACGGCGGCTTCCAGGCGCGAGCGGAAGCCCAGCTTCTTCAGCAGGTTCTTGACGTGCACTTTGACCGTGGCCTCGGTGATGTCCAGGCTGCGCGCGATCAGTTTGTTCGACAGGCCCTGCGCCAGGCCGTCGAGGATTTCCTGCTCGCGCTTGGTGAGCGTGGCGCTGTCGCGCTGGCTCGCGGTCGCCTCTTCGCGTATGGCGCGCGCGAGCAGGCCGTTCAGCCGCTCTCCGATCACCGTGCTGCCGTTCAGGGTCTGGTCGATCGCGGCGAGCAGGTCCTCGGGCTCCATGTCCTTCAGCAGATAGCCGTCGGCGCCGCTGCGGATCGCCGCCACCAGATCGTCCGCGCTGTCGGACACGGTCAGGATCACCACGCGGCAATCAAGGCCCGCTTCGCGGATGGCCTTGAGCGTATCGATGCCGTTCATGCCCTTCATGTGCAGGTCGAGCAGAATCAGGTCGGGATCGAGTTCGCGCGCCTTGGCCACGCCCAGTTCGCCGTTGGCCGCTTCGCCGACGAGCTGCAGGTGCGGCGCCATCGCGATCAGCTGCGACACGCCTTTGCGAAACAGCGGATGATCGTCGATGATCAGGATACGATTGCCGTCACTCGTTTTCATACTCATGTCCCAAGCGCTGCGACTGCGGGTGCTGCGAGCGGGGAACTGCCCGCGCTCTGATAGGGTCCGCGAGGCGCAAATTCCAGTTCCACGCGCGTGCCGCCCTCGACGCGCCGCGTCACCTGCAGCGTGCCGCCCAGCGTGGCCGCGCGATCGCGCATGATCGCCAGGCCGTAGTGATGCGTCGGCGGCTCCGCCTCCTTGATGCCTACGCCGTCATCCTCCACTGTGACGCGGATGCGGTCCTTTTCGATCGCCAGCCGCACCTCGGCGCCGCGGGCGTTTGCGTGGTGCTCGACGTTGGTCAACGCCTCGCGCACCACTTGCAGCACGTGGATCTGCTCGCTCGAATCGAGTTCGTGGCCCAGAAGCCGGTCGTGCAGGCTGACCTCGATGCCGACGCGCTGCGAGAACTCGCGCATCGTGTCCTGCAGTGCCTCGGAAAGGCCGCGGCCGTCGATGCGCAGGCGGAAGGTGGTGAGCAATTCGCGCAACTGGCGGTAGGCGTTATTGATGCCCAGCTTCAGTTCTTCGACCACCTCCAGCGCCTGTTCGCGCCCGTCGTCCGCTTTCAACTGCTGCTTCAGCCGCGCCGCCTGGATCTTCAGATAGGTCAGCGACTGCGCCAGCGAATCGTGCAGTTCGCGCGCGATCACCGAACGTTCCTCCAGCAGCGCGATGCCGCGCCGCTCGTCGCTGCGCTTGGCCGTGGCGAAGGCGGCGCCGATGTGATGGCCGATCGATTCCAGCAGTTTCATCTTCCATTCTTCGATCTGCACGCCCTCGGGCAACTGCAGCAGCATCACGCCGTAGGGCTTGCCGCCCTCGGACAGGGGCACCGAGAGCATGCGCTCCCCGCCGCTGCCGACGATACGTATCCCGGACTCGCCCGCGTCTTTACCGAAGCATTCGTGGCAACGTTCCTGCTGACACCACGATTTCGCCTGTTCGCTTCCGGCATGCAGGGACACGGGAAAGCCGCGCTGGTCGCCTTCCTCGCGCGCGCAGATCGCGCCGGCTTTCAGGCCGACCACACGCTCGATGTCGCGCATCACACCGTCCAACGTCGCCTGCGTCAGCGGATTCTCGGCCAGGGTGCGCGTGGTGTTGTACAGCACCTCCAGCGACACGTTGGTGCGCGCCAGCTGCTCGGTTTTCTCCTGGACTCTCGCTTCCAGCGTCGCGTAGCTGCGCGAAAGGTCTTCCACCATGTAGTTGAACGACTGCCCCAGCTGGCCCAGTTCGTCCTCGCCCGAGTGGCGCGCGCGCACGCCGAAGTCTCCGACGCGCACCCGCCGCGCGCACTGCAGCAGATCGCCCAGCGGCACGATGACCTGGGCGTGCATGAGGTAGAGGGCGACGAACATGACCACCACGATCGCGAACAGACCCGCGCCCTGAACCAGGCGCAGCGCCTGGATGCGTTGCTCCAGGTCGTGCTCCAGCAGGTAAACCAGGCGGTCGACGTCGAGCACATGGGCCACCATGCGCGAGACGAACGCGTCCCGCGCCGAGGCGTCCTCGGTCACGGCGCGCGCCACCGCGGGTTTGAGCGTGCTCGACCAGTTGGCCGCGACGCGATCGTAGGCGCGGCGCGTGGGGTCGCTCGCATCCGAGGGTACGCCGCCCACGAGCAGCGGGCTGTTCAGGCGCGAATCGAAATCGGTCATCGCCTGCTGCAGTTCCGCCGGCGGGCGTCCGATGTCGCCCGAGCGCAGCACCTGCACCGTGATCCAATAGGATTGCATTCTGAGGCTGCCCGCAATGTTGATCGCGGCGGCCTTGCCGGTCGAGAGCTCGGCGAACACCGTGGCGCTGATCGTGGCTGCGAGCGCGAGCAGCACGATGGCGCCGAGCGCGATGCCCAGCCGCACCACCAGCGATTCGGCGAAAAAACGGCGATCCATTTTCATCGGGCTATTCTCCTGCGCCGCGGCTGCAGCCGCGGCGCCTTATTTGGCGTTACTCCCATTTTGCCCTGTTGCCTGAGCGCACGCCACAGAACATCGAAGCAAAAGCCCGCAAAGCCAATAGGGACGCGGTGTTCCGGCCGATTCGCCGGCACCGGGCTGCTACCACCAAGTGGGTAGAAGCGCCTCCCCGGACGCGATTTCGGTCTATTTCACAGTGTTGCGCACGCGCCTAGACTGCGCTTTACCTTGATCGACGGCGGAGATTGCGCACATGGCTACACAGACTTACAAGAGTTGGTCGGTGGTAACGGCGAGCACCACGGCGTTTACCGTGTGCTTCATGGTGTGGATGATGTTCGCCGTGATCGGCATTCCGATCAAGAAGACCCTGGATCTGAACGAAACACAGTTCGGGATTCTGGTGGCGCTGCCGGTGCTGACCGGCTCGCTGATACGCCTGCCGCTCGGCATGTGGACCGACAAGTTCGGCGGCCGCATCGTGTTCTTCATCCTGATGCTCTCCACCGTCATCCCGATCTGGCTGATCTCCATCGGCACCGAATTCTGGCACTACCTGGTGACGGGCCTGTTCGTCGGCGTGGCCGGAGGCTCGTTCACAGTCGGCATCGCCTACTGCGCGCGCTGGTTTCCGAAGAACCGGCAGGGCCTCGCGATGGGCATCTTCGGCGCCGGCAACACCGGCGCCGCCGTGACCAAGCTGGTGGCGCCGACCATCGTCGTCATGTACGGCTGGACCATGGTGCCGAAAGTGTACGCGGTGCTGATGCTGATCACCGCCGTCGGCTTCTGGTTCTTCACCTACACCGACGAGGAGCACACCTCCGGACATTCGGACGTGACCGTCAAGGAGCAGCTGCAGGCGCTGAAGGATCCGACGGTCTGGCGCTACAGCCAGTATTACTCCATCGTCTTCGGCGGTTACGTCGCGCTGTCGCTGTGGATGACCAAGTACTACATCTCCGAGTACGGTTTCGACATCCAGTTGGCGGCGCTGCTGGCGGCGGGCTTCAGCGTTCCGGGCGGCGTGCTGCGCGCCATCGGCGGCTGGTTCTCCGACAAGTTCGGCGCGCACACGGTCACCTGGTGGGTGCTGTGGATCGCGCTGGTCTGCCTGTTCTTCCTCTCCTATCCGCAGACCGACTTCACCATCCAGACCGTGACCGGCCCGAAGACCTTCCACATCGGACTCAACCCGACGATCTTCACCATCCTCATGTTTTCCATGGGCATCGCCTTCGCCATCGGCAAAGCCTCGGTGTTCAAGTACATCTCCGACGATTATCCGCACAACATCGGCGTGATCTCCGGCATCGTCGGCCTCGCCGGCGGCATGGGCGGATTCATCCTGCCGATCATGTTCGGCGCCCTGGTCGATCTGACCGGCGTGCGCTCCTCGGCCTTCATGCTCATGTTCGGCATCGTCTGGGTGTCGCTGATGTGGATGTACTTCAGCGAAGTGCGACCGATGAGCGCGGAGCAAAGCCGCAAGCACCCAGAGCCGGCGCACTTCACCTCCTAGAGAGCACTAAGCAAACCGCCATGCCGACGCGCGCGCTGACCCGCTGGGATCCAGAGGACTCCGCCTTCTGGGAGGGCGAGGGGCGGTCCGTCGCCAGCCGCAATCTGTCGATCTCGATTCCGTCGCTGACGCTCGCGTTCGCGGTGTGGATGGTGTGGAGCGTGGTGGTGGTGAACCTGCCGCATGTGGGTTTCAGGTTTTCGACCGAGCAGTTGTTCTGGCTGGCGGCGCTGCCCTCGCTGTGCGGGGCCACGCTGAGGATTTTCTATTCCTTCATGGTGCCGATTTTCGGCGGCCGGCGCTGGACGGCGATCTCCACCGCGTCGCTGCTGCTGCCG
>CAYNVY010000250.1:0-6267 GCA_964400745.1 uncultured Enterobacteriaceae bacterium | reverse complement strand
AACAGCGCGGCCTGGCTCATGGTGTCGAAGGACAGCGCGAACAGGGCGCCCACCGCGGCGATCGCGAGCGGATGCGAAGCCGATTGCAGGCGCGCGAGTAAGCCGGCCTTGAGGCCGACCGGGGCCACGATCGCGTCTGCGGGCGTCAGCAGCACCGCGCGCAGATTCAGCAGTCCGAGCAGGGTGAGAAAGCCGATCGAAATCCAGGTGCCCACGTCTTCCATCCATTGCGGCACCTGCCACTGCGTCGAAGCGAAGCCGACGGCGAGCGCAATCAGCATGACGACGGCACCGTGGCCCAGCGAAAACAGCGATCCGCACCAGCGCGCGCGAGCCGGCGCCTGGCGCAGGTTGTAGCGGGTCAGGCCGTCGATGGTGGCCAGATGGTCGGCATCCAGTCCGTGTTTGGCGCCAAATACGAACACCAGGGCGAGTAGCGCAATCCAGTCGTTGGGCAAATCCATGCAATATGTCTCAATGTTTCAGATTCGGTTCAATGCCGGAGTCTAGTGGCTAAACGGCCGGCATAAAAGTGGTGGATGCGAAAAAAGAAGGGTTGGAGCCAATTTCAGGTGTTTATCCTAAATACACCGCTAAGTTCCGGTCACATTTGATTGCCATCAAGTCGCGTCGTGAAAAACCGGACGATGATGGGCACCAAGACGGCTATGGGCCCCATTTTTCATGCATGAAATGTCGCTGGCGGAAGGCGTGTTGCAATTGATCGAGGATGCGGCGCGCAAGCAGGCCTTCACCAAGGTCGCCACCGTCTGGCTGGAAATCGGGCAGCTCGCGGGGGTCGAAGTCGAGGCGATGCGGTTTTGCTTCGACGCGGTGAGCCGCGGCAGCCTGGCGGAAGGCGCGAAATTGGAGATCATCGCGACGCCGGGGGCGGGCTGGTGCCTGCAATGTTCGGCCAGCGTCGCTATGAGCGAGTTGTACGGCGCGTGTCCGCGATGCGGTGACCGGCAGGTGCGGGTGACGGGCGGCACCGAAATGCGCGTCAAGGAATTGGAAGTCGTGTAGGAGAAGCGGACATGTGTACGACCTGCGGCTGCGGGGAAGGGGAAGTGAGCATCGAGGGCGGCGCTGCGCCGCATGCGCATGAGCACGCGCATGCCGACGGAACGACGCACAGCCACGCGCATGCGCACGGCGCAGGCCATGTGCACGGGCACGGCGACACGCCTGCGCATGCCCACGCGCCCGGCCTTTCGGCCACGCGCATGGTGCAGATCGAACAGGATATTTTGTCCAAGAACAATGCCTACGCCGCCGAGAACCGCCGCAGCCTGCTCGATCGCGGCATCTTTGCCCTGAACCTGGTTTCCAGCCCTGGTTCGGGCAAGACCACGCTACTGTGCAGGACCATAGCCATGCTCGCCGGACGATCGGTGGCCGTGATCGAGGGCGATCAGCAAACCAGCCGGGACGCCGAGCGCATCCGCGCCACGGGCGCACCGGCGATTCAGATCAACACCGGCAAAGGCTGCCATCTGGACGCGCACATGGTCGGGCATGCGTTGCAAAAGCTTGCGCCGGCCGAAAACTCGCTGCTGATGATAGAAAACGTCGGCAACCTCGTCTGCCCGGCCGCCTTCGACCTGGGTGAGGCGCACAAGGTGGTGATCCTGTCGGTCACCGAGGGCGAAGACAAACCGATCAAATACCCCGACATGTTCCGCGCCGCCAGCCTCATGCTGCTGAACAAGATCGATCTGCTGCCGCACCTAGCGTTCGATGTCGAGGCGGCCATCGGCTACGCGCGCCGGGTCAATCCGGATATCAGCGTCATCCGCGTTTCCGCCGCGAGCGGCGAAGGCATGAGCGTATGGCTGGATTTCCTGCGCGAGGGTCTCGCCGCTGCGGCTGCCGCGAAACGGGAAACGGTGGAAGGCCTCAAGCGGCGCATAGCCGAACTGGAGGCGCAGTTGCAACGGCCGTTGCCTTGAGCGCTGCCTTGCCTCCTGTCGCCTGCCGCATCCGCGTCAGAGGGATCGTCCAGGGAGTCGGGTTCCGGCCCTTTGTCTGGCGCCTGGCGCGGGAATTGGAACTCACGGGCTGGGTGCGCAACGACGCCGATGGCGTAGAGATCGCGGTCGAAGGCCGGCCGGCCGGGATAGGCGAACTGCTGCAGCGCCTGCGCACCGAAGCCCCGCCGCTCGCGCGCGTGGACGCGGTGCTTTCGGCGGACGCGGCAACTGCCGGACTGGAACCTTTCAGTATCGTCGAAAGCGTGCGGGGAAAGGCCGCGACGGTCATCGGTCCCGATGTCGCCGTGTGCGCGGACTGTCTCGTCGAAATGTTCGATCCGGCCGGCCGTCGCTGGCGCCACGCCTTCATCACCTGCACCCACTGCGGCCCGCGCTATACCGTGACGCGGGCGCTGCCTTACGACCGGCCGCAAACCAGCCTCGCGCCGTTCCCGCTGTGCGCGGCCTGTGCCGGAGAATACGCGTCGCCCGCCGACCGCCGCTTTCATGCCGAGACCCTCTGTTGTCCCGCTTGCGGACCGCGGCTTGCGCTGATCGATGCGCAAGGCAAGGCCATCGAGGGGGACCCTATAGAAGCGACGCTGGACCTGCTGCAATCGGGCGCGATCGTCGCGGTCAAAGGCTTGGGAGGCTTTCACCTCGCCTGCGACGCGCGCAATCCGGACGCGGTGGCGCGCCTGCGCTGGCGCAAGAACCGGGAAGAGAAGCCTCTTGCGGTGATGACGCTCAACGCGGCGAGTCTCGCCGCCTACGCCGGGACTTCGACGCAGGAGCGCGCCCTGCTGGAGGGGCGCGAGCGTCCGGTCGTGTTGCTGCGGGCGAGCGCCGATTGCGCTGCAGCCTTGACCGGCGTGGCGCCCGGCCTGATCTGGCTGGGCGCAATGCTGCCGACCACGCCCATCCATTTTCTGCTGTTCCACGAAGCGGCGGGCCGGCCGGCGGGCAGCGCCTGGCTGGCTTTGCCCCAGGATCTGGTGCTGGTTATGACCAGCGCCAACCCGGGCGGCGAACCCATCGTGCGCGACAACGCCGAAGCACGGGCGCGCCTGACAGGGATCGCCGATGCCATTCTGGAACACGATCGCGACATCGTGGCGCGCTGCGATGACAGCGTGCTGCGACCGCTGCAGGGCCGCGCGCAGTTCATCCGGCGCAGCCGCGGCTATGCCTCCGCCAGCATCCGCTTGCCGCATGCCGGCCCTTCGGTGCTGGCTTTCGGCGCGCACCTGAAGAGCAGCGTGTGCGTGACCCGCGGCGACGAGGCATTCCTCGCGCCGCACATCGGCGACCTGGATAACGCGGCCACCTGCGACTTCTTCGACGAAACGCTGGTTCGCATGCTGGATCTGCTCGAAGTCGAACCCGAACTTGTCGCGCACGATCTGCATCCCGACTACTACAGTACCCGTGCCGCGCTTGCGTTTGCCGCGCGCCACGGATTGCCGGCCGTTGGCGTGGCGCATCATCACGCGCATATCGCGGCGGTCTGCGCCGAGCACGGATGGCGCAGTCCGGTGCTGGGATTGGCGTTGGACGGAGTCGGGCTGGGAACCGATGGCCGGGCATGGGGCGGCGAGTTGCTGCTCGTCGATAGGGCGCGGTTCGAGCGTCTGGGGCATCTGCGGCCTCTGCCTCTGCCCGGAGGCGATCGCGCCGCGCGCGAGCCCTGGCGCATGGCGGCAGCCGTGTTGCACCAACAGGGGCGCAACGCTCACATAGGCAAGCGCTTTGGCCAAGCTGGTGCTGTTACGGTCGCGACCATGCTGGAGCGCGACATCAACTGTCCGCGTACCTCGAGCATGGGGCGGGTGTTCGATGCCGCCGCGGGCCTGCTGGGTCTGTGCGCGCAGATGCAATACGAAGCGCAGGCGGCGATGCTGGTGGAGCAGGCCGCGACGCGCTACATCGAAGCGTACGGATGGCCGCGGGCGATGCAGGACGGCTGGATCGTTGCCGGCGACGGTCAACTCGATCTGCTGCCCGTGCTTGCGGCGCTGGACGGAGCGGACGAGGTGGATCAGGCCGCCGCCGGCTTGCATGCTACGCTGGTGGCTGCACTGGGCGAATGGGTTGCGCAGGCGGCGCAGGCCGCCGGACTTGTGACGCTGGCATGGGGCGGGGGCTGCTTTTTGAATGCGCTCCTCTCCGCCGGACTGCGGCAGAATCTCGAACGTCGTGGCATCCGCGTGCTCGCGCCGCAGCGCGCCTCTTCCGGTGATTCGGGTATTGCCCTGGGGCAGTCCTGGGTCGCGATCAATTCTTCGGAGTCGTGAAATGTGCCTGGCCCTTCCGGTGAAAGTGATGGAACTCGGCGCCGCAGATACTGCGATCGTCGATCTCGGCGGCGTAAGAAAGGAAATATCGCTGGCGCTGCTGGAGGATGTGAAAGTCGGCGACTATGTGATTCTGCATGTCGGCTACGCGTTGTCGAAGCTCGACCCGGAGGAAGCGCAGAAGACGCTGGCCTTGTTTGTGGAAATGAACGCGGCCCAGATCGAGGCGCAGTGAAATACATCGACGAATTTCGCGACGGCGGGATCGCGCGCACCCTGGCGGGCAAGATCGCGGCTGCGGTCGAACCGGGACGCAGCTACCGCTTCATGGAATTCTGCGGCGGCCACACCCACGCCATCTCGCGCTACGGCCTCGCCGATCTGCTGCCGCAGAACCTGCGCATGGTGCACGGCCCCGGCTGCCCGGTCTGCGTGCTGCCGATCGGCCGCGTGGACATGGCGATCGAACTGGCCCTGGCGCGAGGGGTAGTTCTGTGCACTTACGGCGACACCCTGCGCGTGCCGGCCTCGGACGGGCTGTCGCTGATGAAGGCCAAAGCCGGGATCGGCGGCAGCTGGGGCGATATCCGCATGGTGTACTCGACATCGGATGCGCTGCAGATCGCGCGCGAGCATCCGGAGCGCGAGGTCGTGTTTTTTGCGATCGGTTTCGAAACCACCACGCCGCCGACGGCGCTGGCGATCCTGCAGGCCGAGCGCGAGCGGCTCGCCAATTTCAGCGTGCTCTGCTGCCATGTGCTGACGCCGGCGGCGATCAAGGCCATTTTGCAAACACCCGAAGCAGGCCAGGGGGAGACCGCGGCGATCGACGGCCTGATCGGACCGGCGCATGTGTCGACCGTGATCGGCAGCCGGCCCTATGAGTTTGTCGCGAAGCAGTATGGCAAGCCCGTGGTGATCGCCGGATTCGAGCCGCTGGACGTGATGCAGGCGATACTGATGCTGGTGCGGCAGGTGAACGCAGGATGGGCCGAGGTGGAGAACGAATTCACGCGCGCGGTGAGCCGCGAGGGTAATCTGAAGGCGCAGGCGCGCATGGCGGAAGTTTTCGAGCTGCGCCGCGAATTCGAGTGGCGCGGACTCTCGGTGCTGCCCGATTCGGCGCTGAAATTGCGCGAGCAATACGCCGCGTTCGACGCCGAGCGGCGCTTCGATCTCACCTACCGGTCCGTGCCCGACAACAAGGCCTGCGAATGCGGCGCGATTCTGCGCGGGATCAAGCGGCCACAGGAGTGCAGGATTTTCGGCACCGCCTGTACACCGGAAAACCCGGTCGGATCCTGCATGGTAAGCAGCGAAGGCGCCTGCGCGGCGCATTATAGCTATGGGCGCTACAAGGATATGCACTGATGGGCGAGGCCGGCGAAAAAAAGCGCGTGGCTCAAGTCCGGCCGCTCGATTTGGCGCATGGCCGGGTCGATCTCACGCACGGTTCGGGCGGACGCGCCATGGTGCAGCTGGTCGCCGAGCTGTTTGCCCGGCATCTTGGCAACGACTATCTCGGCCAGGGCAACGACGGCGCGGTGCTGCCGCTGCCGGGATTCGAGGGCCGCACCGGCCGGCTGGTGATGTCCACCGATTGCCACGTGGTGTCGCCGCTGTTCTTCCCGGGCGGCGACATCGGCTGCCTGTCGGTGCATGGCACGATCAACGATGTGGCGGTGATGGGCGCGACGCCGCTTTACCTGGCCGCCGGTTTCATCCTGGAAGAAGGGTTCGCGCTCGCCGACCTGGCGCGCATCGTCGAATCGATGGCGCAGGCGGCGCGAGAAGCGGGTGTGCCGGTGGTGAGCGGGGATACCAAAGTGGTGGAGCGCGGCAAGGGCGACGGCGTGTTCATCACCACCACCGGCGTCGGTGTCCTGGCGGAGGGCCTGGACCTTGGCGGCGCCAGGGCGCGCGCGGGCGACGCGGTGCTGGTTTCAGGCTCCATGGGCGATCACGGCGTAGCGATCATGAGCCTGCGCGAAAATCTGTCT